>CAZVLE010000027.1:0-38030 GCA_964627855.1 uncultured Syntrophomonadaceae bacterium | reverse complement strand
CAAGATCGAAAAAGAAAAAGAAAAGCTCGACGCCCTCCGGGAGCAGAAAAAAGGCTTGTTACAGCAGATGTTCGTCTAACCCGCAAGACAATGAACCCGGTACTGGTGTCCTACTTCATTTACTTGCCTTTTCAACCAATTCAAAAAAAAGCTTGACATCGGGAAACCGGTTTCCTATAATACAATTAAGCAGGAGGTCATACTCTATGCCGGCAACAATTGATCAGGTGGCCAGGAAAGCCGGTGTTTCCAAGGCAACAGTTTCAAGGGTGCTCAACAACACCAAACCGGTCCGGGAAGAAACGAGGGCCCGTGTTTTAAAGGCTATCGAAGAACTCGAATTCAAACCCAACCCGGCTGCCAGGAGCCTGGTTTTCAAGAAAAGTCGAATCATCGGCGTGATTGTTACTGACAGCGCCAACCTCTTTGTTTCAGTTTTACTGAAGGGCATTGAAGGTGTTGCCTACAGTAATGGTTATAACATCTTCGTTTGTAATTCACATAATGCACCGGAAAAAGAAATAGAATTATTGATGATGCTGCAGGAAAAAAGGGTTGATGGCATCATTTTTTTGTCTTCACAATTAACTGAAGAGTCGAAAGCATTTTTTAAAAGATCTTTCCTGCCGGTTGCCCTGGTCAATGCAGGTTGTGAAGAAAGCCGCTCTGCAATCTGTATCCGTATCGATAACCGGAAGGCGGCTTATGATATTACCCGTTGTTTTTTAGAAAAAGGCTATACCAGGGTTGGCATGGTCTGCGCTCCCTTAGAAGATGAATATTCCGGTAAAGAAAGATACCTCGGGTACAGGCAGGCGCTTGAGGATTATGGGGTGCCCATTGACGATCAGCTGATCAGGACCGGCCCGCTTGAGGTAAACGACGGTTATAAAATAGTCAAACAGATGTTAAGTGAAAAGATTGACCTGCAGGCTCTTTTCGTAGCCTGCGACCTGATGGCATTCGGCGCTATCAGGGCAATTATTGACTGTGGTCTCAATGTTCCAGCTGATATTGAAGTGGCCGGATTTGATGATGTGCCGATGGCTTCTTTTTTTTATCCCACCCTCACAACTGTCCACCAGCCCATTGATGAGATGGGCAGGATGGCAGCAGACAGGTTAATCAAAATAATAGAAGGCATTGATTTTGATAAGTGTGATATCATTTTGCCCCATAGCATTGTTTTCCGGGACAGTACTGCCAGACAGGGTTTAGAATCAGTACCCCTGTATACTTAAATGTCAGCCCTGTTGTTTTTGGGGAGTTTTTGTCAAAATATATAAGGGAGGGAAAAAGGTGGCAAGTAATCATGAGAAGGTGCTTTCTAAGAAAAGCTCTAAACCCCTGAAAAGGGGGATGTCAGACCTGGCCAAACGGGAAGAAAAACTGGCTTTTCGTTTGCTGCTTCCAGCTCTTATTATCATAGCCCTGATTGCTTTTTATCCCCTTATCCAGGTCTTTTACACCAGTTTTACCGACCGGGTTTTTGCCAGCGGCGAAGAAACCAATTTTATCGGCTTTGATAATTACAGGCGTCTGCTCAGTGTCCATATTACTGAGTTGCAGCCGGTGATTGACGAAGTTACAGGACAGCTGCTGATTGATCCTGACACAGGAAAAACAGTTTATGAACGGCCGCTCGACGTGCTGCCCCGGGAACCGCGCCGCTACCGGGAAATAACTCAGTTTAATCTCTTTGGCAAGCAGTATGTTTTCGGAGCTACAGATCCCAGTTTCATCGAAGCTGTTAACAATACCGTTGTCTTTACCGTAATATCTGTTTTTCTGGAGTTGATCCTTGGCTTGATCATAGCGCTTGTTGTCAACAGCAAGTTCATGTTCAGGGGAGGTATGCGGGCAGCCATGCTTGTCCCCTGGGCGGTTATAACAGTTGTCTCTGCCCGGATGTGGGAATGGATGCTTGCGCCGAGCCGGATTGGCCTTTTTAATGCTTTTTTAGATCGGATCGGGGTAATTGATCAGCCCATCGCTTTTCTTGCTACTGGTGGATATCAGCTGCAGGCCATGGTAGCCATAGATGTTTGGAAAACCACACCCTTTATGGCTTTGCTTTTACTGGCCGGATTGCAGATACTGCCGGAAGATATCTTTGAGGCTGCGGAGATAGATGGCGCCAGTAAGATCAGGCAGTTTTTCACCATCACCCTTCCCCTTCTAAAGCCGGCCATCGCCGTAGCCCTCATTTTTCGTACCCTCGACGCGTTACGGGTCTTCGATATCTTCCAGGTTGTTCTCGGCAGCAGCGCTTACTCGATGGCCAGCTATAATTACTTCCAGCTTATCGGTAATCGCCAGATGGGACTGGCCTCTGCTATTGGGGTGATCATCTTTATCCTTATCTTTGGCTTTGCCATTTCCTATATCAAGATGATGGGGGTTGATCGGGAATGAAAAAACAAAAAGGGTTTCTGGGCCTGCTCAAAAGAATTGGTTTTAACCTGATGATCATATTTATTCTTTTCTACCTGCTCTTTCCGTTTTACTGGGCCGTTAATTCGTCCTTTAAAACAGAATCCCAGCTTTTCATGACCCCGGCAACCGCTATTCCCCGTGATCCTCAGACTCTGGAATTTTCGCCGACCTTGCAAAACTATGCAAGTGTTTTAAGGGATGGCCAATTCCTGCGTGGCCTGGTCAACAGCACTGTAGTGGCCACTTCTACAACAATACTTGCCCTGGTGGCCGGTTCTTTTGCCGCCTTCGCTTTGGGTAAATTGCGTTTTCGGGGACGCCGGCCGGCCCTTTACCTGATCCTGGCCATGACCATGTTCCCCCAGGTTACTGTCTTAACCGGGCTCTATGCTGTGATTACTGCCCTCGGGCTTTCAGCCAGGTTTAGTATGATCCTCTCTTATATGATCTTTACTCTCCCCTTTACCACCTGGGTTTTGACGGCCTTTTTTAAGGAACTGCCCGATGCCCTGATGGAGTCGGCCCAGGTTGACGGTGCTACACCTTTTCAGACCTTTCATCGCATTTTATTACCCCTGACTGCACCGGCCCTGGTAACTACCGGTCTGCTGGCCTTTATCGCAGCCTGGAATGAATACCTCTTTGCCCTGACCTTTACTACCATCGATCCGGCAGCGCGCACGGTTCCGGTGGCTATCGCCTATTTCACAGGGGCAATAGCCCGCCAGGAACCTTTCGGTGAGATAATGGCCGCAGCGGTATTGGTAACAGTACCCCTGGTAGCCCTGGTTCTGATCTTCCAGCGCCGCATAGTGGCCGGCCTGACTGCCGGGGCGGTAAAAGGCTAAGTTATCTAAAATAACCTTGAAAGGGGTGATGCTGAAGAAATTATTTTGCTTGTAAGATTAAATAATAAAGAGGAGGAACAAGTAATGTTAAAAAGTAAGGTATGGTTTAGCTTGGTATTACTGCTGGTGTTAAGTATGCTTCTGGCTGTGGGTTGTGCCCAGCCCGATGTAGCGCCGGATCCCGATGTAGATGTGCCTGCTGACGATGATGTGCCAGAAGCACCGGTTGATGGTGTCGTCGTTACAATTGCAGCAGGTGCAGTTGGCATGGAGCTTGAGTTGACCAGGGACCTGGCCGAGATGTACATGGATGATAACCCGGGTGTAATTGTTAATGTGCTTGATACACCTGACATGGTTGAAGACCGCCTTGGCCTCTACCTGCAGTTCTTTGAAGCCCAGAGCTCTGAAGTCGACGTTTACCAGATCGACGTGATCTGGCCCGGTGACATGGCCGAGCATTTTGTAGATCTTAATGAGTATGGTGCTGCCGCTGTTGCCGGCGATCACTTCCCAGCCATTGTAGAAAACAACACTGTGGACGGCAGGCTGGTCGGCATCCCCTGGTTTACTGATGCCGGGTTGCTTTACTACCGCACCGATCTGCTCGAGAAATATGGTCTCGATGTTCCGCAAACCTGGGACGAGCTGGAAGAGTATGCCCAGACTATTCAGGATGGTGAGCGGGCAGATGGCAATCCCGATTTCTGGGGTTTTGTCTGGCAGGGCAATGCTTATGAAGGTCTGACCTGCGACGCACTCGAATGGATTGCTTCCAACGACGGTGGAACGATCATCAGCCCTGACAGTGTGATCACCATCAATAATCCCAATGCCATTGAAATAGTTGATCAGGCTGCCGGCTGGGTGGGCACAATCTCACCTGAAGGTGTAACCACCATGGCTGAAGAAGAGTCACGTGCTGTCTGGCATGCCGGCAACGCCGCTTTTATGCGTAACTGGCCCTATGCCTATGCAACCAGCATGGCAGACGACAGCGCTGTAGCAGGCAACTTTGACGTTTCGCCTCTGCCGGCAGGCAGAAGTGGTGCCGGTGCTGCAACCCTCGGTGGCTGGCAGCTTGCTGTCAGCAGGTATAGCAATAATCCCGAGGTTGCTGCCGACGTCGCTCTCTATATGGCTTCTTATGATGGCCAGAAGTATCGCGCTGTGGAGGGAACCTTTAACCCGACCATCATGAGTCTCTATGATGACCCTGATGTCCTGGAGGCAGCGCCGTTCTTTGACAGTCTTTACGACGTTTTCATCAATGCTGTTGCCCGTCCGTCAACGGCCACTGCTCCGCAGTATGCCGCTGTTTCAGAGCTTTTCTATCGTGCAGTGCACGGTGTTCTGACCGGACAGACAAATGCTGCTGATGCCTTTGAAGAGCTTGAACTTGATCTGGCGGACCTGACCGGATTCCCAATCGAGTAAAGCAGGTTATTCAGGCAGCAGGTATCTGAAATAAACCCTTGCCCGGAAGTAAAACTTCCGGGCAAGGGAATTATTGAATAACTTGGCATCGTTTATATTTCTCAAGATTAAGGGCATGATTTAACAGTGAAACAGATAAAAAATGATCATCGGGCTATTTATAGTAACAATCCCTGGCAGATCCGCGAGGATTGCCTGTCGGTACAGCATAATGCACTGAGTGAAACTATCTTTACCCTATCAAACGGATACATAGGGATTAGGGGTAACTATGAAGAAGGTTTGGCCGGCACTGAAGTTAAAGGAATTAACGGTACCTACATAAATGGCTTTTATGAGTCAGTGCCCATTCCACATGCTGAACGTGGTTATGGTTATGCCTTAAATACTCAGACGATGCTAAACGTTACCGATAGCAAGATTATTGAGCTTTTCATTGATGGTGAGCGTTTCAGTCAGATCGAAGGCAGCCTCTTGTCATACCAGCGCACCCTCCACATGGAAAGTGGAGTCCTCGTGCGCGACCTGGTCTGGCGATCGCCACGGGGCAAAGAAGTGCAGATTATAGTTCGACGGGTGGTTTCTCTGGCCAACCGTCACCTCTATGCCATTCAGTATGAAATCATTCCCCTTAACTTTAAAGGGACTATAACCATCTGTTCATCGCTTGATGGCGCTGTTGACAACCACACCCACGAGGAGGAAGATCCCCGCTTTTCTGCTTCCCTCGGAGGGCTTGGCCTATCGGTAGTTGCTATTGAAATGAATGAATCCCTGGGTATCATAACCCATAAAACTGAACGGTCGGGTTTATTTCTTGCCTGTGCCATGGAGAACAGGCTTGAGGGAGCGAGTTCACATCAGTTGAGTGCTGACTATGCCGGCTCTTTAGCTACTGTTACTTACACTTTTAAAGCAAAAAAAAATCAAAAAGTGATTCTTGAAAAATATATTGCCTATTATTCTTCACGTGATTATCCCCAGGGTGAACTACCGCTCTTAGCTGCCAATGCTGTAGGTGAGGCAAAAAGCAGGGGATTTCAAAACCTGTTAGAAGAGCAAGAAGTATATGTGCAAAAATATTGGGATAATGTGGAGATTGCAATAGACGGTTCTCCCGCCCATGAGCAGGGTTTGCGCTTTAACCTCTTTCATCTGTTGCAGGCTGCGGGCAGTGATGGAAAAATCGGAATCGGGGCCAAGGGTTTGTCAAGCGAAGGTTACGATGGTCACTACTTCTGGGATAGCGAGATCTACCTGTTGCCTTTTTATGCTGCCCTGATGCCCGATCAGGCCCGAAACCTGCTTCTTTATCGCTATAGTATTCTCGAACAAGCGCGCAGCAGGGCCCGTGAATTATCCCATCCCCGGGGAGCACTTTATCCATGGCGCACCATAGCCGGGGAAGAAGGATCATCATATTACCCTGCCGGGACAGCGCAGTATCACATCAATGCAGCGATTGCCTATGCCATCAATAAGTATTATGAAATGACCGGTGACTTTAACTTTATCCTTGATTACGGGGCTGAAATAATCTTTGAAACTGCCCGTCTTTGGGAAGATCTCGGTGCCTACATCTCCAGTAAAGGTGGCTATTTCTGTTTCAATGAAGTGACAGGACCCGATGAGTATACAGCCCTGGTGAATAACAACTGCTATACTAATTTAATGGCCCGCTGGCATCTCAATTATGCCTGTGAAATAGCTGCCACGATGCGTAAAAACCACAGCAGCAGGTATCAGGCTCTGGCGAATAAGATCAATTTAGAAGAACAAGAAATAAGGTTATGGCAGCAAGCGGCTGAAAAGATTTATATTCCTTATGATCAAAAACTTAAGATACATCCCCAGGATGACGGCTTCCTTGATAAAGAGAAATGGAATTTTGCCGCCACTTCACCCGATAAATACCCCCTGCTTCTGCATTATCACCCCCTGGTGATTTACCGTTACCAGGTTTGCAAGCAACCGGATATAATCCTGGCCCACTTGTTATTGGGTGATCGTTTTGATCTCGAGCAGAAGAGACGAGACTATGACTACTATGAACCTATTACGACTCACGATTCTTCTCTATCTCCTGCTATATTTAGCATAGTTGCTTCAGAACTGTCTTATCGTGAAGCAGCGTTAAGCTTCTTTGATGTTGTTTCAAGGCTCGATCTTGATAATTTGTTTAAAGATACCCACTTCGGTATTCACACAGCTAACATGGCCGGATCATGGCTTTGTCTCACCTACGGTTTTGCCGGGATGAGAACGACAGGCGGTCAACTGAGTTTTAAGCCCTATCTGCCGGCAGGCTGGAGGGGCTATACTTTCCGGATCGCCTTCCGAAATTGCCGCCTGGCTGTTACTATAAAGAAAGGCCAGGTTAATTATCAGCTTGTCGAGGGTGATGAAATCAATTTTATGCATGGTGACCATCCTGTAACCCTGACTGCAGACCAAAGGTCGTTTTTATTTTCATTGGAAGATCATAGTTAAATCATGTAAAGGGGTTGATGTATTGGCCAGTTTAAACCTAATCAATCTGAACAAGGTATACCCAAATGGATTCCATGCAGTCCATGATGTAAACCTTGAAATTGCCGACAAAGAATTCATCGTTTTGGTTGGACCTTCCGGCTGTGGCAAATCGACAGTTTTACGAATGATTGCCGGACTGGAAGAAATTAGTAGTGGCGAGCTCTATATTGATGACGAGCTGGTTAATGATGTTTCACCAAAAGATCGTGACATTGCCATGGTTTTTCAGAATTATGCTCTTTATCCGCACATGTCCATATTTGATAACATGGCTTTTGGGCTCAAACTGCGCCGCATGCCCAGAGAAGCAATCAGGAAAAGTGTTGAAAATGCAGCGGAAATTCTCGGCCTCGAAGAACTGCTTGACCGTAAACCTGCTCAGCTTTCCGGGGGCCAGCGCCAGAGAGTGGCTTTGGGAAGAGCCATTGTGCGTGACCCGAAGGTGTTCCTCATGGACGAACCACTTTCTAACCTTGACGCTAAGCTTAGGGTTCAAACCAGGGCCGAACTGAGCAAGCTGCACCTGCGGCTGGCTACTACTTTTATCTATGTTACCCACGATCAAACCGAAGCGATGACGATGGGAACTCGTATTGTCGTCCTCAAGGACGGTGTTGTGCACCAGGTTGCCGATCCGACCACGCTCTATAAAAAACCGGTTAATCAGTTTGTGGCCAGTTTCATCGGTTCACCGCAGATGAATTTTATCGATGCTACCTTAAGCGAGAACAACGGGACTGTTTCAGTGCTCTATAAAGGGGGCAGTGTAGAGCTGGAACCGAAAAGATCGGCCCTGCTTAAAGAAAAGAAGGTGTTGGATAAAAATGTTGTCATGGGCATCAGGCCCGAACATATCAATGTTACAGCTGCCAATGATACAGATGAGAATATTGCTTTAGTTGAAGTTACAGAGCTCTTAGGATCAGAAACCTATCTGTTTCTTGATTTGAATGGCAACAACATCATAGCCCGGGTAGATCCAACGCTGAATATTCTTGTCGGAGATAAGGTAAAAGTTGTCTTCGAACTGGAAAATATTCACCTTTTTGACCGGGAAACCGAAGAGGCCTATTTCAGTGATTTCGAAAAATAATAAGGGTCCTTTGCAGAAGCTTAAAAAAGATATCAAAGCATTCATTTTCGATTTGGATGGTGTCCTGACCGATACTGCTGAGTATCATTACCGGGCCTGGAAGCGCATGGCTGATGAAGAGGGGCTTTCATTTAACCGGAAATTTAATGAACAGCTGCGTGGAGTTTCCCGCCGCGCATCGCTTGAATTGATTCTGCAGGGGCAGCTTTTATCCGAAGAGAAAATGCAGGAATTGATGGATCGTAAAAACCGCTATTATCGCGACTACATCAATCACATTTCCGAAAAAGATCTTTTGCCCGGAGCCCTTGAAATTTTAGAAGATCTGCGATCAAGACATTATAAACTGGCCCTTGCTTCTGCCAGCAAGAATGCTCCACGGGTGATAGAACTCCTTGGCATAGCCACATTATTTGATGTAATAGCAGATGGCAACAGCGTTAAAAAAACCAAACCTGCTCCCGATCTCTTTCTTTATACGGCTGAAAAACTGGCAGTAGAGCCGCCTTACTGCCTGGTTGTTGAAGATGCAGAAGCAGGCATTGCGGCAGCAATAGCTGCTGGAATGGTTACTATCGGTATTGGCCCGGCAGAAAGAGTGGGTGCGGCAGATTACATATATCCTGCTGTTGCCGACATTAAGCTTGAAGAGATTATCTAGAAGGAGATTCCTCAATGATCGATAAAAAAGGCCCCGCCTATATTATTGGTAGTAATAAGGGTTACCTGCAGATTCTTTTTTACGCTGAAAACATTATCAGATTTGCCTATAGTGAAAATGCAGATTTGCCGCCTTCAACCGCTGCAGTTATCGGGAAACCGCTTGAACTGGAGGGGCGCATAGCTAGCGGTCGCCTGTTGGCCGGCAATTTTCAGATCGAGGTTGACCGGGAAACATTAACTGTGACTATTTATTCTCAAGAAGGCTTGCTGCTTAGTGAAGACAGGTCAGTTTCCCTGGTAAAACCGGGCCTGGAAAAGAAAAAATTGTGGGAAGTCGGTATCTATGGCAACGGCGAAAAATATACCTGGCTAAACCAGCTGGGCAGTGCCACTGCCAACTATAACAGTGATGTTCTCTTTCATAACCCCATTCATCATTCCCAGGTTGAAGAAATGCACACCGCTATTCCTTTTTATATCGGGGTGGCCCCTGCAATGGCCTGCGGACTATACTTTGATAACAGTTTTAAAACTAGTTTTGATTTTGCCCGCAGTAATCTGGAGACGATTAGCTTCAAGGCTGAAGGAGGCTATCTCGATTACTATTTTACCTACAGCCCTTCTGTTGCCGGGGTCCTCAAGGCTTATGCTGCTTTAACAGGCACCCCACCATTGCCCCGGAAGAAATATTTAGGTTTTCAGCAGAGCCGCTACAGTTATGAAACCCGGGAGGAACTGCTAGCTGTGGCCAGGAATATGCGCCTCCATAAAATTCCCTGTGACGTCCTTTACCTCGATATCGGCTATCTTGATGCCTACAAGGTTTTTACGGTCAACAAAGAACGCTTTGGCGATTTAAAAGCCCTTTTGCAAGAGCTAAAAGAACTTGGATTTGCCGTTGTGGTCATTATTAATCCCGGGGTTAAAGTTGAACCAGGCTACCGGGTTTATGAAGATGGTCAGGATAAAGGTTTTTTTGTGACAGGACCTGACGGTAATATTTATGAAGGGGAAGTCTGGCCGAAACCGGCTGCCTTTCCCGATTTTTTGCGCAGCGATGTGCGAAAATGGTGGGGCCAATTTCACCGCGAACTTCTTGATTGCGGGGTTGATGGAATCTGGAATGACATGAATGAGCCGGCAAATTTTACCGAAACAAGCGGAACTCTTCCTGACGACTTGGTGCACCATGATGACTCCGGCAGGTCTGTTAGTCACAGCGAAGCGCACAATCTTTACGGCTTCATGCAGACCAGGGCAACAAGAGAAGCCCTTGAAAGCCTGCAGCCTGAAAAGCGTCCTTTTGTCTTAACCAGGGCTGCCTTTGCCGGTAGTCAGCGTTACGCTGCCCTCTGGACCGGAGATAATTCGAGCGTCTGGGAACACCTGGAGTGCAGTATTCCGATGTGTTTGAATCTTGGTCTAAGTGGGTTTTCTTTTGTCGGTGCCGACGTGGGCGGTTACCGGGGTGATTGCAGCGCCGAACTGATGGTACGCTGGACCCAGCTGGCTGCTTTTATCCCCTTCTTTCGCAACCACAGTGAAATAGATACGGCCCACCAGGAGCCATGGGAGTATGGCCCCGAAATCTTAAGCATACTGCGTCGTTATATTATGCTGCGCTATAGTTTTCTTACTTATTTCTACAACCTAATGCGGATAAGCTCTCTGCATGGGGAACCGGCCATCCGCCCGCTTTTCTATCATCATGGCGATGAATTGGAAACCTATCATATTTATGACCAATTTTTATGTGGCCAGGGACTGATGGTATGCCCGGTTACCAGGCCCGGGGCTAACCATCGTCAGGTTTATCTGCCGCGGGGAACCTGGTTTGACTACTGGACGCAAGATAAACTTGCCGGCGGTTCTTACCATCTGGTCGAAGCGCCGCTTGCTAAACTGCCCCTCTTTGTTAAAGCCGGCAGCATCCTGCCTGTCGATCAATTTACGATTTCAGAAAAAACCGGCTTCAGGGCAACAGGCCTTGAAATGCACTGTTATGCCGGTGACGACGGGTTTTTCCGCCTTTATCTTGATGATGGAGCTACTGCAAATCACCTGCGGGGAGAATACAGCGAGATTGATTATAGCTTTAAGGATGATCCAGTCAGGCCTAAAATCGAGATCAATAGAATTAAAGAGCAATATCCCATTCCGCAGATAAGCACGAAAATTATTGGTATAAATAATTCCGCTGACTGTTCAGAGGATTGTTGACTTTATGCAGACCCGAGTTCGAAAGTGCGTAGGATAGAACACAAGGGGACGGTTCTTTTGTGTTGTAAATCTCTTGAAATATCAAAGTTTGGCCGTATTTGGCGCCGTCAAAACTGCGACTGCAGCAATTTACAGCAACACAAAAGAACCGTCCCCTTGTGTTCCTTCCCTTGTGGTCCTCATTTCAGGCAATAGTTCTTGTTCTGTAATATGGTAATGAATATATCGACTAGTTCAGGGTCAAACTGGCTGCCGGCGTTTTTCTGTAATTCTGCAATAGTCTCTTCTTGTTTCATTGCTTTGCGGTAAGGGCGATCACTGGTCATGGCATCGTAAGCGTCTGCAATGGATAGAATACGACATTCAATCGGTATTTCTTTCCCGCCGATTCCCAGGGGATAACCGCACCCATCCCAGCGTTCATGGTGTTTTAGAATCAGGTTTGCTATGCCTGATAAATCGCTGGACGACATGGCTATGCGGTAGCCTTTCTCTGAGTGCTGCTGCATTATTTGCCATTCTTCATCAGTTAAGGAACCATTCTTAAATAAGATTTTATCAGGCGTGCCGACTTTGCCCAGGTCGTGAACCTGGGCCAGAAGGACCAGGTCCGATAATTGCTTCTTGGAAAGGCCGATTTTTTCACCGACCCTGTTGCAAAGATCTTCAAGGCGCCTGGCATGACCTTCGGTGATGAAATCTCTTTCTCCCAGCGCCGCCATCAGGGAAAGAATAATTTGTGAGCGCGAGTCTACACCCTTATGCAATTTGTCGCGGTACATAAGGTCATCGGCTTCCTTGAAGGTATCCTGTAAAGGCTTAATGTTGTCTTCTGCTGTGGAAAAGCCTATTGAAACACTCAGCGGCAATTTATATTTTTGCTTGCGGTTATAGTGGTCTATATTGATTTTTATGCGCTTAATAATATTCTCGGCCGTACTTTCATCTGTTCTCGGTAAAATGGCCACAAATTCGTCACCGCCGATACGGGCCAGGATGTCCGATCCGCGCAGTGTATCATGCAGGGTCTTAGCGCAAGCAATTAAGAGCTGGTCGCCCTGTTCATGGCCGACAGTGTCATTTACCAGTTTTAAACCGTCAAGATCTATTGAAATGATCGTGATCGGGTATTCTCTGCTCCTGCTCAGTCTTGCAAGCTCGTTTTCAAAATAAGAGCGATTATAGAGTTCGGTTAACTGGTCATGCAGGCTTAAATATTTGAGCTGTTCTTCAAATTGTTTTCGCTCCGTAACATCGCGACCAACTCCCCGGAAACCAACAAGGGTGCCTTCCTCATCCTGAACCAGGGAAAGCGATAGCTCGCCATAGGCGTCGCTACCGTCTTTCTTAACCATGTCAAAAGTCTGAGCATGTTGAGTTTTACCGGTGCGGAAAACCTTGTTGAAGGCATTAAAAACTTGATCCGGGTATCTGCAAAAAGCGCTGTAGTTCATACCCATGAATTCATCAACGCTGTAGCCGAGCATGCTGGCTGACGCATTGTTGCAAAATACTATATTGCCTTTCAGATCCACTTCAAAGAAACCGTCTTCTATAGAGGCCAGGATGTCGCGGTACTTTTCTTCAGACTCGCGCAGGGCTTCCTCGGCCTGCTTGCGTTCCGTCACATCTCTGCCAACACCCCTGAAACCGATTGCTTTCCCCTGGTCATCTTGAAGCAGTGACGCCGAAATTTCGATATGCTTTTCCTTGCCTCCTCCGGTAATAATGGTCCAGTTGGCTGATTTTTCCGGTTGCCCTGTTCGGTAAACTTTGTTGAATACCCTGAATAGCTCTTTTGGGTTTACATAATAATCCCGGTAGCTCATTTTCATTAGTTCTTCCCGGCTGTAACCCATGATATGGCATAATGAATCATTGCAAAAAAGCAAATTACCCTTTAAGTCAACTTCATAATAGCCTTCCTGCATGGTGGAAAGGATCTCTTTATATTTTTCTTCAGACTTTCTTAAAGCCTCTTCCGCCTCTTGTTGGGTCGTTATGTCGGAATATATTGCATAGCCTCCGGCAAACTGGCCGTTGATCATAACAGGGATTCCTTTTATCGTAACTGCAAGGGGAATACCCTGTCTTGTATAGCGAATTCCCTGATCAAACACCTTATTTCCGTGCATCATATTTTTTGTGCTTGTGCGATTGCTTGAAGCAGGCTGGCCCATTTCCAGGACGTCATCGACGTCCCGTCCCCTGATTTCTTTGAGATCCATGGTGAATAATTCTAAAAAACTTTGATTGGCGTCGAGAATGCAGTGGTGTTGGTCGAATACGACAATGGCATCAGAAGAATTTTTAAAAAGTGCTTCTGCAAAGGTATGACGGCTGATGAGCTCTTCTTGCGATTGCTGCAGGGCCAGATCGCTTTGACGCCTCAATTCGGTACTGGTTAGCAGCTCAGCCAGTATTTTCAACATTCTTATTTCAGTTTCTGTAAAAACTCTTTTGCTGCGCACGGCATCAAAACCTACAAAACCGAGGCATTTATCGCCGTGCATGGTCGGGAGCATGACAACAGATTTAATGTCCTGGTTAGCCAGAAATTCTTTCATCGGGTCGGAAGAGGGCATCGCGTCAATGTCAGGAATGATCACTACCTCGCCCTGCATCTGCTTTTTTAAGATATCCGGAAAAAATTCAAAGGGAGTTGACTGCAAATTGTCGATTTCAGCTTTTATACCTTCTGCGCACCACTCATGTGTGTTAGTGGTGATTCTTTTTTCATAATCATGCTGAAAAACATAAACACGATCTAATGCCAGGAACGAGCCTACCTCGCCAAGGGCGCGGGTAATAAAGGTATCAAGTTGGCTAAGATCAGCATCAACGAAAGAAGTGGCCAGGCGGGCTAAGATTTGCAATAATTCGTCGCGCTGTCTAAGTTCCGCTTCTGCCAGGGGAAAAGAACTACTCTTAGTCTGGTCCGGGTAATAATTCCGGTTGCCGCTTTTTTTTGCATGATTATTTTTGCCTTGGCTCATTGGAATCATCTCCTCCCGTTACTAAAAGTAAGTCGGTAGGGCTATTATTGCTGAACTATACCGTCAAGCCATTCTTTTAAAAAGGCAAAGACTGCATCTTTTTCCGGTTCGTTATGCAGCTCATGAAAAAAACCTTCCCAAATTTTCAGGGTACAGTTATCAGGGACCCGGGAGGCCAGCTCTTCCGGGCCGGAAACAAAAGCAATACGGTCAGCGGTGCCGTGCATGAGCAGCAAAGGCAGGTTGATTCGATCGGCATTGTTAAAGATATAATCAATTGCTGCCAGCGATTGTTTGCCAAAACCAAATGAAACCTTGTCGTGCACCAGAGGATCATTGCGGTAGGCTTCGATGACGGCATGGTCCCTGGCGAGCGCTTCCTGTTCAAGCCCGCTCGCCATACTGCCCGCAGGCATTAAGGAGCCGAGCAGGCGGGCTAGTATTACCTTCATCTTTTGTTCTCCTAATGCAGTTCGCAGGCCGGGGTTGGTTACCACGGCGCCGCTAAGGTCAGGCTGGCGCTGGATCAGGTAAAATAAGACAATCAAGCCGCCGAGACTGTGGCCGTAGATGAATAGGGGTTTGTCGACAAAGCGGTTCCTGGTATGATTAATCAGTATATCTACATCATCGGCATAGTGATCAAAAGAGGGGGTATGCCCGCGCTGCCCTTCCGAGCGGCCATGGCCGCGCAGGTCGAAACTTTCAACAGCGTAACCGGCTTCGCAAAGCTTTTCCACCCAGTGCCGGTAACGTCCACTGTGTTCGCCCAGACCATGTATCAGGGCAATGGCCCCTTTTGCTTCTCCTTCAGGCTCCCAGCTCTGGGCAAAAAGATTAAGGGCATCATTTGACAGCCAATTCATCTCTTCATGTTTCAAAATATCAACCTCCACAGGTTTTTAATAACACAAGGGGACGGTTCTTTTGTGTTTTTATAAATTGCTGTAGTTGCAGTTTTGGCGGCGCCAAGTACGGCTAAACTTTGTTATTTTAAGAAATTGACAACACAAAAGAACCGTCCCCTTGTGTTACCCTTGTGTTACCCTTGTGTTATTATACTGCTGTGGCACCGCCGTCGACGGCGATTACCTGGCCGGTGATGAAGTCAGCCCCGCTGGAACAGAGAAACAGCACGGGGTGCACAATATCTATAATTTCGGCCAGCCGGCCCAGGGGAATGCTTTTTACTATTTCATCATGCACATCTTCATTGGACCAGAAGGGAGCGCTAAAACCGGTTTTAACCATGCAGGGTGATACAGCATTAACCTGAATGTTGTAGGAGGCCAGCTCGGCAGCGAGAACCCGGGTCAGCATTTCTATACCGGCTTTGGCTATACCATAGACACCCATACCGGGAGCGGCTCGACAGGCCGCCAGTGATGATATACTGACAATTTTACCTCCACCCTGTTCTTTCATCAGCCTGGCAGCCGCCCTGGAGCAGAAATAAGTGCCGGTCAGGTTTGAATCGATTATTTTCTGCCAGGCAGCTGTATCGGTTTCCGCTACGGCCGGAGTCATTAAATTCATACCGACATTGTTAACCAGTATGTCAAGTTTTCCGAAATGGGTTTTAACCTTTTCGAAAAGTGATTCGACCTCTTCTTCCCGGGCAATATGGGCTGCAACAGTTAAGAGGTTAGTTCCACCGGCCAGCTCCTCTGCGGCAGCGTCGAGGCCTTCCTGCTTGCGTGCGCAGATAGCTACCTTCGCTTCTTCATGGAGCAGTTGGCGGGCCAGTTCCAGACCGATACCCCTGCTGCCCCCGGTAATCAGACAGACTTTACCGGCCAGACCGTAGTGCAAGCTATCCATTAATATCACCTCTCGTAAGCATCTGAGCAAAGGTCTTGTTATTAATTATACATAGTACTGTAATTTCCTCTTTATTGTTTCGCCCATAAAAGCTTGAATAGTGCTGTTTTCTGAAGAAATTGGACGAAAGAGAAGCCCATCTCCATAAAAAAGCCGACTGTGAGGGCAAAGATCACTGTACCGATACCAAGGGGGCCGCCAAGAATAAATCCAACAGTAGCAGCGGTAACTTCCAACAATGTTCTGATCACCCCTGCCCTGAAGCGTGTTGCCTTCGTCAGGGCAAGCATTAAACCGTCGCGGGGTCCTGCGCCGAGATTAGGGCTCAGATAGAAGGCCACACCGAAACCAAATAATACTACACCTGCCATGAATATAAGGATCTTCAGCCAGAGCAGCTCGGGGCTGGGAACATAACCCCAGCCGATAATCAGATCGACAAAAAGGCCCAAAAAAATCATGTTGAGCAAGGTGCCGATAAAGATTTTTACTTTAAAGAGGTAGCTGATTGCTATTAAGAGCAAGCCGGTAGCCTGAATGACCCGCCCGATCGATAGACCTGTTTGGTTGGCTACGCCAATATGAAAAACATCCCATGGATTTACGCCCAGGTCGGCCCTGATCGTAAAAACTATACCGTTGGCGACGACAAAGAGGCCGCCCATCAGAACCAGGTAACGCATGAAAAGTCTACGCGCCTTCAAAGGGCCTGGTATGGCCGTGATTACTGATGCGTCGCTGCTGCTGTAAAAAAAGTTTCTTGCCAGGTTCCCTAGATTAATAATTACTTCCTCCTTTTGCCTGCTTTTGCCCTTTTTTGCTGTTCAGGCTTTGCCAATCGGCGAGGTTTAAGCAGGCACTTGCGACCGTAGCCAATTAAGTCATCGCGACCGGCTTTTTTTAGAGCCTCATAGACCAGGCGGTAGTTCTTTGGGTTTCTAAATTGAATGAGAGACCTCTGCATCGCTTTTTCATGCGGCGATTTCGGCACATATACCTGTTTCATATTGCGCGGATCGAGACCACAGTAAAACATGCAGGTCGAAAGGGTACCTGGTGTGGGATAAAAATCCTGGACCTGTTCGGGCCTGTGTTCATGTTTTTTGATGAACTGGGCCAGCTCTATGGCTGCATCCAGATCCGAGCCGGGATGGCTTGACATGAAATAGGGAACCAGGTATTGTTCTTTAACCAGTTTTTCGTTATAAGCCTTATATTTCTTTTTGAAGGCCAGGTAAACCTCTTTGCCCGGTTTGCCCATCTTGTCGAGTACTGCCGGTGAGACATGTTCAGGGGCTACCTTCAACTGGCCACTTATATGGTGCGCGCAGAGTTCTTTAAAAAAGTCTTCATCCCGATCATATAATAAATAATCATGGCGGATTCCGGAGCGAATAAATACTTTCTTTACCCCTTCAAGGCTGCGCAGGCGGCGCAGCAGTTCAAGGTAGTCATTGTGGCTGATACGCAGGTTGGCACAGGGTTCGGGGAAGAGGCACTGTTTATCATGGCAAGTCCCCTGCCTGCTCTGCTTCAGGCAGGGTTGCTGGCGAAAATTTGCTGTCGGACCACCGACATCGTGAATATAACCCTTAAAATCGGGGTCTCTAAGCAGTTCTTCAGCTTCTTCCACAATGGCTGAAATGCTTCTCTGCTGGATAGCTTTACCCTGGTGAAAATGCAGTGAACAGAAACTGCAGCCTCCGAAACAACCCCGGCTGCTGACGAGGCTAAATTTTACTTCTTTAATGGCGGGTACACCACCTGCTTTTTCGTAAAGAGGGTGATAAGTTCGGGTAAAGGGCAGGCGATAGATCATATCCAGCTCTTCTGTCGTCAGCGGCTCTGCCGGGGGATTTTGTAAGATATAGCCTTCCGGATAGGGTTCGGCCAATGTTTTGCCATTAACCGGATCGCTGTTTTGGTACTGGATCATGAAACTTTCCGCAAAGCTCTTTTTACTTTTACTTACCTTGTCGAAAGAAGGCAGCATTATGGTATCAGCGGGGTGGTTGATTTCTTGGGAGAAATAAACGCTGCCCCTGATATAGGAGAGGTCCTTGATTTCAAGCCCGCTTTGCAAAGCTTCTGCGACCTCAATGATCGTTTTTTCGGCCATTCCATAGATCAGCAGATCGGCCCCGGCATCGAGAAGGATGGAGCGGCAGAGGCTATCTTTCCAGTAATCATAGTGCGCCATTCGCCTGAGGCTGGCCTCGATGCCACCGAGGATAAGCGGTGTATCGGGAAAGGCTTCCCTGATCTTTTGACTGTAAACAATAGTAGCCCGGTCCGGGCGCAAACCGGTTTTCCCGCCGGGGCTGTAAGCATCAACCTTCCGCCGCTTTTTTGCCACCGTGTAGTGGCTGACCATCGAGTCGATGTTGCCGGCACTGACTAAAAATGCAAGGGCAGGGCGACCGAAGGTTGTGAACTGTTCAACGTTTTTCCAGTCAGGCTGGGCAATAATGGCCACCCTGAAACCATAAGCTTCAAGCAGTCGGCTGATGATGGCTACCCCGAAAGAAGGGTGATCAACGTAGGCATCGCCGCTAACTACAATAAAATCAGGCCGGTTCCAACTGCGTTCTTTCATATCGCCTCTACTTAGTGGTAAAAAGACAGGTTCCCTCATTTATCGCTCCTAGACAGCAGTTTCTTCAGATTAAACTGCCATAAAACTAAATGTTTCTTTCTATTATAGCCCAAGTACATAAAGCCTGCTCTGCAGACCTTGGCAGGAAAGCAGGGCTTTTAAAGAGAAATAAACATATATGCATCATGCAAATTGAAAAGAGGATGATATAATGCTCCCCCTGCAATATGAAGGTGATGTTTTTAGACCACCCAGTGAAGCCCGAAGCCTGATTTTACAGGCTACGATCGGATGCTCGCACAATCGCTGCACCTTTTGTGCCATGTATAAAAGAAAAAAATTTCGCCTGCGTTCTTTGGATGAAATCGACAGGGATATCACCCTGGCGGCCTCATCGCTGCCCCGGACGAAACGCATTTTTCTTGCCGACGGCAATGCCCTGGCCATCCCTACTCCCCAGTTGCTCGAGATTTTAGAGCGACTCAAGAAGGCCTTTCCCTATCTGGAGCGGGTTTCAGTGTACGGGAATCCCCAGGATTTGCTGGTAAAAAGCGTGGCGGAACTGGGTGAGCTTGGTAACAATAAACTGGGTATGATCTATCTCGGCATGGAAAGTGGCAGCGCAGCGGTTCTTGAAGCGGTGAAAAAAGGCGTTACCCCCCGGCAACTCGCCTCAGGAGCCCTTAAAGCAAAAGAAGCCGGTATTCCCCTCTCCATTACAGTTGTTAACGGATTGGCCGGCAGCGAGGGCTCGCGCGAGCATGCCCTCGAAACTGCCCGCTTGCTTAATATGATAGATCCCGAATATTTAGGTTTACTAAGCCTGATGGCCGTGCCCGGTACAACTATCTATCGTCAGTTTCAGGGCGGTCTGCTAACCCCCCTGACGCCCTGGCAACTACTGGAAGAGATCCGCCTGATCGCAGAAGAGCTTGCCTTGAGCAATTGCATTTTCCGGGCCAATCATGCCTCGAACTACCTGCCCTTAAAAGCTACACTCTCACGCGATAAAGAAACTCTTTTAGCAGCGTTGGACAAGATCATTACCGAAAAATCACCCCGTTCACTGAAAAGCGAATACCTGCGGGGCTTGTAATCATTTCTAATCTAGCTTTTCCTTCTTCGATACTAACCTCAGGTTCTTTGACCTGGTCCAGTGTTTAAAGCCTGATTTTGCTTCCGGTCCGGCCATGGACATTATTTTAATGGATGTAAAATTAATATTCCGGAAGAAATATTGCTCAAAAGAGCTGGCCTGACAGAAGATGAGTGGCAGATTATAAAGAAACATCCGGAAACCGGCCACAGGATTGCCATGGCGACCGAGGAATTTGCCCACGTGGCTGAAGACATCCTTGCCCACCATGAAAAATTTGACGGAACCGGATATCCAAGAGGCTTAAAGGGCAGGGCTATCCCGCTGCTGGCCCGGATTACCGCTATTGCCGACGCTTATGAAGTGATGAGCAACGGCAGACCCTATAAAAAGGCAATGAGTCGAAGTGAAATCGTGGCTGAACTGAAAAACTGTTCCGCTACCCACTTTGACCCGGAGCTGGTGGAGATATTTCTAAAGACCCTGGAAAAGGAAGGGTAGATCTTATCTTCATACCTTGAAGAAGGTATCATTTTAAGCCGGGGCGGTAGCAATTTTTTGATGGCTTTTTCTGGTGTACAGGAAGGCCTGCTTAAATATCTATGGAGTCCCATTTCCAGGTAGCAACAAAATCCTTGAATTTTTCTTCAATAGGAGAAAGGCATCTGTTGTTACAGTAAACCAGGCTGAAATGCCTGTTAAGATCTAAGTCTTCGATTTCGTATTTTTTCAACTGTCCTGAAGCGACTTCAAGTTTTACAGCGATAGCGGATACAAAGCTGATGCCAACACCCAGTGACACCATTTTTTTGATTGCTTCCAGGCTATCATTGATTGCCTGGGAACGAAACATGCTTATAGCCAGTTTCTTTTCTTTTAAAGCTTTTTCAAGAAGCAATCTTGTGCCTGAACCTTCTTCTCTGAGCACAACATCTTCACCCACCAAACTCGTAATACTAACAGCCTCTGCAGCAAAACTTTTTTCAGGAGAGGTGATCATGACCAGCCTGTCAGCATAAAAATCGATGTATTCGAGAGTTTCATAGGCATGCTTTGCTCCAACAAAACCAAAATTTATCCTGCCTGAAATTATTTCCTCCACCACTTCCCTGGAGTCTTTATGGCTAATGGAAAAACGAACCAACGGATAAATTTCTTTAAAGGCCTTAGCAATATAGGGAAGAAGATACTGCTCCGGGATTGTGCTGGCGCATATTTCCAGCATCCCTTCAATATTATTTTTAAATTCATTAAGAGAATACTCAGCCTTGGCAAATAGATTGATCATTTCCACTGCATAGCGGTAAAAGATTTCCCCTCCCTCTGTCAAAGTGATCTTTCTTGTTTTTCGATCAAATAATGTTATGCCGAGTTCTCTCTCTAACTTTTGGACGCTTATAGTAACGGCAGGTTGCGTCATGAATAAAACGTCTGCAGCCTTGGAAAAACTCTTTTTCCGGGCAACCGCGACAAAGCACTCCACCTGTTTGAACTCCATTTTTATCACCCTTAGCTGCATATGCCTGAGACAAAAGGTAAATAATTGGCGCCGGCTATTATATTATTTACTTTTGTAATAGAGACATTCGTTCTAATAAATATAATCTATTTCAATTTTAAACTGTACAGTAATAAAATTTAAGAGTGGTTCTAGTATACTACATTTCAATAAAGAAAAGGGGTAATTTTACAGAAGATGAAAAATTTATTAGCAACTAAATGGGGAATCATCATTGTCGGGGTTGTCATAGGTGTTTTTGCCGCCTTGTTGCAGCTATGGGGCAATCCCGCGAATATGGGTATTTGCGTGGCCTGCTTTGTGCGCGATATTACGGGTGCGCTCGGTTTACACAGGGCCGCTGTGGTGCAGTACATGCGCCCGGAAATCATCGGCTTTGTGCTCGGCTCTTTTATAGCGGCATACCTGTTCAAGGAATTCAGGCCCCGGCTCGGCTCAGCACCAATTGTCAGATTCATCCTGGGTGCTTTTGCCATGATTGGAGCCCTCATCTTCCTTGGTTGTCCGTGGCGGGCCCTGCTGCGGCTTGCCGGAGGTGACTGGAACGCCATCCTGGGGCTGTTAGGCCTCGCTGCAGGAATCTGGATCGGGACAAGGTTTCTTAAAAGCGGCTACAATTTAGGTGCTGCCAATAAGACATATACATCTGTGGGATGGATATTCCCCATAGTTATGGTTGGTTTTTTAGTCTTAATGCTCCTTAATCCGCAAATTGTCGGCGAACCCCAAAGCGGGGTGCTTTTTTACAGTGTAGAAGGTCCTGGCTCCATGCATGCGCCACTTATCGTATCCCTTATTATAGGTCTTGGTATAGGCTTTCTGGCACAGAAGAGTCGCTTTTGCACTATGGGCGCCATTCGCGACCTGATTTTATTCAAGCAAAACCATCTATTCCTGGGAATCGTCAGCCTGGCTGTCGCCGCTTTTATTACGAACCTGGCCATCAATCAGTTTAACCCTGGCTTTATTGACCAACCTGTCGCCCACTCCATGCACTTATGGAACTTTGCCGGGATGGCCCTGGCGGGGCTTGCCTTTACCCTGGCCGGTGGTTGTCCCGGTCGTCAGCTTTTTCTGTCCGGAGAAGGCGATGGTGACGCCGCAGTATTTGTGGTTGGTATGATTGCCGGTGCAGCCTTTGCTCACAATTTCGGACTGGCCAGCTCACCGGCAGGAGTTACCCCGGCAGGGATGGTGGCCTTTGTTATCGGACTGATCGCCTGTCTGCTGATCGGTTTCACGATGCGAGATAAAATTTAGGAGGAATTGAGAATATGAGTAATATTATCGATGCCAGGGGTTTTTCCTGCCCCCAGCCGGTCATCATGACCTTAAATGAAATAAAAAAAGGACAAGAAGGCTCTTTAGTGATTATGGTCGATACGGATACAGCTAAGGAGAATGTTAGCCGCGCCTCAAAAGCTCAGGGCTGGGAAGTGGCCGCTATTCAACCGGAAGATGATGGTTACCGCATTACCATCAAAAAGGAAGGCTGAAATACTTAAAGGCTTCAGGAAAAAGCAAAGCAATTCTGATTCACATAGTCAGGACCGGGGCATACTGGCACTTGCAGCGGGGGTCGCTTAGTCTAAAAACCCTTTGCCATCAAGTCTTACTGATGCTATTACTTATAAACCAAGTTCTGATGGACTTTTAGGAAGGTCGGGGAAGTTAGATCCTGTGGGTTAACCGAAGGTCTGTTGGAACTTGGTTTTTATCTACACAAGCCAGAGGAACAGTTCTAGCGTCTCCGTCAGCAGTATGGGGCTATAACTCTTGCAGAGGTATCCCCCATTTGAGAGGTGCGCTTTGAAACGCTCAAACTGTCCCCCATGGTCCTGCTAATTTCTTAATCTTAAGCTGTTGTGTTAATCTTAAAAGCTTAAACTTTTCCTAAGCCTGCCAGTGAAGCTGAGTCTTCATGATGGTCTGTTTATAGGATCAATTAAATGATCTCTACATCGAGATCGCTTAGGGGATAGGTTGAACAGGGATGAATATAGCCATATTCATGGTCCGCTGCTCTCCTGCGATCAGCTTCTTTTCGCACGTATACTTCTCCCGACAGGAGCAGGGTGCGGCAGAAACCACACTCACCTGAACGGCAGTGCGCCTGCGGTTCGAGACCTGCCCGTTCAAATGCGGTCAGAATAGTTTCTGTAGTGTTAGCTTTTAAATTGCCTTCTTTAGTTCTAAAGATGTAGTCGATCGAAACTTCCCTGGCGCTTTTCTCCCCCGGATAATCACTGCTCTTAAAAACATCTTCAAAATTGCCACTTAACTCCTGCCTGATCAGTCGCCGCGGTATCTGCAACGTAGCCAGTTCGTCGAAACAGTATCTATACATAGCTTCCGGTCCGCAGAGAAAATAACTGTGATCGGCCGGTTCATCGATCGCGTTCCTGATCATTTCCATGCTGATTAGACCGGTAAGACCCTTGTAGTTCGGCGAGGGATCACTGACCACATGAATGATTTTTATTTTTTGCGGGTTCGCCCGGGCCAGCTGGTCCAGTTCATTGCGAAAGATTATTTCATTTTCGTTACTGCTGCCGTAAATCAAGGTAATGTGCGGATCTTTATCCCCGGCAATAACATCGTGGATCATTGAGCGAAAGGGAGTGATGCCACTTCCTCCAGCCAGTGCAACGATTTTACGTTTATCGCGCAGCGGCTCATAGTAAAAGTTGCCAAAAGGCCCTTCGGCAGTAATCGTTGTCCCTTCTTTCCAGTTGGCCAGGGCATATTTGCTAAAAAACCCGCCTGCTTTATGACTGATCGTTATCTCATAGAACGAATCAGCCTGGTGGGGCGCCGATGAAATACTGTACGGTCGGCTAACTATTCCTTTATCAACCCTTTCCCTGACAGATATATACTGACCGGCTCTAAATGGAGGCAGGGGTGCTTTTGACACAGAGCTTGTCAGCCGATAAGTTCTTGCCAGGGCAGTTTCTTCCCGTACAGCAGCAACTTGCAGCTGAAGGATCGGCGGGTGCAGTTTATTGGACAGGTTAACAACCGGGTCATGCCTGTCAATTACCGCTTCGGCACTGGCAACCCTTTCAGCCCTCTCACTAATAACTGCAAACATTTTGGCCATGTCCTTTTCCAGAGATCTTTTTTGCATTATTGAACACCCCCGTTATCCTGTTTGAGCATTTCATTGGAGTGCAATTTTTTCAACTGGCGAAGCACGGTAGTAGCAGCCATTCTGCCTGAAATTAGTGAAGGGGCATAGCCGTGGCCCATAGTAGCAAATCCACCGGCAAATTCAAGTCCTTTGATGAATCTTTCATTGTGGGCATGCATTGAACGGGCCATTACAGAGTCCCAGGGGTCCTGTTCGTAACCATACATCACTCCCCGGTAGGCCCCTGTATAACGGGCAAAAGTCTCAGGAGTGGCAACTTCTACTTCTTCGATGTGCTTTGATAGCTGAACCCCAAGGTAGTGGCTCATTTTTTCAATTACCCCGGCGGCAATTTTGCTTTTCAAGGCATAGTAGTCACCGGGAGCAACTTGATCCCATGTGCCTGGACCGACCAGGGTGGTGCTGGAAAGAATCGTTGTCCCGGGAGGAGAGCAATGGGGGTTAGCTTTATTGAGACAGATTACCGCCTGCATATCCTGCGGTTCGATGTTGAAGAAACCTGAATAGGCCTTTTCGGTATCCATGCTTGGCCCGATAAAATAACTGTAACTGGTCAGACCCAGCTCTTCAGGCGAACGATCAAGTCCGAGGTAAACCACGAGGGCACTGGTTCCAAGCCTGCGGGCAGCGGTACTTTTTAAAGCGCCTTCAGGAACAGTGCTTTGCGGACTGATCATTTTACCGTAAACCAGATGCGGTGAAAGGTTGGTGATAACAAAGGGCGCTTTGAATTTTTCACCCTGCACCGATTCTACACCGATCACCCTGCCTCCCTCGACCAATACTTTTTCCACTTTTGTGTTATATAATATTTTTGCCCCCAGTTCCCGGAGGCGCATTTCCATCGCCGTTGACAGGCCGTGTGAGGTCAAACGGGGTATGTAGGCGCCTTTGCTGAGATAGCTGTAGAGCATCACGGCAAAGATGGTAAAGCTGAGGCGGTTGGTAGGTATACCGATATAACACCAGTAAGGATAAATCATCTGGCGCACCTTTGGCGGCAGGTTGTAGCGTTCGACAACTTCATCAACCGTATAACCGGCAGTAGCTACAAATTCCGGATATTCATTGCTGAGCAGATCCAGGTCCGGCGGGCCCTTAGCAGTTCCGAGATAACTGAGGGCGCGTGATATTTGCCGGCAGTCTGCCATGAAAGATGTTAGCGCATCCCTGCAGCCGGGAACCTGTTCGGCAATAGTTTCAATAAAGTTATCGACTCCGAAAGGCAGGCTGAGATTAATGCCTTCATCTTCCAGAATGAGGTGGTATGCTTCGGGAACAGGCAAAAAGTCGATATCCAGCAGCAACTCATCTTCTAAAATGCGGCGCACTGCCCCTTTCCTGTCAGGTGGGCCAATATCAGACAGCTCGTGCAGTGAAACCTCGAATTCAAAACGTCCCCGTACAAAACTGGTGGCAAACCCACCGGGTAAATTATGTCTCTCCAGGAGAAGGACTCTTGTTCCTTCTTTTGCTAACTTAAGCGCTGCGGCAAGCCCACCCAAACCGGCGCCGACAACAATAACATCATAAATGTCATCCTGCCGGATGGTTCCTTTGTCTTCTGCATCGACCATACAATCCACCCCTTGTCTGTTTATTCACACCTGTTGACCAGAGGTAATAACCCCGGACCTATTGAACCAAGGCTTATCTACCTCGAGGCATAATTAGTGATATTGTATTATTGCCAACATCACCTCTCCGCTTCAGGCAGGCAGCCCTTTATCATTCTTTCAGGCTTGATCTGATTATTTTCCTTTAAACAGAGGTTTACGCTTTTCTAAAAAGGCAATAACCCCTTCGCGATGATCTTCTGTCTGAAAGCATAAGCTCTGAGCGTAAATCTCCAGTTCCATAACCGCATCAAGACTCAAGTTTCCACTGGCATTAAGGATTTCCTTGGCCTGGGCCAGGGCAACGGCTGGACCTTCGGCCAGGCTTTCGGCTGTTTTCATCACTTCAGGCAGCAAATCATCCTCCGGGTAGACATGATTAACAACACCAATGCGGGCTGCCTCGGCAGCGGTTATATTAGAACCGCTGAAAACGAGTTCTTTTGCTTTTTGCAAACCGACCAGACGCGGCAGAAAGTAGAGGGCGCCGCAGTCTGGAACGGCTGCCACCTTGATAAAGGCCATCCCGAACTTGGCCGATTCGGCAGCATAAATCATGTCGCACATCAGAGCCAGGGAAAAACCGGCTCCCACTGCATAACCGTTTACTGCAGCCAGCACAGGTTTATTGATCCGGGTCAGCTCCAGAATTTGTTTGTAACCATCTTTCAACCACTGCCGTCCTTCGATCAACTCAAAACCCTGCATCAACTTGCTTAAATCGCCCCCGGAAGAAAAAACCTTCCCTGTACCTGTTAGCACGACGGCGCCGATATTATCATCGGCGCCTGCATCGCGCACGGCTTCTACCAGCTCAAGAGCCAGATCTGCTTCAAGGGCATTCATCATCTCCGGCCTGTTCAGTCTGATAAGAGCAACACCGTTTTCTTTTTTATAAACAATGGCTTCAAATTCACGCACCTTTTCCACCGCCCTATTCTAATCCGACTATGCAGATACTGCATACATTTTGTGATGGTACACCCCCGAGATTATGGGTAAGACCTATTCTTGGTGCTTTAACCAGGCGATCTTCGGGCCAGCGCTGTAAGAGCTGGCTGTACATCTCATAGAGCATACGCAGGCCGGACGCGCCTATCGGGTGTCCAAAGCATTTCAGTCCGCCGTCAGGTTGACAGGCTACCTGACCGTCAAGATCATAAAAGCCGTTTAATATGTCATCCGGGGCCTGCCCGGGCGGTGAAATCATCAGGTCCTCCATAGTTACCATCTCGGTAATTGAAAAGCAGTCATGCACTTCAATCATATCAATCTCTTCGCGCGGATTTTTGATACCGGCCTCTTCATAGGCCTTCTCCGCCGCGTGCCTGGTCGTAACCAGTCCACTGCCGTCCCACTGGTTATGGATTAATTCTTCTCCGGAGCTGACCGAGATTTGCAAAGCCTTTACGGTCACCAGGTTTTGATTTGGTTTAAGCTTGGCGGCAATCTCCGGCGTTGTTACAATGGCCATCGCTGAACCGTCGCTGACTCCGCAACAGTCAAACAAGCCTAGAGGGTAAGCAACGAAGGGAGAGTCGCAAATCTGCGATTCCGAAACTTCTTTCCGCAGGTGCGCTTTGGGGTTTTTGGCCCCGTTCTGGTGACTTTTCCAGGAAATGTGGGTGATCGCTTTTTTTATTTTATCCATGGGAATATTGTGGCGTTTTTCATAGGCCGTAGCCAGCTGGGCAAACATACCGGGTGCAGTGGCATTGGGGTTTATCAACCTTGCCAGCTGACCAAAAATAGGTGAATCGGGCAAACCTCCATAGCCAATATCTTTTAGTTTCTCAACTCCGGCTGCCAGCACAATGTCATAAGCTCCCGAGGCCACGGCATAACAGGCTCCCCTGAAAGCTTCCGTCCCCGATGCGCAAAAGTTTTCCACCCGGGTAACCGGTATATAGGGCAGGTGCAGAGCATTGGCCAGGTAACATCCGCCCTTACCGATGCTTACTTCGTCAATGTGATTACCGATCCAGGCCGCCTGGATATCCTTTTTTTCTAATCCCGCATCTTCAAGGCATTCAAGGAAGGCTTCGAGAAGCAGGTCACTTGAATCATCCTCCCAGCGCTCGCCAAAAACCGAGCAGCCCATCCCTAAAATTGCCACTTTGTTCCTGATGCCACTAGGCATTTTCAATCGCCTCCCCTGATGGAATCGCTTTCCAGAAGTAAAAAGTGTCATCCCTTTTTGTGTCAGTATATTTTACCCTGAAAGAAAAATGCACCGGCATTCCCACCTTCAGGTCCTCAAGGGCACAGTCGGTGAAATCCATCATCAAGCGGCCACCGCCTTTAAAATCAATATTGCCGTAAATAGCCGGTGGATTAAGCGTTGCGGCGAGCATATCCGATGTGAAGCTGACAATTTTGCCTCCCTTACCAGAGAGAACTACATCTTCCATGCGGTCTATTGCGCCGCAATCAGGGTTGATACAGATTCGCTGTGGTGGATATTGCTGAGTACCGCATTCCAGGCAGCGAGAACCCTGCAGGCTCAGAAGCGCTTTACGGTTTCGCCAAACCAGCGACCAGCGGGTCAGACGCTCTTCTTCACCACGCATACCCAGTTCTACGGGCAGCATATCGCGCCAGGCCAGGTACTTGTAGAAATTGTCGAATTCCTGGCTGTTTTTTAGTGAATCGCTGACTCTTTTCCTGTCTGCAAAGCCGGCTATGGCCTCGGTTACCTCGAAGAGGATAGCATCACAACCATTGCCATAACTGACCAAAAGCAGTTTATCACCGGGAGCGGCATCTTCCAGAGCCCTGGCCAGCATTAACAGGGGATGCGCCGACCCACTGTCACCGGCATCCATCATCAGGTCATCCTGGACCTGGCTGAAATCCAAACCGAGCGCACGGTTGATTTTCTTGCGAGCCCCTCCATAATAGCAGGGGTAGATTACTTTACTTAGCGCGGAGATTTCCAGATCATATTTTTTACAGATACCCTCTATTGCTTCAGGTATAAGTTTTTCATAACCTAGGTCACGGATCCAGCGCTCTTCCCATTGCCGGTCATATTTAGAATTTGCGCCGCGCAAGTGATCGACAAAATCACAGGCTGTCGAATAAGAGCCAATATAGTTGGCAATAACATCTTTGTCCCCGACCAAAATAGCTGCTCCGCTGTCAGCAAACACCATTTCCTGAACCGAGCCGACCTTTCCGAGACGGCAATCGGCAGCACAGGCCAGGGCTTTATGCCCGCTGCCGGCGCCGACATATTCAAGGGCGGACAAGAGCGCCGAAGTTCCTGATTTTACTGATCCGGAAAAATCGGCGGTTCTGATATCTTCACCGGCCGCCAGCGCTCCGGCAACAATGTTGGCATTTTGCCTCTCCTTAAATGGTGCAGTTGTAGTAGCGAAATAAAGAGCATCAATTTCTGCCGGGTTAAAACTGCTCAGACACCTGGTTCCCGCAGAAACGGCCATCGTGATGGCATCTTCGTCGTAGTTGGCCACCGCCTTTTCTCCGGCAGCATTCATGAGAATGGCCGGGTTAAGCCAGCCCATGGCGGCGACAATAGTCATCCGGTTCAGGCGGTATCTGGGTACATAACCTGCATAGGAACAAATACCAATCACAGTTATAAACACTCCTTTCCTGGGTTAAAGATTTAACCATACTGCTGAATTGGTCAGGCAATATTCTTCCCGCTCAGCTGTCTTGGCCCGGAAAATTATCTGGTCATCCTTTTCCTGCCACATCTCGGTAACAATCGTTTCACCCGGGAACACATGGCGGGAAAAGCGCACTTTAATCGCCTTAAACCTGGCCGGATCATTGTTGCAGTATGCCTTTAAAACGGCCCGGCCGGCAAACCCGAAAGTGCAGAGACCATGCAGGATCGGTTTCTCAAAGCCGCCCATTGCTGCAAAATCAGGATCAGCATGAAGGGGGTTAAAGTCTCCTGAAAGCCTGTAAAGAAGGGCTTGCTGCGGACTTGTTTTCATCTCGATCATTTGATCCGGGGCTCTATCCGGGGGATTATTACCCGGCTCAGATCCTCGCTCACCGCCAAAACCACCTTCGCCGCGAATAAAAGCACTGAACCGGTTCATGAAGACTGGTTCGCCCCCGGCGTCTTTGCTGACAACTTCAAGCTCCACCAGGGCGCCCTTACCCTTATCATAGATGCCGGCAATTTTGGGATATGAAGTTAATGTTCCTTCCACCGGAATGGGCTTGTATAGTTCAAGATATTGCTCGCCATGAAGCAGCATGGCCGGGTTAAAATCCATGCCTTCTACGCCAATAATATTAAATAAAGCGCCAAATGGCGGAATAACACCGTATGTTGGCAGTGTTTCAAGGTTGTTTTCGTAAACAAACTTCAGCTCCTCCGGCTCAGCTCCGGCACCTATACCGAGTGCATAAAGGATTACATCTTTGGTGGTAAAAGAATAATCAAGTAATGGCAGTTCCTTACCAACAAGCTTTGGATCGATGGGCATGTTCATTCTCCTTTCATCATTATTCAACAACCATTTTTGACATTACCGTTCCGGCCTGCTCCATGGCTGAAGCATATTCGCGGGCCCCTTTAAGATCCATTATTTGCTCAATTTTTTCACTGATCATTTCCACGGTGATCTCCTTGCTTAAATCAAAAACTACGCCCTCTCCTTCAACTACAGCAGCGCGGCTGAAATAGCCGCCACCGGCACTGAACATTTTTGCCGTCTCCTGGCATTGCTCAGAACAGAGCCAGGCCACGATAGGTGCAACAAAATCCGGCTTGACTTTGCCGATAACATCTTCAGGCATCACCGTGAAAGTAAGTCTTGTGCCGGCAGTAGGAACAATTGTATTAGCCTTGATATTATAGCGCGCCCCTTCCTGGGCGACACAGTTCATCATCCCGGCGATGCCCATCTTAGCCGACCCGTAATTAACCTGACCGAAATTTCCGTAAAGACCGGCTGCCGATGCTGTTGACACTATGCGGCCGTATCCCTGTTCTTTCATCGGAGCAAATGCTGCTTTTGTACAGTAGAATGTGCCGTCTAAGTGCACAGACATAATCTTCCGGTAATCCTCAAGCTCCATTTTTAAGATACTCTTATCACGCAGTATGCCGGCATTGTTAATTAATATATCGATTTGCCCATAATTATCGATGGCAGTCTTAATAATACTCTGGGCACTTTCCCATTCGGCTACACTGTCGTAATTGGAAACTGCTTCTCCACCTGCTGACTTAATTTCATCGACTACCTGTTGAGCCGGAGTCGCGTCGGCACCACTGCCGTCAAAGGTGCCACCAAGATCGTTTACTACCACCCTGGCCCCACGGGCGGCCAACAAGAGCGCGTATGCTTTTCCCAGTCCTCCTCCGGCGCCGGTAACAACGGCTACTTTGTCCTTAAACCTGATTTCTTCCATTGACAGTACCCCCTTGATAAATTATTTGTAGCGATTCTATGCCATTTAATGCAATTAGTCAATCTATTTAATTGATTTTAAAAATATAGTATAGATGCTTTATTATTCACATTTATTTTTATGCGCCTAAAGGATATATCTAAGATACGTATAATATATATACAAATACTGACACAAAAAAGGAGCAGCGATCTCAATGGAAATGCCCGCCGACGAACGGGTCATGCGCATAGGCGGTTTATCAAAAGCATCGGGGATAAGCAAACAGCTTATTCACTACTACCTGCGTATGGGCTACCTTCACCCCCCGGTTTACAAGAAGGGTAACCAGGCTTTTTACAGCCAGGAACATCTCGAACGCCTCTTGTTTTTGAAAAGATGCAATGACGAAGCAATTCCTCTTTCCTATGCCTCCTCCATGTGGGAAAGAAATGCTGATAAAATGAGCAGAAACCGGCAAAAACACCAGCAGGGAGACAGCACCGAGTCGACAACCAGGGCAATGATCATCAAAGATGCATCTCACCTTTTTTTACGTAAGGGCTATAACAGCACCACCATTGCCGAGATAATGGAAAGCGTTGGCATTACAAAACCATCTTTTTATTATTACTTCAAGGACAAGAAAGACCTTTACCTGACCTGTCTTGACAGCATCTTCGATGCCTTTTCCGAAAGCGCGCTTGACAGCATCAGGCAGGAAAAATGTGCTCTCAAGCGCCTTGAACAGCGCTGGAAGGCCGGTCAAACTTACTCAAAGCGCCTGTCAATTTCGATCAACCTCTTAAAAGAGTCTTTAGCGCAGGGGGATGAAGAAGAAAGGGCCCGTGCTGAAGCTATATTGCGTAAATCCTGGGTCGATCCCCTGACTAAAGATCTTGAACGGGGCATCAAAAATGGTGATCTCCGCCCGATCAGAAGTGAGATTGTCAGTTTTGCCCTCATATCACTGCTTGACACTTTCGTTTATCGTGAAATTCTTGATAAAAAATATGGATCAGAAGCGGTTTCAGAAACAGCATTTGATTTTATTCTAAACGGCCTGCTTAAGCAAAAGTGAATAAAACCCCTTTGCTTTTATCCTGCATGAGAACAGGTAAAAACTGATTATATTGCGGCTTTCTAGGCCAGTAGCATGTCAACTAATTCTGACAAGTTTTTGTTCATAGGAAATCTGGCTCTTCTTAATCTTGCCGGCGCTGATCAAAAATCTGTTTAACACTTATACCGCTCTCCAAATCAATTTTTTTTGTTATCGCCTCATATGAGCCTTTGTTAACAGTAGCAGTTAACCCGTGTTCCTGCTCAATATCTTTTTGCAGGATCTTGGCCAGGTCTTCCACATTTATCCCGCCGGCAGGTTTTAAAATAATATTCAAGCTGTTATGACCTTTTTCATTAACTATTTCCGCATACCAGGCCAGGACATCTTTGCGGCCAGCCATGTAACGGCGCAGGGCATTTCCATTGAAGACAATAACCGCATCTTCGCTTTTCAGATCATAATAATCGTGCTCGTGCTCAATGTCACCCAGTATGCGTGGAACTGTGCGCCCGCAATTTGGGCATGGTTCGCTGGTAAGCCCCTCAGTGGTTATATCGCCGGTTCGATAGCGCAAAACCAGGGTTCCCCGGCTGTCAAGGTTAGTAATAACTATTTCGCCTCTTTCACCTTCACCAAGAATTTCTCCGTTTTGCGGGTTAATTACTTCTACCAGAACATGGTCCGGGTTAAGATGATAGCCAAAACCGGGGCTGCATTCCGCAAAGCCCGACTTGGCCATTGAGAGGAAATAGATCCGCTGGACTAAATTGTCGGCCGCTTTGCACTGCAACATCAGATCCCGAATCCTTTCCACTACAACCATGGGAGCATAGTCCATACCGATAATAATTCTTTCAAGGGAAGGGGCATCGGTGCTTTGACGCAGCATTGTCTGCAGGGCAGCCAGAATGAACGACGGGTGAGAGGCCAGTACAGGGGCCCCCATGTTATTCAAGGCCAGGATAATTTTTTCCATACCAAGCACTCGACCGCCGCCTGAGTGCAGGGCCGTAGAGCCTATTGTCATAGCTGCATGAAACAGCTGCCACACAGAAACATGCGGGGCATAACTGAAGGCATTCAGAATGGTATCATCGCGTTTCAAGTTAAGAACATCGTTGAGTCTCATCCCGGTTTCTTCGAGATTGTTGAGGTCATAGCGGGTATAAACAATAGGAATCGGGGCAACATCATTACCCTTAGTATAAAAGAGCTGGGACATCTTATATTCTGCCGGATCCGGCTCCGCGCATTTCCTGCCAAAAAGACCAAGCATTTTCGGTTTTGGAGCGCCTTCCAAACCTTCAGGTTTTTGTAAAATAAATTGTTTTGCCCGCTGAGGATCCACTTCACCGGGAAGCAGATCCTGTTTGGTAGTAAAGGGTATTTTATCAAGATCGCTGCTACCCTTAATTAAAGTAGGCTCTATCCCCTCACGCTTGAAAAGGCTGCTGTAATAGGGGTGGTTAGCTGCTATTTGATCCTGCACTATTTTGCAGAGAAGCTCATCCTGTAACTTCTTTATATTATTGGCCGGCATCCGGCTGATTTTTGACCAGGCTTGCATAGTGATCTCCTTTCTGCGGGGGTATTAACCCGTGGGGCGGTTGTCGACAATGCGTTTTTCTTTCAGTTCAGTTTCCATCCCCAGCTGGCTGACCAGTTTATCAAGGGGCAGGTAAACTATCTTTGTTAATGATACTTCCGTTTCCCTGATAATTTTCTGTTTCAAGTCAGCGGTTAGATTTTCCTCGCTTACATCCGGTTTTTTTGCAACATACAGATAGATCTCATCCAGATCAAAGGGATCATCATTGCGCTTCCTTATTTCAACCTGCCACTCCTCAAGATCGGGATGGCTCATCATCAATGGGAAGAAGTTATTTAAATTGACCAGTGTCCCCTTTATTTTTGTCATGTTAAACTCTTTAAATTCAGATTTACGCTCGATCACAGAGCTTATGCGGGGCACAGTGCGCCCGCAGTTAGGACAGGGTTCATAGCTGATGCCGCCCCTGGCGATATCGCCGGTCCGGTAACGTATGACGCAGGTTCCGCGCCAGTCAAGGCTGGTATAAACAATTTCGCCGTCTTCACCTTCACCGAGCGGCTCACCCGATTCGGGATCAACTACTTCAATTATCTCCAGGTCCGGGTAAAGATGATAACCGTGGTATTTTTCATGGGAAGGGCATTCACCCCAACCCACCTTTGATTCAGTCAGTCCATAGACTGCCAGGACCATGACCTCTTCGGCCCCCAGCTGTTTTAAAAGCTCCTTGATTTTTTCTTTCAGGCCCGGCGGCACCCTTTCTCCACCGAAAAAAATCTTTTTAATCGATGAAAAGTCTCGCTTTTGCTTAACTGCTTCCCTTAAGAAGTAGTAGCAGTAGCCGGGAATGAATACAGCAACCGAAGGGCGCAGGAATTCAAAAGCATCCATAAGTTTAGAAGTACCCACAACCTTACCGCCGCCGCTGTGAAAAACGGGGGAATTAAGCGAATCGGCAGCAAAATAAACGCTCCAAAAGGCAAGATGGGGAGCAAAGGGAAAACAGTTAACGGTAACATCATCTCCGCATACTTCAAAAACATCGAGCAGGCGGCATGACGATTCACGCAGGTTTTCAACATCGCGTTTAGTATAGACAAAGGGTGTGGGTAAAGCGGTGCGGCCGGTCGTGAAATGAATATGCACCGGCTTGTAATCATAGATTTTCTGTTCGATCAGCTCTTTACCGGTGCTCATCGACATTTTGGCAAAATGACCGTACTTTTCCGAAACTTCTTCATCCGGGCGGATCACAAAATCCTTGTGTCTCTGCGGGTTTTCAGCGTTTGGCGCAATATCCCACTTGTAAGTGAATGGCAGGTATTTTAAATCCTCAACGCTCTTAATTTTATAGGGGTCAATATCCTGCTTTTTCATGATATTGCTGTAGTAGGGGCTGTAGACTGAAACCTGGTTACAGATAAAAGCTCTCAGCTTGCGATCCTGCATCTCCTTAATCGCTTTATAGGGTGTTTTACTAAGCACTTCCCAGTTTTCCATTTCAAATTCACCACCATTTAGTAAAAAGGGGCTCGCCGTTTAAACGAGCCCCCGGGTTTTAGTAACTGCCTGGAAATACACCGTACATTGTTGTAACCAAGATCATTGTCAGCAGGGATAAAATGATAATTGTGATCGGCAGTCCATTGCCATTGTAACGCTTCGAATCGAAGTCAGACCAACCATGCATTTCATCTACCTGGCGCTGCAGCGATTCTGCAGGCGGCGGCGTCAACCAGGAAACTACAATGGTCAGGATAAAAGATATTGGCAAGGCAAAAGAAATAGTTTTAATCCAGCCAAAGGGACCATAAAGATACTTGGCTATGAAGGGGATAGGAATTGTCACCGGATCCATGCCGATATAGTCAATCATGATAAAGCAGGCTGTGGTAAAAATAAAGCCGAAGGTCATGCCCACGGCAACACCCTGCTTGGTGGTCCTCTTCCACCAGATCCCGAGCACAATCGGCACTCCCAGTGATGCGGCGGCGATCCCGAATGCCCACATGATTGCTTCAAGAATAAAGTCGGGCGGATTCAGTGAGAAAAGAATCACCAGGACACCCATCACCAGCATTGCCCCGTAAGAGAGCTTTAATTTACGCTCGTCATCCAGGTCGGGTTTGATTACGCCGTAAAGATCATGGATCAATCCCGCGCCCATAATCATCAGTAATCCGGCAACTGTTGAGAGGCCTGCGGCAATCGAACCGGCGATGGCTATAGCCAGCCACCCCTGGTTTGTCAGATTTTCAATCAGGATAAATACAACGTAATCATAGGCTTCACGCGGAACAGTGATACCAAGTTCCAGGGCCGTGGTATTCATAAAATAGACTGCGGCAAAGCCGGTTGCATAAACGGTCGTGCTGACCAGACCAACCAGAAAAACGGTAATAACGGTGCTCCACCTGGCTTCCCGGGAATCCCTTACCGTAAAAAAGCGCATTACAAAGTGGGGCAATCCAATCATACCGAACCATGCTCCGAGAAAAACGGAAATATAGACAGAGGGGTGAACGAGCATGGGCCAAAAATAGTGAGGAGCTACCTGCTCCATCAGCGGAACCATATCACCGTATCCCAGCGGTGGGAAAAACCAGCCGCTCGAACCAAGTGCTCTCATGACTATGGCCACAGGAAACATCAGGCAGAATATTAGCACTATCGACTGGAAAGTCTGGTTATAGGTAACACCATACATGCCACCAATAGTGACGTATAAGGTTACCACTAAGCCGCCCACGATGATACCCCATAGTTCGGGAACCCCCAGCAAATAGTAAAAGACTATCCCGATACCTTTTAAGTTTCCACCCAGGTAAAGCATGCTGACAACCAGCATGACAACCACAGACATAATTCTTAAAGTTTTACTGTTAAACCGCTCGTCAATAAATGCCATCGTGGTAAAAGATTTGTGGCGGCGTAAAAATGGAGCAGCCAGTAATAATAAACCGATAAAGGCAGAAGTAAAAGCGGCATAAACAGCAACACCGATATAAACACCCTCAATCATCAGGGCGGTCAGGCCAATAAAAGTAGTTAGACTCAATGCCAGCGATACCATGGCCAGTCCATTATTTAGAGCACTAACGCTGCGCCCGGCCACGTAATAATCACTAAGGTTGCGCGTAAAACGGCGGGCCCAAACGCTAATCAATACCGATATTAAAATCACTACAATGCTGAGCACCAGACCTAGAATAAATATATTGCCTCTTGGGTCCATCTTTTTAGAATCCTCCTTTCATTTATTAATAACCTTATTGTTGTTGGATTTTTTCCAGTCTGTCCATGATCAGGCACCATATCGCGCCAATCAGGGTAGTGCCCAGCCAGCTTAAGGTAATCAGCAAGAAGTAATGCAGCGGAAAGCCCAGAACTGTTGTTTTTGCAACATACATCGTAGTGAAGTGCTCGGCCAAATGCTCAGGTGGAGCTACCTGGTTAAAAAAAAGGCTGTTGAATATGACGAAGAATGAACTTAAAAAACCGCCAATTATTGCTGCTACTATAAAGCAAATCATCGTTGCCCTGACCTCCAACTTGTATTCTTTCATTAGCTTTCACCTCCTTTTAGATGAAGTGGCCTGTGATATTAGAATCATTATATTGTATATTATAAATATTATCTATATTTAATTCTTTAGATGCAAAGTCTATTAAGTTGGGGCGGAGCTCTCTTGACCTTAACAATCAGTTTCATGAGTAATCATGCAAATCAATAAAGTCAGTTTAGTTTATTAAATCCGTTTAATCAATATTTTAATTTAATTATATCTTGTCTAAACTTTGTTTAAAAAAAAGCTTCTTCTTGCTTGCACAACAAAGGTACATAAAAATAATGTATAAACTTTATACAATTAGTAATAACTTCTCAGAGCTGGTAGTCGCACAAGGGGACGGTTCTTTTGTGTTGTATTTCTGTCAATATGGCCATGATTTTCTATCTGGGCGCCGAGCTGCAGTTTGAAGCCGCCTCAACTTTAAACAATTTAGA
>CAZVLE010000026.1:0-15080 GCA_964627855.1 uncultured Syntrophomonadaceae bacterium | reverse complement strand
CATCTTTCAACCAGGTCGGCCAGAAAGAGTTCAACATCTCGCTCCTCTTCAACAATACCCAGTTCCAGATCGTCCATGTAGACGACATAAAGCTGGTTACTGATGCGATGTTGATGGAAAAGCAAAAAGGGTGGCAGCAGCAGGGCGACTACCAGAAATGAAATAGTGATCAATTTATGGTTATTTATCTTATCAGTAAAGAAACCCGGTATTTCTCGAAACAAAGAGAGTATTTGCTCTTTCATTCGCATGGTCCTTTCTGCTGTAATCATTGCTCAAGCATCTGACTGCTTAAGTTCTGAGGCCTGTTAAAGTAAGGGCCAGCATGGTTAGATCATCCGATGCCGGAGTGACCCCGACAAAGCTCTCTACGTTTATCTGTATCTTTTCAATCAAGTGACGTGCTTTTAATTCCCTGTCCTGGTTCATGATTTTAAAGAATCTCTCATTGCCAAAAAGTTCTCCCCGCCGATGCTGAAACAAAAATACCTGTTATTGAGCGGGAAGAAGTCATAAAAATCGCCGCCGACTTTCCTAGCCGGTACCATTATAGCATAAAGGTCAAGGTTCGCTATTTCAGGCTATAATTCAATGAGGGCATTGCTATGCTATAGTATAATATAACAAAAACAGCAGTTCTTTAGTTCTTTTTTCGGCGTGTAAAGCAAATAGTCCGGAGGGCTGGAATATGGTTTACCAGTACATTGGCAAAGAGATCCTGAGGGTTGACGATTCGACCAAGCTAACCGGCGAAGCACTATATGTTGGCGATCTGAAGAGACCCGGTATGCTCTATGCAACAGTATTGAGGAGTCCTCATGCCCATGCCTTGATTGAAAAAGTTGCTACCGAAAAAGCCCTTAAGCTCCCGGGGGTAAAGGCAGTTATTGAACAGGGCAGCTTAGCAGCGAACTTCTTTTCTTCTGCCGGTCATCCCTACCCCGACGATTGCCCCCTTGACTGTCGTATTTTGGATCAAAAGGTGCGTTTTGTTGGTGATGCTGTTGCTGCCATTGCGGCAGAAAGCAGGGAAGCGGCCGAAAAAGCGGCATCTTTGCTGGAAGTCGTATACAGAAAACTACCCGCCTATTTCTCACCCGAGGAAGCCCTTGCTGAAGGAGCTACTGAAATTCATGACAGCAGTGGTAATCTCTGTGCCGAATACAGCTATCATTATGGTGATGTTAAAGGGGCCTTTAGTGGAGCAGAATATCTATTTGAAGATGAAATCAGCACTCCTGCAGTCACCCATTGTGCCCTCGAACGCCATGTCTCACTTTCCTACCTGGAAGGTGACCTCCTCGTAGTTCATTCGTCTACACAAATACCCTTTACCCTGCGTCGCATCATGGGCCTGGCCCTTTGTTTGCCCCTGGGCAGGATCAGGATCTTACAGAGTCTGACCGGCGGTGGTTTTGGCGGAAAACAGGATGTGACCCTGGAACCGATTGGAGCCGCCCTGACCATGAAGACGGGACGCCCTGTGCTGATCGAGTACTCGAGAGAAGAGAGTCTTGTTTCAACCCGGACCCGCCATGCCATGAAAATGAAACTGCGCACTGCCCTGAATGCCGAAGGGCGCTTTACAGCCCGTGAACTGGAGCTGCTTTCCAATACCGGTGCTTATAGTTCACATGGGCCAAGCGTAGCGATCAATGTGGGCAACCACTTTTCACCGCTTTATCCGGTTGAAAACCTGCGCTATAGGGCAAAAACGGCATACACCAACATGCCCGTTGCCGGGGCTATGCGGGCTTATGGTATTCCTCAGCTGACTATGGCCGTAGAGGCCCACGTGGATAATATTGCCCGCAGGATGGGGATGGATGCACTTGAACTGCGCCGCAAAAATCTCTGCCAGGCTGGACACAGAGACAGGCGCTACAAGATTACAGTGAATAGCTGTGGTATAGGCGATTGCTTTGAACAGGGTTTGAAGGTAAGTGACTGGCAGAAGCGAAAAGATAAGGCCATAGAGGTTTCGCGGTCGGATGAGCCTGTCAAGCGAGGCCTTGGTCTAGCCTGCTTTAATTATGCCAGCTGTACCTGGCCCGGACAGCAGGAAAGCGCCGGTGCGAGGGTGAGAATTGAAGAAGACGGTTCGGCGATCCTGTCGATCGGGTCGGTAGAGATCGGTCAGGGCAACAATACGGTAATGGTACAGATTGCGGCTGAAACGCTGGGTATTCCCGTAGAGAAAATTCGTGTTGAACCGATTAATACCGATAATAGCCCCTATGACCAGGGTGCCTATGCTTCCCGCCAGGTTTATGTCAGCGGTAAAGCCCTCGAAAAAGCGGCTTCTCAATGCCGGGTTAAACTCTTGCAAAAGGCTGCCCTTTTTCTTAAATGTGACTGCAATGATCTCACCATTTCTGATGGCTGGATAATGGCCGGAAAGAAGAAACTTGCCACGGTGGGTGAAATTGCCCTGCAGGCTAAATACCGTAGAAAAAGGGCCGCAGTAATTAGTGCTGAATCCTTTCACTCTGCCGATACCAATGCTCTTTCTTTCGGACTTTCCATTGCCGAAGTTGAAGTCGATACGGAGACCGGTAAAGTAGAGGTCCTTAACCTGTGGAATATTCATGATTCGGGGCAGATCATAAATCCCCTGCTTGCCTCGGGGCAGGTTGAAGGTGGTATGGCCATGAGTTACGGTTATGCCCTGCTGGAAGAGTTGATCATTGATCAGGACAGTGGAAAAGTTTTAAATGCTAAGATGGGTGATTACAAGATACCCACCGCCCTTGACCTGCCGCCTCTTTTTGTTCATTTCGTGCATACAGATGAGGCCAGTGGTTGTTACGGGGCCAAGTCGCTTGGTGAACCACCGACAATATCACCGGCTCCGGCTATCCGGAATGCAGTTGTAGACGCCATTGGCATTGAGGTTAATTCACTCCCTCTTACTCCGGAAAAGATCCTGAACCTGCTGGAAGAGAAAGCTCCTTCGCTATTAAAAGCAAGTTGGGAGCCTAACCTGAAAAGGGCAGACGGTAAAGGCCGGGTGAAAAGATGATTCCTGCCGGTGTATCATATCAGCGTTTTAGGAATCTGGAAGAAATCTGCCGCTTTATGGAAATAAATGGGCCTTCGGCCCGACCCTATGCCGGGGGTAGTGATCTGCTGGTACAGCTGCGTGAAAATAAGATCAGGGTTAAAGATCTTGTTGATATCAAAGAGTGCAGCGATTTAAAGCGATTTCAGGTCAGTGAAGGAGAGAGGGTCATTCTTGGCAGCCTTACTACCATAAAGACTATTGAATCATCAGAACTGCTCAGAAAGTATTGCCCAGGTTTAAGCAGTGCCGCTGCGCAGCTCGGCTCCTGCCAGGTTAGGAACCGGGCCACCCTGGGTGGCAATCTCTGTAATGCTTCACCCGCTGCTGAATTGGCCACACCCCTTCTGGCCCTGGGGGCCAGGGCCAGGCTTGTCTCTTCCAGGGGGGAACGCCTGGTTGCCCTGGAAGACTTTTTTCTTGCCCCTGGCCAAACCGCACTTGTAGAAGCTGAGCTGCTTCAGCAGATAGAATTTGACTGGCCGGAGGAAGGGAGTAGGTTAGTATATTTTAAGGTTGGTTTACGCCGGGCTATGGAAATAGCCATTCTCAATCTTTCTCTATACCTCTCCATGGTTGCGAACAGCAGGGTTGAACTAGTGAGGATCGCTCTTGGGTCTGTAGCCCCAACGCCCATAAGAGCACGGGCTGCAGAAGCAGTGCTGGTTTCCAGAGTGATTATTCCTGAGCTGATTGAAAGAGCTGCTGATGCAGCGATGCAGGAAGCGGCCCCGATTGACGATGTCAGGGCCAGCGCTGCATACCGTCGCAAATTGGTCCGGGTATACATCAGGCGGGCTCTGAATGCAGCATGTGAAAGGATTGGCAGTCAATGAAAGAGATTTCCCTCAGGCTGAACAATGAAGAAATAACAATGACAGTCAATGAAAGGGCCACCCTGCTTGACCTGCTCCGTTATAATTTAGGATTGACGGGAAGCAAAGAGGGTTGTGGTGTAGGCGATTGCGGGGCCTGTACCGTTTTACTCGACAATAGAGCTGTCAACTCCTGTCTTGTGCTGGCAGTGGAGGTTGAAGGATGCCATGTTGAAACAGTTGAAGGTTTAGCCGGAGAAGATGGTTCTTTGCATCCCCTGCAGGAAGCTTTTCGCCGGGAAGGGGCTGTCCAGTGCGGTTTTTGCACACCCGGCATGTTGTTGAGCGCCCTGGCCCTGCTGCGCGAGAACAAAAACCCCACCGAGATGGATATTAGGAAGGCTATTGCAGGCAACCTCTGCCGCTGTACCGGTTACAGCAAGATTATCCGGGCAATTGCTGCTGCAGCCAAAAAAATGTAATACTGCCGGATCTCTTATAGACCGGCTGATGGTGAGGACTGCGACTTTAAAGATCTATAAAAGACTCAGCCAGTCTTAAGCTTCTTGACCCAGAGGTAAAGACCGGCCCCTACTCCGGGCAGACAGGCAGCTGCGGCCAGCTGTAGCACTTCCCTGAAGCCGGGAATGGGACTGCCAACCATAGTGAAGGTTTCAGGAATAAGGGCATAGAGGATAATACCGCCCAGGGTTGTGCCGATGGCGGCACCCGTGAACCTGATCATGTTATGTACTCCCGATGCGATGCCGTGCCGCCCGTCATCAACGGTAGATAAGACGGTATTGAAGGCGGGAGTGGTGGCGAGTCCGAATCCGGCGCCGTTAAGGACCAGGCAGAACCCGATATATATTACTCCGGTGTCGGGAGCAATGCGGGCGAGCATTAGAAATGAAACGAACCGCAGCAGCATGCCGGCGACGATTGGTGGGCCGGGACCAATTTGATCTGAAAGCCTGCCGCCCTGCGGTGTGGTCAGGGCCACTGCGGCTGCTGCAGGCGTCAGGAATAAGGCAATTGCCGCTGCTGAATAACCCTGAACAAGGTCGAAATATATGGGCATGACAAAAAGAGTTCCGGCCATGACCAGATGTTCCACGAAACCGACCAGCAATCCCAGTGAAAAGCGGGGCTCTTTTAATAGCTCCATGGCAAATAGCGGAGATGGAACAGCCTTTTCCACCCTGTAAAAGAGGTAGAGTGTTACCAGGAAAAGGCCGAAACCGGTTTGGATCCAGATGTTCTGCCACCCCCAATCTGGCAGCAGGGTCATGCTCAACAATAAACTGGTTCCGGCAAGCATAATCAGCGCCGACCCGGCAAGATCAAAACTCTGCCAATTTTTATTTTGTTCCCGGGTGATTGTTTTAGATTCTTCTTTCCAGGCCGTATTTAGCCAGGCTGCGATCAGGATGATCAAGGTCAGGAGTGCAATAAGGGCGAAAGAGCCGCGCCAGGAAATCAGGTTAACCAGGCTCCCGGAAAAAACCGGTCCGACAATTGCGCCAATAGCGCTGATGCCACCGGTAATACCGAGGACCTTGCCGCGTTCACCCACTGCCACTTTTTTTAGCAGGAGGGTGATGGAGTTGGGAATTAAAAAAGCCGCCCCCAGGGCCTGGATAACCCTTCCACCGATTAACATGGGCAGGTCAAAGGCTGCGGTGCAGATTAATGAGCCGACCCCGAGCCCAAGGACCCCGGCAATAAAATAACGACGTGAGCCGAAAATATCACCTATGCGCCCGGCCACGGGGACAAGAACTGCCAGGGGCAGCGAATAAGCATTAACGACCCAGGTTAACCAGTTCAGCTCAATATTCATGGTGGCCATAATATCCGGCAGGAGAACTTTTATCGAAGTGTAGTTCATCGTTGCCAGGAATATTGCTGCATAAAGATAGTACATTACTCATGACTCCGTTCTTTGCCGGCTGCTCTGCATGCTCAAAATCTGAACGGCTATACTGGAGCCATAATACTACTTTTTTGAACGACAGATCAAGATTTTAAAACAAACAGCAATTCCTCAGCTGCCGCACTGTCTTCCGGCATTTTTAGCGGTCGGGCGCCGGAATTTTCGGCGGCATAACCTGCTACAACTGTAACACCGCTCCGGGTAGTCCAATCAAGAAAATCGTTGAGTGTGAACAAATGAATATTGGGGGTGTCGTACCACTGGTAAGGCAGGGAAGCAGTAATCGGCATTCTGCCAGTTTGGCGCAGCTTTTCAACCACACCCCGGTAATTAAAGTTGGGAAAACTGACGATGCAGGTAGAGCCAATTCGTAGAATTTCCCCCAAAACGGCCATGGGGTGCTGGAGCTGTTGTAAAGTTTTTTCCAGGATCACGTAATCAAAGGATTTATCTTTAAATTCGGTCAGGCCAAGATCGAGATCTTTCTGGTATACTGCCACTCCATTCCTGATCGCCTCGGCGACGCATTGCGGGTCGGCTTCTACTGCCTGCCCTGTCACCTGCTTTTCCCTGGCAAGCCTGGACAGCAGTTCTCCGTTACCGCAGCCGAGGTCAAGCACTGTCCTCTTCGCTTTGATTAAATCAAAAATCAGGTTGTGATCCCAGCGGGTCGTTGCATTCATATTTTTTAGCGAACTCCTTCTAAAAATGATCCTATCAGGGGGGCGGTTTTATCTGTTTCCAGCAAAAAAGCGTCATGGCCGTAGTTGGATGGAATTTCAATGTATGTGACGGGCTTCTTATTGGCGATTACCGCCTCCGCCAGGGCTCTGGTTGATTCAGGCGGATAGAGCCAGTCTGAGCTGTAGGAGATTAAAAGCAGTTTTGCATCGATTGCTGCACAGGTTGCAGCCAGGTTATTGCCGCTGCCGGCATCGTAATAATCCATAGCCCGGGTCAGGTAAAGATAGCTGTTGGCGTCGAAACGTTGCACAAAAGAGCGTCCCTGGTGCTCAAGATAGCTTTCCACAGAAAACTCTTTCTTTAAACGGTAACCGGGCCGGCTGCCATTTTGAAAGCGCCGTCCGAATTTACCTTCCATGGATTCAGAGGAGAGATAGGTTATATGACCGAGCATCCGGGCAAGTTCCAGGCCGTTGCCCGGTGGTTCAGAGTTGTAATAGTTGCCATCATTAAAACAGGGGTCGTTGAAGATGGCCTGACGGCCGACAGCGTTAAAAGCCAGGCCCTGGGCTCCGAGGCGGGCTGATGAAGAGAGAATAATGGCTGCATTAACCCGCTGTGGATAGTTGATTGCCCAGGCCAGGGCCTGCTGGCCGCCCAGCGATCCTCCTGCTACGGCCAGCAGTTTTTCAATGCCCAGGTAGTCCTGCAGGCGCCGGTGCAGGCGAACCCAGTCATCGACAGTAACCACGGGAAAATTTAGGGCGTAAGGCCTGCCCGTCTGCAGGTCTGTTTCCCAGGGGCCGGTTGTCCCGTAGCAGCTGCCTAAAATGTTGGCGCAAACTACAAAGTAAAGACTGGTATCGAAAGCTTTTCCGGGACCGATAGCTTCATCCCACCAGCCGGGTCTGTTGCTTCTCCAGGGGCGACTATCTTTTTGCCACTCGCTGTCCCACCCGGCAGCATGGGCGTCGCCGGAGAGGGCATGAAGGATAAAGATAGCGTTATCTGCCGCCGAAGATAGTTTGCCGTAGGTTTCGTATTCGACCGTTACCGGGGCCAGACTGGCCCCGCAGTCGAGCAATAAGGGATTTCTTTTATCGGCCAGGACTACGCGCCTTGGTCTGGTCCAGCCGACTGAAGAAGGAGAATCAGGCCGGTCAAAAGCACTTTCTTTCTCCAGGCAGACATTAAGAGGGTCGGTCATCTTACTTTTCCCCCCTGTCAGTGAGAGTACCCTGGCTTTTTTCAAGGGCTTGCGCCAGGTCGGCGATAATATCTTCCGGGTCTTCAAGCCCTACCGAGAGGCGGATATAATCTTCAGTTACACCGGTTTCCAGACGTTCAGCCGGACTTAACTGGCGGTGCGTGGTTGAAGCAGGATGAATGATCAGGGTTTTGGCATCACCGATATTGGCCAGGTGAGAAATCATCCTGACCGCGTTAATCAACTTTATGCCCGCTTCCAGGCCTCCCCTGATGCCGAAACCCAGGATTGCCCCCTGCCCCCGGGGCAGCATCTTCAGGGCATTATCAAAATCGGGGTGGCTTTCAAGGCCCGGGTAGTTGACCCAGGTTACGGCCGGCTGCTTTTCAAGCCAACTGGCCACAGCCAGGGCGTTTTCGCAGTGCCTGGCCATACGCAGGGAGAGAGTTTCCAACCCCTGGAGGAAAAGAAAAGCGTTAAACGGAGCAAGACAGGGCCCCAGGTCTCTTAAAAGCTGAACCCTGCACCTGGCAGAAAATGCGGCACCGCCCTTTCCCGCTGCGCCGAATGAATACCAGTAGTTGATGCCTTCGTAAGCGGGATCAGGTTCGGTGAACTCGGGGAATTTACCATTATTCCAGGGAAAGGTTCCCTTTTCTATAATTGCCCCGCCGATGGAGTTGCCGTGGCCGCCGATAAACTTGGTCAGGGAGTGGATGACCAGGTCAGCGCCGTGTTCAAAGGGCCGGTAAAGAAAAGGAGTGGTTACCGTGTTGTCAACAATCAAAGGGATATTGTGCTGGTGGGCAATTGATGCAATTTGATCTATCTCCAGAATGCGGTTTTTGGGGTTACCGATAGATTCAACAAAAACAGCCCTGGTCTCTTCGTCGATTGCCCCGGCAATGCTTTGCTGCTCCAGGGGATCGACGAAACGGACTGTGATACCGAAACGGGGCAGGGTGCAGGAAAATAAATTGTAGGTGCCACCGTAAAGATGACTGCTGCTGACGATATTATGGCCGGACCGGGCCAGGTTTAGAATAGCCAGGCTGATCGCCGCCTGGCCGGAAGCCAGGGCTAGAGCGGCGCTGCCTCCCTCCAGGGCGGCCAGCCTGTTTTCGAGCACTTCAACTGTGGGGTTCATAATGCGGGAATATATATTTCCGGCCTGCTGCAGGCCGAAGAGAGCGGCTGCATGTTCAACCGAAGAGAAAACATATGAAGATGTCTGGTAAATCGGCACGGCGCGCGATCCCGTAACAGGATCGGCCACCTGGCCGGCATGAATGGAGAGGGTCGAAAAATGGTCGGTCATGATCATAGTGCCTCCTTGTTTTATGAAGCTGCCTGGTTAACTGCATCAGCATAAAAAGAAGCACATGGCAGGGATTCCACCCCTGTCGCAGTAGAGGTAGGATGAGTCGCAGAGTTTCAGATTGGTCCGGTTTTGGGGCCGGATTATTTTTAAGGGTTTCGAAAATATATTTTGCAATTCCAGGGGCATTCAAACCCACCTTTTAAAATACTAATACTATAGCATTGCTATCATTTTAAAGCTTATCATATCCTCCGCCCAGTATTTTGTCAAGATTATTTTTTGGTTGTTGTTTCATTTGCCTGTTATTTTTTATTGCTCGTTGACAGGTGTGGCAATAAATGCTATCATTCATATAATTTCTATAGGAAAAGATGATATATGATGAAACTGACCACCAGGTTCCGCTATGGAACAAGAGCTATGCTGGCCCTGGCCCAGCATGCGGAAGAAAAACCAGTCAGCCTTAAGCTTATTGCAGAAAAAGAGGAGATTTCTCTTAAGTATCTCGAAAACCTCTTTACACCGTTGCAGAGGGCAGGGCTGGTCAGAGCTTTCCGTGGCCCGCAGGGAGGTTATGTGCTATTAAGAAAACCGCAGCAAATAACCCTGCGAGATCTTTATGCCATCCTTGAAAGTTCCTCTCCCTTTGTTGACTGCAGTGATGACTCGTCTGCCTGTAACAGGTATGATAACTGTATCACCAGGGAAGTATGGACTGAAATGTACCAGTTGTGCATGAATTACCTGGACAATATTACCCTTGAAACCCTTCTGAAGCGGACAACTAACCGGCAATCAGGAGCCGAGTAAAGCCGGCTTTGATAAGGGGCGATTTAATTGCATTTTGCCGGGTTCGGTTTTATGATCTTTCCAGTGCCGTGACAACTCCAGGCCAACGATCTGAGAGCGGCGGCTTGCCATAACTGCAGGTTAAAACGGGGATATAATTAATTGACAGAGGACTAGCATGGAAAGGAGTTGGCCGGACATGACCAATATTCATCAAGACATTACTACAACAGTGGGGAACACTCCTCTGGTCAGGCTAAACAGGCTGACAAAAGGCTTAAAGGCGATAGTAATCGGCAAACTTGAATCGCGCAATCCCCTTGGCAGTGTGAAGGATCGTATTGCCCGCAGCATGATCGAAGCAGCCGAAGGGGAAGGTAAAATCGGAACCGGGTCGACTATTATTGAACCGACCAGCGGCAATACCGGTATAGGGCTGGCCTTTGTCTGTGCTGCCAGGGGTTACCGCCTGGTTTTGACCATGCCCGATACTATGTCGATTGAGAGACGGCAGTTGTTGAAGGCTTTTGGCGCAGAGTTGATCCTCACCCCCGGCGCTGAAGGGATGGCTGGTGCCATCAGCAAGGCTGAAGAACTTGCCGATAAGGGAACAGACTATTTTTTGCCCCAGCAATTTAAAAATCCTGCTAACCCCGCTGTGCATCGTCTTACTACGGCTGAAGAAATCTGGAACGGCACTGAAGGTCAGGTTGATATCCTGGTTGCCGGTGTCGGAACGGGAGGAACGATCACCGGAGTGGCAGAGGTGATTAAAAAACGCAAACCCGGTTTTAAGGCTATTGCAGTCGAACCGGCCCGTTCACCGGTGCTGTCGGGAGGGGTCAAAGGTCCGCACAAGATCCAGGGCATCGGTGCCGGGTTTGTGCCCGACATTTTAGATCTTACCCTGGTTGATGAGATATTTCCGGTAGAAGATGAAGAAGCAGCTGTAATGGCCAGGCGTCTGGCTATGGAAGAAGGCCTCTTTGTCGGTATTTCTTCGGGCGCTGCCATGCATGCCGCCCTCGCCGTTGCCGCCCGGCCAGAAAATGCAGGAAAAAACCTGGTGGTAATTTTGCCCAGCACAGGGGAACGCTACCTGAGCACGGGTTTATTTGATCCGCCGCAATGATTAAAACTGAGACAGGGGGACGGGGGGATTGACTCACTTTTTGTGAGACAGGGGGACAGGTTGCTTGCCTCACGGCCGGGTCTGATCCTGGTGGGACAGCAGGAAGGATTTACGCTCAAAGGAGCTAATAATGTTTTTAAGAAATATCATCCAGGCTGCAACCGCAGGCGTCGCCACAGCATTTATTCTTGATTTTCAGCTTATCCAGCATAACAGCATAAGCGCAGCCCACCCCGGGTCGAACGAAGATGGCTTGCTCCGGGCAGTTCCTGGCACAGGCGCCGCATTCCATGCAGGCATCACGGTCATTGATGAAACTGGTCTGATGATGAAAAGAAAAAACTTGCTGTGGGCATACCTCGAGGCACATCCCACAACCGTTGCACTTGCTTTGATCGAGTTTAAGGGTAACTACATTTTTAAGATACCTGTATTTCACAATCAACCCTCCAGAGAATTATTAAAACTGCTCCTGTTTTATCCCCACCGGTTATCCCGGTTCGCTGTTTATCATAGAAAGTATCCGCCAATTAGCGCCACCAGACCCAACCCGGCTGATCCGATCATCAACGGCAGGGCATAGGTCATTTCTTTTACAACCCCTGACAGGGAAGTATAAGTTGAGGAACCGGTAAAATTGAGGCTTAGAAAGGCTGTGATTGAAGGTAAAATAAGCAAATACCCGGCATTATGGAGCCAGTTTGCCTCAGGCCGAAGAATAAGTAGGTAGCAAAGCGCCCAGATTATACCAGCGAGAAAACCTTTCCAGGTGAAAGATCTGCCCGGGAGACAGGGCAAGAAAGCCGGAACCAGTACGGAGCCAATAATTGCAGCGATCAGAAATGGTAAGAAATCGGCCAGAGTATTTCCTAAAACCTGCGCAATTCCCTGAGCGGTGCCTGAAAGGAGCGAAACTATTATATTGATCATACCCAGTAAAAGAAAAAGTGCAGCCAGGGGTTTCAGCAGGGCGATAAGTTCAACCGGTGTGAGAACCAGGCGGTCGATTAGCCCGAAGCTGGGATGACGCATCTCCACGGAGGCTTTTTTCCCGGCGTTCAGATAGGCAGGTACGTCGGCTGCCCGAACCGGGCCGTATATTACCCTGTAATTACTTGCCTTGCGCACTTCCCAAGCTGAAACACCGGGTGCGGCAAGCTGGGGAAGAATTAAAGTGCGGTGTGAGATAATCTCGTTCAGGCGGGTTTGCTTCACCATTCTAACCAGTTCAACCGTGCCAAAACTGCCTTTCCCGGCAGCGCACCAGACATTAATTCCCTTCGTGTCAAGGACTAACAACCACAGATCCAGGCCGGCCAGCTCTCTGCGCAGGTAATCAAAACTGAGTTTATAATTGGCTGAAACCAGCACCGGTGAGTGATGATCTGGGTTACCGGCTGCATAAATCCCGGGTGGTATGGTATAATTCATTCTTCCGACACCCCAGCGGGCTTTAAATGAGCCGAGCCGGTCGCGCCAGTCCATGCTCGTAGACACCTGGTACACAGGGCCTGCGGGGGTTTCAAGCGTGCCGGTTTTCCATTCGGCAGCGACCCGGTTAGCGACCCGGTTATCAATGAAATTATTGCTTCCTGCTGCGGGGGAGCAACATTCAGCGTCATCTAAAGCGGCCATCGGTAGCTGCTTTGCCTTATTGCTCATTTAGCACGGCTCCTTCCGGCAACATACTTTATTTGCGGTCCCTGCCAGGGCTCCGGCCAGCAAATTTATACTTTCAACTACCTGGGCATGTTTTTCTTCCGCTATTTTGCTAAAGATGTCTTGATAGTACTGGTCATAAGTATCATTAATTTCATTGAACAGCTCCAGACCTTTTCCTGTCAGAACCAGGTTGAGACAACGCCGGTCATGCTCATTGATGGTTCTCTCCACGATTTCGTCATGGACCATTCCATCGATAGTCCTGCTGATTGTGCTGGTGTCGAGATCGAGGGCAGCCGCCAGTTCAACCAGGGTCATGCTTGTGTTATTACCAATTTCCAGCAAAGCATGACACTGTGCAACTGTTATGCCGCAACATGTGGCATCATTTTTTGCCAGCCACCCCAGTTTTCTTTGTATTTGGCGCATCATTTCGCGAAATTGACGAATATTACCCGGCTTTCTAATGGAGACCACTCCGATCGGCAATATTAATTGTATAATACAACAATTGTATAATACAACTATATTTTGAGGTTGTCAATATCCATTCTTGGCTGGAATAGAGATCCTGTTTGAAGGGTTAAGGGTAGCTAGGGAGAATTTATTAATCGAATGAATTGCTTGAACAGTGATAGCTATTCTTAGGAGAAATATGATCATGGCCTGGCAGCATGATGCAGTTGAAGTAATTGAAAGGTGCCCGGGGCGGGAAGGAGAACTTCAGCTTCAGAGGCGGGGCATTGAATACGAGATCATTTACAATGGAGTTTTCCTGATGGCCACCTATAATGGGGCATCGGAAAAAGCAGCTGTTCGCGATGCTTTGAAGATCATCACCGGCTCTGACACCGGTCCCCTGGCGGTGCTAATCGGGGGGCTGGGGGTTGGTTACAGCTTGCAGGAAGCTCTGGCCTGGGAAGAGGTAGGGCGCGTAACAGTAGTTGAAATAGAACCAACCATAATCCGCTGGAACAGGGAGATCTTAGAAGCGGTAAACGGGGGTGTTCTTAATGACTCGCGCGTTTTATTGAAAGAAGGTGATCTCCGCGTATTTTTAAAGCGGCAAGCCAGGATAGCCTCCAGGCAAGCAAATCAAAAATATCATCTAATCATGATTGATACTGACAATGGCAGTAGCTGGCTGAGTCTTCCAACGAATCAAGCTTTCTATGAACCTGCCGGTCTTGAGTTGACCCAAAGATGCCTTTATCCCGGGGGAATTGCCTGCTATTGGTGTTCGCGCCGGGAAGAATCCTTCGAAAAGCGGCTAAAGGATTTTTTCTCCCGGGTCAGTTTTCATAGTGTTCTTGAAAGAACTGGCCAGGAAGGCTGCTATTACCTGGCCAGCATGGGCTAATGTAAAAGGTTTAGCCTGGCTTTGAACTGGTGCTAATTGTGCTCATGGCGATAGGTTTTTTCATGTTGGCTCAAACCCTGAAAGCTTTTCAAAATATCTTCTTTGCTGTGAAGCAGCGAATTCTCTGTATGATCGATCTTCATTCAACTTACCGGCTAGTGCACAGGAATGCCTGATTTTTGCAGCATATTTTCGGCAAAACTGCATTAGATTAATCCGGCTGATTCGATTAGAATATAGTTATTGATAACATGGAGGCTGGCTTGATATGGACGAACTTATTTACATTGCCGACGATGAACAAAATATTCGCGACGTGGTTAAATCGTTCCTGGAAAGCGAGGGTTACAGAGTCAGGGCTTTCGAGGATGGTGGCCAGCTGTTGCAAGCATTCCATGATCAACCCTGCGATCTTATTATTCTCGATATCATGATGCCCGGTTTAAGCGGTTTTGAGGTCTGCAGGGAAATCCGCAAAGAGAGTACCGCACCGATCATCATGCTCACTGCCCGCGATAGTGATATTGATTATGCAACCGGTATTAACCTAGGCAGTGATGACTATTTTACCAAGCCCTTTTCGGCGATGTCCCTGGTCATGAGAGTAAAGGCCATCCTGCGTCGGATCGATTATGAACGGCAGGAGCAACCCAAGCAAGGAATTGAGAAACTTGTCTATACCGACATAGAGATTAACCGGCAGTACAAAACAGTTGCTGTCGGTGGGGCTGCGGTGGATCTCACCCCCAACGAGTACAATCTGCTCTGTTACCTGGTTGAGAATAAAGAAAGGGCGGTGTCCCGGGAGGAGCTGTTGAATAACATCTGGGGTTATACCTGTGAAGTAGAGACCCGGGCTGCTGATGATACAGTTCGGAGATTGCGCAAAAAGCTGGCTTCCAGCGAGGTTAGCATCGAAACGGTATGGGGTTTTGGTTTTCGCCTGAAAGGGCAGGTGGCCGATGAATAGTAGAAAAACCGGCAAGATCAGCATCCGCACCAGGATCATGCTGTTTATGTTTATTTACATAGCGGTGGTTTTCCTGGTTGTTATTATTGCTTTTAACCTGCTGGTCGATGAGTATATTAAAAATATAGTTAATGATCCGCTGA
>CAZVLE010000025.1:0-29740 GCA_964627855.1 uncultured Syntrophomonadaceae bacterium | reverse complement strand
GTTTGCATTTAGCAAAACCGGCAGACCGGAGCCTTCCAGAAAAAGGCGATCCGGGTTCTTGGCCAGTGCAACAATGGGAATATCTTTCATCGGCGTATGGCGCAGGAAAGACCGGACAGCATTAAGCTGACCCTTGCCGCCATCAATAAGTAGTAAGTCGGGGCTTGGCCAGAAAGTTTTTCCCGCTCTTCGTTTTAATACTTCCTGGAGAGCGGCATAATCATCGCCTTCAACTGCCTTTTGGATGTTAAAGCGGCGGTAGCCATCTTTGAAGGGCTCTCCTTTTTGAAAAACGACCATCACCCCAACCGGATCTTTGCCGCCCAGGTGTGATATATCGTAGCCTTCTATGCGTAACGGCGCCTTCAATAAACCAAGCAGCTTAGCAAGTTCTTGTAACGGCTCTTCAATCATTCTTTCCTGCCTGGCCTGCTCTTCTTTCAACTTGAGAATACCATTTGTCAAAGCCAGCTTAACCAGGTTTTTCAGGGATCCGCGACGGGGAAAACGCAGGCTGATTTTTCGTCCGGTTATTTCTTTCAGCCATCTACCGAGCAATTCAATTTCTGAAGGCAGGATCGAGCAAAGGACTTCATCAGGAAGAGAGTCTGCCCTGTTGTAGTAAGACTTTATAAAGGAAGCCATTACTTCATCATCGGCCACTTCTCCCGCACCGGACAGGGGGAAATGATCCTGGCTCAGCAGTTTACCTTCCCGGATCTTGAATAGATGTACTGCAACCTTTTGTTCAAAGCGAACCAGGGCCAAAACATCACGGTCCGGACTGTTCTCAGCTGAGAGCACTTTCTGCTGCTGTCCGGCTACCCGCTGCAAAGCTGAAATGCGATCTCGCAGTGATGCAGCTTCCTCAAAACGCTGCTCCTCTGCTGCAATATGCATCTGCCTTTCAAGTGCTTTCTCCAGATCACCATAATTGCCCTTGAGGAACATCACCACTTGTTTGACCAGACCATCATAGTGATTGTAAGAAACCAGTTCTTCACCACGGCAGGGCGCCAAACATCTATGCATCTGGTAATTGAGACAGGGCCTTGCTGCAGCAGCTCGGCCATCTAATAGCTGCCTGCAACGGCGCAGGGGAAAGAGTGAACCGAGAAGCTGCATCGTTTCACGGACGGCACCAACATCCGTGTAGGGACCAAAACACCTTTCTTCTTTGGACTCCAGGGGTATGGAACGCCCCCGCCGGCTACCTTTTTGCGAAAGACGCATCAATTCAAGACGCGGATAATAATCGGCTGTCAGGATCAGATAGGGAAAATCTTTGTCATCCTTTAAGTTAACATTGAATCGAGGACGATATTCCTTGATCAAATTGCACTCCAGGATGAGCGCTTCAACTTCGCTGTCCGTGACTAGATAATCGATCTCTGCAAGGTTCGCCTGTAAAAGCCGCAGGCGTGGTGAAGGATTTTTATTCTCAACAAGATATGAACGCACTCTTTGGCGCAGTGAAAGGGCTTTACCCACGTAAAGGATCCGACCGTTCTGATCTTTGAGCAGATAAACGCCCGGCCTTTCGGGAAAATGCTTTACCTTTTCCTTTAATTCCGCAAACAATATTTAACACCATCCGCAGATACCGTGAATAGCGGCAGTTTTGATTAAGCGTAACTCTGATCTTGCTGAGGCCCGCCGGCATCGAGAATTCGGCTAAGCCACTGGCCGGTGAAAGAATCTTTAAAACCTGCCACTTCTTCCGGGGAACCGGCAACAACCACCCTGCCCCCGCCTTCACCGCCCTCTGGGCCAAGGTCAATCAGATAATCAGCCCTTTTGAGAACCTCAAGATTATGTTCGATCACTACAACAGTGTTGCCACTTTCAACAAGCCTTTCAAGAATAATCAGGAGCTTGCTGATATCGTCTAAATGCAGTCCCGTCGTCGGTTCATCAAGAATATAGAGGCTTCTGCCATTGCTGCGTCTCGATAGTTCCGTAGCCAGCTTGACTCTTTGGGCTTCACCTCCGGAAAGGGTCGTAGCCGGTTGGCCAAGCTGAATATAGCCAAGGCCAACATCATAAAGCAGCTGCAGCTTTCGCTGCACCTTTGGAATAGCAGCAAAGAACTCAAGCGCTTCTGCAACATTCAGGGCCAGAACATCGGCGATATTTTTCTCTTTATAGCGTACTTCAAGAGTTTCACGGTTGTAACGCTGCCCACGGCAAACTTCACAGGGTACGTAGACATCCGGTAAGAAGTGCATCTCTATCCTCAAAATACCGTCACCGCGACAGGCTTCACAGCGTCCGCCCTTGACATTAAAGCTGAAACGGCCAGGTTTATAACCCCTCCGACGAGATTCACCGGTTTTTGAAAAAAGCTCACGAATACCATCAAACAGACCGGTATAAGTAGCCGGATTCGACCTGGGGGTCCGCCCGATTGGTGATTGGTCAATGACAATAACCTTGTCCAGGTGTTCTACTCCCTCAAGGCCGCTGTGTTTTCCCGCCTGTTCCCGCGAGCGGTGCAGTTTGCGAGATAGGGCCCTGGCCAGAATTTCATTGATCAGGGTGCTTTTCCCTGAACCGGAGACTCCGGCCACGCAGACAAAAAGTCCCAGGGGAATACCAACGTCAATATTTTTTAGATTATGCTCACGGGCACCTCTGATCCAGAGCCAGCGATCGTTAACCGGGCGTCGTTTTTCAGGAATGATTACTGCTTTTCTTCCGGCCAGGTAGTCACCGGTAATTGAAGTCGGTTCGGCAATCAGGGTTTCAACCGAACCCTGAGCAACTATTTCCCCGCCAGCCGCACCGGCACCCGGCCCGATATCAACCAGGTGATCGGCACTGCGAATGGTCTCTTCATCATGTTCAACCACCAGGACTGTATTACCAAGATCACGCAGGGCCTGGAGAGTGGTAATTAAACGGGCGTTATCGCGCTGGTGCAAACCAATACTTGGCTCATCCAAAATATAGATAACTCCGGTTAACCCCGAGCCAATCTGGGTGGCGAGCCTGATGCGTTGCGCTTCACCGCCTGACAATGTCGAGGCAGCCCGATCAAGGGTCAGATATTGCAAACCGACATTGCGTAAAAAGCTCAATCTTTCCCCGATTTCCTTTAAAACCTGCCTTGCTATCTGCTGCTGCCTCTCGTTCAGGGTAAGCTCTTCAAAGAATTGCCCGGCCTCTTCGACAGTCATAGCCGAAATGTGGGCGATATTGCTGCCTCCGAGTAAAACAGCCAGGCTGGAAGGTTTCAGGCGTTTCCCCCCGCAAGTAGGACAGGGTTTTATTTGCATGTAGCGGGCCATATCTGAGCGCATATCTTCAGATGTGGTTGCTGCATAACGCCGCTCAAGAAGTTTAAGGACCCCCGGGAAAGCTTTACGGTAAAAACGTACTCTCTTAAACATGTTCACATAGCGGAAATTAAACTTTTCCGCTGAACCGTAAAGGATCTTCTGCTGAAGATCGGGATTTAGATCACGAAAGGGTGTATCAAGATCAGCACCCCATTCTTTAGCGGCTGCTTCCAGGAATTGCTGATAGTAATTTTGCCCTGACCAGGGATGAATAGCGCCTTCACGGATAGACAGTTCCGGAAAGGGAATGACCAGGTCTGCCGAAAATTCAGCCCTGCTGCCCAGTCCACTGCATTCGGGGCAGGCCCCGTAGGGACTGTTAAACGAGAAAATACGCGGGCTAATTTCTTCAAAACTGAATCCACATTCAGCACAGGCAAAGTTTTCGCTGAAAAGCTGTTCAGCACCACCAACTTCTTCAATTAAAACAAGACCTTCACTTAATTTAAGGGCCGTTTCCAGGGAATCGGCAAGACGGGTTTCGATACCTTCCCGCATAACCAGGCGGTCAACGACTACTTCAATAGTGTGTTTTTTATTCTTGTCGAGCAAAATATCTTCTTCCAGGTCGCGCACAGCGCCATCAACCCTGATCCGAACATAACCTTTCCGGCGCATCTCATCAAGCAGTTTCGTGTATTCACCTTTGCGGCTTCTGACTAGTGGCGCCAACACCTGGATCCGGGTATCCCCGGGCAGCGCAGAAATCTGGTCAACCATCTGCTGCACAGTTTGTTTGCTAATCTCCTTTTCACAGTAAGGACAATTAGGAATACCAGTACGAGCAAAGAGAAGACGAATGTAATCGTATATTTCAGTGACCGTTCCTACTGTGGAGCGCGGGTTTCTTGAGGCAGTTTTCTGATCGATAGAGATCGCCGGGGAAAGGCCTTCGATTTGATCAAGATCCGGTTTATCCATCTGGCCGAGAAATTGCCGGGCATAAGCGGAAAGCGATTCAACATATCGCCTTTGACCCTCTGCATAGATTGTGTCAAACGCCAGAGAAGATTTTCCTGAACCACTTAAACCGGTAAATACTATGAGCTTGTTACGCGGCAGGGCCAGGCTGATATTTTTTAAATTATGCACTCTCGCCCCGCGGATAGTTATTTCTTCTGAAGACAACCTTATCACCTCTCCGGAAATGAACCTTAACCTGTTCGCTTTGCATCTATAATCATTTACTGAGCTCTAGACCCTCAGCTTTGCTTTTCAAGTTCAAAAATCATATCGCGCAGTTCTGCTGCCCTTTCAAAGGCCAGCTCTCGTGAAGCCTGCAGCATTTCTTTACGCATGTCAGCAATCAGTTTACGCCTCCCGGCTGCAGGGATTTTCTGCAGATCAGCCCCGTAGGAGCGCTCCTCTTCGGCCACTGTCGTTACCCCGAGCAGGGCATGAATCGGCTTGACAATGGTGCGGGGAACGATATTAAATTGCTCATTATAAGCTAGTTGCTGTGAACGACGTCTTTCGGTTTCACCGATAGCCCGCTCCATGGAAGATGTAGTTTTCTCGGCATACATGATCACGCGTCCCTCAACATTGCGAGCGGTACGACCAATAGTCTGAATCAGCGAACGCTCGGAACGTAAAAACCCTTCCTTATCAGCATCCAGAATGGCAACAAGGCTTACTTCGGGCAGATCCAACCCTTCGCGCAGCAGGTTTATCCCAATCAAGACATCAAAATCCCCCAGGCGTAAACCCCTGATTATGGCCATCCTTTCCAGGGCACCGATATCGGAATGCATGTAGCGAACCCTTATCCCCATATTGCGGTAGTAATCAGTTAAGTCTTCAGCAAGGCGCTTGGTCATGGTTGTAACCAGAACCCGTTGCCCGGCCTCGGCTCTCTTCCTGATTTCAGCATAAAGATCATCAACCTGTCCTTCGGCAGGCCTTACTTCCACAGAAGGATCAACCAGCCCTGTTGGCCGAATTATTTGCTCAATAACTGCTTCGCTGTGCTCCAGTTCCCAGGGGCCCGGGGTAGCCGATACAAAAATAGCCTGGTTAACAAGTGTTTCAAACTCAGCAAATTGCAGGGGGCGGTTATCGAGAGCCGAAGGCAACCTGAAACCATGATCGACCAGGGTACTCTTCCTGGAGAGATCCCCACGATACATGCCATTGATCTGGGGAATGGTTATATGCGACTCATCGATGACAACAAGAAAATTTTCCCTGAAATAGTCTAACAGGGTTGCCGGACGGCTTCCTGCCGGGCGCCCGTCGAGATGGCGGGAATAGTTTTCAATACCACTGCAAAAACCTATTTCCTGCATCATTTCCAGGTCAAATATAGTCCGCTGTTCCAGGCGCTGGGCCTCAAGCAGCTTTTGCTCCTGTCTAAAGTAGCCCAGTCGTTCCCGCAGCTCAGCTTCGATATCTTTCACCGCGCGTTTTAACTGCTCCGGGGCTGTAACGTAGTGGGTTGCCGGAAAAATAGCAACATGCGAACGGTCTCCTGTAACCTTACCGCTGACCAGGTCAATTTCTCTTAAACGCTCAACTTCATCGCCAAAAAGCTCTACGCGCAGTGCTGATTCAGAGAATGAAGCAGGTATAATTTCCAGCACATCTCCCCTGACCCGGAAAGTGCCACGGTGGAAATCAATTTCATTGCGCTGGTAATGAATATCTACCAGGCGTTCAATGATCTGGTCACGGCTCAGCCTGGCACCCTGACGGATTGAAAGCACCTGCTCCATATATTCATGAGGTGATCCGAGACCGTAAATACAGGATACTGAAGCGACGATTATAACATCCGGGCGTTCAAGAAGAGCGCTGGTGGCTGAGTGACGCAGCTTGTCAATCTCATCATTAATTGAAGAATCTTTCTCAATATATGTATCGCTCTGGGGGAGGTAAGCTTCCGGCTGGTAGTAATCATAATAACTGATAAAATATTCAACAGCGTTGTCCGGAAACAACTCTTTAAACTCGCTGCATAACTGTGCAGCGAGAATTTTATTCGGTGCAATGACCAGAGTGGGCCGTTGGACCTGCTCGATAACATGGGCTATGCTGAAAGTTTTTCCCGATCCGGTAACACCCAGCAGGGTCTGGTAACGGAAACCCCGCTGCAGCCCCTCAACCATGGCTTCAATTGCCTTTGGTTGATCACCGGAAGGTGAGTATTCTGATTTTATTTTAAAGGCCCGGCTGCCACTCAAGGCAGCACCTCCTGCAGAAAGCAAATTAATAACCATTATTAATTATAACATAATCAACTGCCCGGTTTCGCCTCAACTATAATCATCACGAGTCCGATCATAATGAATAACAAGGCACTGCCTATCTTCAGGTAGCGGGGATTCAACCGGGAAAGAAACCGGCTGCCAAAGTACACGGCGAGCAACTGGTTAATTAGCATGGCAGCCATGGCTCCCACAAAAACTGCCACTGGAAAACCAAAGCTGGCAACCAGGAGAAGAACGGCAAGTTGTGTTTTATCCCCGAATTCAGCTATGAAAATCATTAACATGGTCTGGAAAAAACCGTCTCTGCCCCTGCAATCTGCTGCCCCGGTTTCCCGGCGCAGGTAGTTGTAGATGCCGAGAGCAATAAAAACCAGTCCGGCCAGAATTGCAATGATGCTGTGGGGAACGTAAGTATAGAGAAACCCCCCAACCCAAACAGCAAGTCCGACCAGAACAGTCATTGCTGCCATGGCTCCGGCAAGAACCTGCAAAGGGGGATAACGGCTTGCCATGGCAAGACAGACCAGTTGAGACTTATCACCAAATTCAGCAACAAATACGGCCAGGAAAGCAGTTAAGGCTGCAGTAACCAGGGATGTTCGCTCCTTTTAAGCCACCAGCCAGGCATAGATGATGAAGAAAAAAACCAAACTGAAACGAACCAAAATCCAGAAGGCCGGCTAAAACTTAATGCCTTTTACTCTTTAATAGTTTCTTCTGCAATCTCTTGAGACGCCCGATAGGATCAGGCTTTTTTATTTCCAGGTAGACTGGGGAATCCTGATCGGGAACAATAATCAAACCAAGTTCAACTCCCCGGTGAATTATATTATGAGCAGAAGGGATTCGTGGCCTCTTAGAGAAAAAGTCATCACTTACAGGAGGACTGGAAGATTTTTTCTTAAAAATAATTGACATATTTTCTCCCTGCCTGATGATATCGAACAAAACCATGAAGTAGCTGGCTTCAATTTTATCGATCAGATCGCGGTTGTTCAGCACGGTCTGACCATTGATCTTGCCTATTATATCCTCTTCCTGCAAGCCGGCCTCTGCCGCAGCTGTACCGGGCAGAACCATCATTAATTGCACACCTTCTTGCGGCTCTGCGAAGCGTAAAGAACGCTTTTCTTCTCTATATTTACCGTAAATGATTAGAAGTTCATGACCCAGGGGAGCAAAAATCACTCCCGGAAGGATTAACCAGGCATAGTACTCGGATCCTATGGCGACCGCTAATAAAACAAGACTGTATAAAGCAAGGATTTTCGCAGAAAAAGCACTTCTTAAGCGCGGCGGCGAAGAAAAGGCGACATCTGCATAACCCAGCCCTGCAGCAACCGGAATAACCATATACTGTAGACTTTCACCTTCTCCGGGCAGAATGGTTGATTGAAGAATTGGCCACCAGTCAGGCATGTTCACTCCGACAATTTCACTCTGGGCAACTACGGCAACCATTAATGCCACCAGGGGAATAGGCCAGAAACGCTGCAAAGTAAATGCACCTATGACCTTTCCGTTATCTCTCTTCAAATAGATCGGACTACTGCCCCAGTGGCCGCCGATATAGATTAAAAGGGCTTCGATTAAATGAAGCAAGGCAATCAAGACCAGTAAGGCCGGAATATGAATCTTAAGCAAGGAATCTATAACTACAGTAGTGGCTAGGGCCGGGAAAAATGGCAGCAGCAGGTAACGTACAAACAAGACCATTAAGGCAACCAGGCCTCCTGCATAGGAAAAGCAGAGGTACCGGGGGTTTATAAGCAGTAAAAACAGGGCAACCGGCCAGATGAAATAGAGTCCGATTTGTTCAAGAGATAACCCGAGAAAAACCAGAACCATACTGGCCAAAAGACCACCAAGGGCACCGAGCAAAACTGACAGCAGCACCTGCCTGCCGAGCGGGTTAATAGAACGTCCAAAAAGTTTTTCTTCCGTTAAAATCTGGCGTCGATACTGCATGTAAACCAGAAATAGCACTATCCAGAATATGGGCATTACCAAAGCCAGCGAAAAAGTAGCCAGGAAAATTCCAGTGATGTCGAAAAAAGCATCCATGCCCTCAGCACTCTCCTCCTTATTCGCGCCAACTGTTGGGATCGCTGATTAGATCAAGGGCAAAACTGATCTGCTCATCCTGCTCACGAGCTACCCGATCAAGAGCTTTACGCAGCTCAACCCAGGTTGAATCATCAAATTCACCATTGCCTTCCAGACCAGCTGAAATCTGGAATGAAGTGAGAACACGTGATGTTTGCTCATCAAAATAGCCTTTGTTATCTACAGTTAAACCAATTTGCTCTAGCATCATCTGCAGCATTTCCACTTCCGGCCCGTAATCACCCTTTTCGAGGCGATCAGGATGAAAGTAACGGTAATAACGAAGTATCTCTGACATTTCAACTTCATAATCGGGATCAATACCGTACTTGTCAATATTGCGGCCCGAAGGTGTAAAGTACTTGGCAATACTTAAAAGCAGTCCGTTGCCTCCTGAAAGATATTCAAGCTGCTGGACAGAAGCTTTTCCATAGGTTGTTTCTCCAACGAGTACCGCCGCACCACTATCCTGCAGCGCGCCGGCCAGCAATTCAGAAGCACTGGCTGTATCCTCATTAATCAAGGCAACAATCGGATATGGTTTCTCTGCAGCAGTCGAATGAAAAACCCTTATAACTTCCTCATCCCGGCCGACAAGCTTCACTATTTCTCCTTCCGGCACCAGTAGCTTGGCTATTTCTATGGCCTGATCAACCAGCCCGCCAGGATTGCTGCGCAGATCAAGAATCAGCCCCAAACCAAGGCCGCTTTGCTCCATCTCCCTGAACTTTGTCGTAAATTCACCGGCAGTATTACTGTCAAAACCATGAATCTGAATATAGCCGAGTCCGCTTTCAATCATTTCACTGGAAACAGTAGAAACAGTAATTTCTTCACGTTCAACCGTTAGCTCCAGCGGTTCATCAGCCCCCGGTCTTTTTATCTTAATATCAAAACGAGTATCGCTGGGCCCGCGCATAATCTCCACTGCCCGCTGCAAACCCTCGCCGGTCAATTCATTCCCTTCAGCCTCAATGATCCGATCGCCGGGACTCAAGCCGGCTCTCTCCGCCGGTGAATCGGGGAAAACTTCGAAAACCACGATATAATCATTCGTTTCAATAATACGAACTCCTATACCTCCATATGAACCTTTTGTATCAAGCAGAAATTCTTCCAGAGAGTCAGGATCCATGAAGCGGACATTGGGATCTTCAGTACTTTTAATGATCCCCCGCACTGCCCCTTCGATTAAAACATCGGTTTCCAGCGGATAAACATACTTGTTGGAAATAATGTCCAGTGCTTCCCAGAAAATAGAGGTTTCCGGTTCATAGTATTGAGGTTGCGGTTCAAATTTAATTACAGCTGTAGGTTCTTTTTCTGACGTATTGCCGACAGCCCTATGGCTAAAAAATAAAAAGTTGGCCAGGTTTGTCACGATCAGGGCCAGGACAAAAAATAAAACCCATCTGCCCGTTATTTGTTTTGGTTCTCTTTCCATAGCCTTCAACTCCTGTTATGAAGCGCATGATTAAAAGGACATTTCCTGTAAAACCAGCGCAAAGTCTGTTAACAATAATAACACAAATATATATTTATGTATTCTATGCAAACAAAGTTCAGCCATCCCCTTTGAAGAAAAATGAGATGGCTGCTTTTTACCTTGTTTAAGTTTAAATCCAGGTTGAGAAATCAGAAATAATTCATTGGGTTATGGCGATGATCCGGAGCACCGCTGGGAAAACTGCGAACAGGGGGGGTGTTATATTCACGGACTTCAAAATGAAGATGCACACCCGTGCTGTATCCAGTTGTACCCGCCCGGGCAATTCGTTGCCCACGATGCACAATTTCACCTTTCTGCACTAAAAGGCTGCTCATATGGGCATAGAGGGTTACGGTACCACCGCCGTGATCGATCATAATACAATTGCCATATCCGCCATTCCAACCTGTAAAGATAACCTCTCCTTCTGCTGCTGCAAGAATGTAGTTTGCTGCAGCATTGTAGGGAGCAATGTCTATGGCTCCATGCCAGGCCTGGGCACCACTGAAAGGATCCCTGCGCCAGCCGTAGCCTGAACTGATCCGTGCCGGAGGCTCGATAGGCCAGTGCATGGCTCCCTGAACCCCCGAAAAACGGCTTGAGGCTTCGACAATTAGGCGTTGAATCAGGGCATCGAGTTTTTGGGCCTCATTTTCCAGGTCCTCGATGGCTTTCAGGTTCTGGGCGATTTCTTCCTGCAGAGCATTCATCATGAAGGCTCTTTCAGCCGCCACCTGCTCCATTTCATCCTCATTGGCAGCAACCTGACGCTGCATGGCCTCGAGATCCGCTTTTTTATGCTCCAATTCTTCTTTCCAGGCCTCAATCTGATCTCGTTCAGCTTGGATTTCATCAACCAGGCGCATGTCATTTTCGGCAATGATACTCAAATTATGCAAACGTGTCAGAAAATCAGGAAAGCTTTGTGATTCGAAGAGGACTTCCAGGTAAGTGACAAAACCATGCTGCTGAATGGCCCGGAGACGACGCTTTAATAGATCTTCCTGGTTGGCAAGTTCCATTTCAGCGTCAGCAAGCTCTTCTTCCTTGGTCTTGATCTCTTTTTCGACAAGAGTTATTTCTCCGGCCAACCGATCCTGCTCCTGGCGAAGTTCCAGAAGGCGGTTTTCAATTTGATTCAGTTCTTCTTTGAGGGCAGCTTCGCGGTTAAGGCGGTGTTCCAGGGCGCTTTTTTCGTCGCGCCGTCTTTTTTCCAGATCTTCCAGTTCCTGCTGTTTGGTTTCAATTTCTTCGGTAACGACAGCATAAACAGGAGAAATTACCAGAGCAAGAAATAAAGAAACCAGCAGGATCAACGACCAGACGGTTTTTCCGGCATTCATAATTATTTTCCTCCCTGATGCTTTTCTCTATATCTCTATACTTTAAGAAAACGACCCATAGAAAAGATGGAACCGAGCATGCCAAGTCCTACGCCAAGCGGAATCAGATAAGTAGTCAGTGCAACAATGACTTCCTGAGTCGGTAAAAGGTTAAGGAACAGAAGGTTATTGTAACCCACCCAGTCCAGCGAATACTGGTAAAGATAATAAAGCGCAAAAAGTGGTATGGCAGCACCGCTGAAGCCCATAAATAAGCCTTCCAGGAGAAAAGGCCAGCGAATAAACCAGTTAGTGGCACCGACATACTTCATAATATTGATTTCCTTCTTACGCATCATTACGGTTAGTTTGATCGTATGCGAAATCAGGAAAACTGCCGTAATGGAAAGCCCGGCCATCAGGGCCAGACCCACCAGTTGAAGGACCCTGGTCACGGCAAAGAGATTCTCCACATAATCCCTGCCATAGAAAACTGTTGAAACTGCGGGATAGGTCTCAATCTCGGCTGCGAGTACAACAACTGATTCCGGAACCTTTGTTTTTACTTCAAAGGAAGAAAGCAAAGGGTTTTCCTGGACAGTATCGTATCCTTCAAGCATCCCTCCCAACTGGCTTTGCAGGCGGCCCATGTGCTCTTCACTGGATACATAACGAACCTCGGCCACCTGCTCATGAGCATGAAGCCTTTTTGACAACTCATTTCGTGCGGATGTATCAGCCTGAGCATCAACGTAAACAACAATTTCTACCTGATCCTTGACAGCTTCAGTAATATGACCAACATTCAAGTTGATAATCATGAACAGGCCAAGCATTAAAAGGGTTAAGACAACTACACCAGTAGAGGTTATACACATCCATTTATTTCGGTACAACCCCTTGAAAGTCTCAGCAATGATGAAAAACAACCCGCTAATGAACATGGGTATAAATCCCCTTTTGCTCATCACCGACCATTTTGCCCTTTTCAAGATAGATAACCCGTTTTTTGAAAAGGTTCACTATATCACGGTTATGGGTGGCGACCAGAACCGTTGTGCCACTCAGATTAATACTGCGCAGCAAATTCATGATATCAAGAGTCGTTTTCGGATCAAGGTTGCCGGTTGGCTCGTCAGCTATAATCAGCGCCGGCCGGTTGGCAATAGCCCTGGCCAGGCCAACTCTTTGTTGTTCACCTCCGGAAAGGTCGCATACCCTGACCCTGGCTTTATCTTGAAGCCCCACCAGGGTCAAAACATGGGGCACTCTCTTACGTATTTCACGGGGTGAAGAACCGGTTACCACCATGGCAAAGCCGATATTATCATAAACCGTTCTATCTTCCATCAGGCGAAAATCCTGAAAAACCATCCCGATGTTACGGCGCAGATAAGGCAACCGGTATCTTGGCAGGCTGGCAACATCCCTGCCGAAAACCTTCAACTGACCCCTGGTGGGCGTCAGTTCCCTGATTATTAACCTCAACAGGGTAGACTTTCCAGCCCCGCTCGAACCGACAAAAAAAACAAACTCACCGTTATTGATTAAAAAGTTTAACCCTTCCAGGGCATAAGGTTTATTTTTATCATATTTCATGCACAATTCAATTGCTTCGATCATCCATTATGACCTTTCTGTGCATTACTGGTGCTAAGTAATGATCAGTACTAGGAACTTCAAAAGTTGGTCCTGGTCAATATATTAATATATTTTTACTTATTTTGCAAATAATTAAATTATAGCGTAATTAACCCTGCTGCATCTTTTTAAATCCTTCACCATGCACTTCAGTAGCATTGCCGATAATGACAAAAGCGGCCGGATCTTCTTCATGGATGATGGCCTTTAAGCGGGCTATCTGTTGGCGGGTTACAACGCAGAGTAATACTTCTTTCGTTTCACGCGTAAAGCCGCCGGAGCCTTCCAGCCAGGTAACCCCACGGCCAAGCTCATAAAGCAGTTTCTCGTTGATCCTTTCGCCAAAACTTGTGATTACAATGACAGATTTTGCCAGACCGAGTCCTTCAAGGATCGCATCGATCACTTTTATACTAATAAACAGGGCCAGGGCCGCATACATGGCTGCCTCACTGCCAAAAACGAACACAGCCAAGGCTAAAACGAGCAAATCGCCCCAGAGCATGGCCTGACCGGGGCTGATACCCCATGCCCTGGCCAGGATCAAAGCCAGTAAACCTGTTCCACCTGTTGAACCCCGGTAACGGAAGACCAACCCGACACCGATCCCCATCACCACCCCACCGTAAACAGAGGCCAGCAACAAGTCATCGGTTGCCGGAGGCAGGTGTGGAGCAGTTATCTCCAAGGCAAGAGAAAAAAGGAAGGTCCCCAGCAGGCTCTGCACGACAACACGGGGACCAAGTATAAAATAACCGATAATAAAAAGGGGAATATTAAGCAGGATAATGGTTAACCCAACCGGAACCCTGATCAGATGATATAGCACGACAGCCAGACCGCTAACTCCCCCCGGGGCAAGCATGTTCGGGACCATAAACATGTTAAAGCCGACAGCAAGAATTACAGACCCGATCAGAATACCAGTAAAGTCTATCGCTACTGTTTGCAGAGCTCTTTTGCTGATTGTAGGTTTTTTGAATTTCATCCTTAACTCCTATTTTTTCAGGGGAATCTTCCCCCGTGCTTTCCAGCGCAAGTAAGCTTCGATAAATGGGTCGATCATACCGTTCATTACCGCTTCCACCTGGCCGATTTCCACCCCGGTCCGGTGATCCTTGACCAGTGTAAAGGGGTGAAAAGTGTAAGTGCGAATTTGACTGCCGAAACCAATCTCACGTTGATGGCCTCGTTCAACATTAATTTCCTCGGCCTGTTCGAGACGGTATAGCTCAGCCAGTCTTGCCTGCAATACCCGCATTGCCTGCTGGCGGTTGCTGTGCTGGGAACGATCATTTTGGCAACTGACAACTATATTAGTCGGAATATGGGTAATTCTTACAGCAGAGTCGGTCTTATTGACGTGCTGGCCCCCCGCTCCGCTCGATCTGAAAGTATCAATTTTCAGATCATCAGGGTTGATTACAAACTCTTCTTCCTCAACCTCGGGAATAACATCAACAGAAGCAAAAGAGGTGTGACGTCTTTTTGAGGTGTCAAAGGGTGATATACGAATCATGCGGTGCACGCCCTTTTCCGCCTGCAGGTAACCGTAAGCGGCATGCCCTCGCACAATAAAGGTGGCGCTTTTGATGCCTGCTTCGTCATCGGTCAATAAATCTACCAGTTCAACACTATAGCTTTTCTGCTCGCACCAGCGATTGTACATGCGCAGAAGCATTTCAGCCCAGTCCTGTGACTCGAGCCCCCCTGCCCCGGGGTGCAGTGACACAATGGCGTCATTAAAATCATAACTACCACTAAAGAGTGTCTCCAATTCCACCTTGTCGAGAAGTTTTCTGGCTTCTTCCATGATCAGGCTAATATCAGCGGAAACTTCAGCCTCATTCAATTCATCTTCAGCAGCCAGCTCAATGAATACTTCCGCCTCTTCCAGTAAACGTTCCAACTCCTGCAAAGGCCTGATCTGTTCGCGCAGCGCTCCCTGCTTCTTCATATATTCCTGGGCAGACCCGCTGTCATCCCAGAAACCCGGTTCTGCAGCTTTCGCCTCAGATTCACGAAGCTCTTTCAACCTGGCTTCGTATTCAAAGAGAAGCCCTCATTTCTTCCAGCCGTTGTTTTTGAACGGCCAATTCATCCCTGTACTCCTTGAGCATTACTACCACCGTCTTTCTTAATCATTCCTCTACCGTAAAATAGCCTTTTAAGCTGCCCCGCAGCACTTCTTGTATTTTTTTCCACTGCCACAGGGACAGGGTTCATTGCGGCCGACCTTTTCGACGGATACCGGATCGGGTTTGGCCGCCTTCGCCGGCCCGGCCTGCCGGGCACCGGCACCCTGACCGGAGGCAGACTGGTCCGCTGCCCTTCCCCCTCCCACAGCGGCAATCCGCGGCTGATAACCGGTTGCTTCACCGGCAACAGCCTGCCGTTTCGGAGCTGCGGTAACTTTAACCTGGTAAACAGCGCGAACAACATCAAACTGAACCTGCTGGATCATGTCTTCAAACATATCATAGCTCTGTCTCCTGTACTCGACCAGGGGATCTCTCTGGGCGTAAGCCTGGGTGTGTATCTCGTGCCTCAGCTGGTGCATAGCATCGATAAAGAGCATCCAGTGCCGGTCTACAGTGCGCAGAAGCACAACTCTTTCCAGCTCCCGCATGATTGAAGGTGTCAAATCCCTTTCCCGGTCTTCATAGAATGCTCGAGCCTCATCAGCCAAAATTGTTCTGACATCATCAGCTTCCCTATCGATAAGTGATTCAAGTTTATAACGATCCGGCCTGGCGAAGAGAGTGCTTACCCGCTCCAGCAAAGCCCGGGCGCCCTGATCATCAAGGAAACCCTGCTCTGCCGTATGCTCATGAACAATGCGGTCGATAACTTCCGCAACCATCTCCTGGATCGGCTCCTTGACATCTTCACCCTCCAGGACCCTGCGCCGCTGGCTGTAAATTACCTCGCGCTGGGCATTAAGCACATCATCATAATCAAGGAGATTGCGACGAATCTCAAAGTTGCGTGCCTCCACCTTTTTCTGTGCATTTTCAATTGCTCTGCTGACCAGGGGGTGGTCGATGGGTACATCTTCTTCAATTCCGAAGCGATCCATGATCGAGGCAATACTATCTCCACCAAAAAGGCGCATCAGGTCGTCTTCCAGGGAGACAAAAAACTGGGAAGACCCGGGGTCACCCTGGCGGCCAGAACGGCCGCGCAGCTGGTTATCAATACGCCTGCTCTCGTGGCGCTCAGTACCAATTACATGCAGGCCGTTCAGGGCCAAAACTTCCTGACGCTGCCTGACCGTCTCTTCTTCAGCCTGGTCGATCAGCTCGCTGTAACGTTTCTCCCAGCGCTGCCTGCCGGCTTCATCAAGTTCTGTCTCTTCAGCACCAAGTTCACCGACCAGTTTCTCCCGGACCAGGTACTCAGGGTTACCACCAAGAATAATGTCAGTGCCACGCCCGGCCATGTTAGTCGAGATAGTAACCGCACCTTTTTGGCCGGCCTGGGCAATGATGTAAGCCTCACGGGCATGATTGACAGCATTTAAGACCTCGTGGGCAATATCCTGTCTTTTTAAAATCTTGCTGAGCATTTCCGATTTTTCAACAGAAATTGTTCCCACCAGAACCGGCTGACCCCTTTTGCGGCACTCGACAATCTCATCTACCACAGCCATAAACTTGGCCCGATCAGTCTTGTAGATGAGATCAGGCATTTCTTCACGGACTAAGTGTCTGTTGGTCGGTACTGCAACAACATCCATGCCGTATATTCTGCGAAATTCTTCTTCTTCGGTCAGGGCCGTGCCGGTCATACCGGCAATTTTAGCGTACATACGAAAGTAATTTTGAAAAGTAATCGAAGCAACCGTGCGTGTCGCCGCCTGCACCTCGACCCCTTCCTTCGCCTCAATGGCCTGGTGCAGACCGTCGGAATAACGACGTCCGGGCATCAAACGGCCGGTGAACTCATCAACGATGACCACCTTGTCATCCTGGACAACGTAATCGACATCTCGTTCAAAAAGTGAATAGGCCTTGATCAGCTGATCAAAGTAGTGGCGATGCTCCGAGGATGACTCCGCCTCGCCCTCATCGGGAAGGTCCTCTTCACCACTACCCTCGGCACCGATCTGTAAAAACTGTAGAAGCTGGGGGTTAACCCGTTCCAGTTCACAGTAGCCCTTATCCTTGATGTCGGCCACGCGGGTAGCTTCATCGATGATGTAGTATAGTTCTTCATCAAGATGATTAAGCCGTTTTTCAGTCATTAACAACTGCTTAGTCCGGTCAACCAGCCTTTCAACACCGGGCTCTTTCATTATCTTCATGAGATTTTTATTTTTCGGCGCCCCGCGCCGGGCAAGCAATAGTTTCTCACCGGCTTCCGCCTGGTTTTCATTGTCTAGGTCCCTGCGGGCATCTTGCAGTAAGTCGCTGACCAGGCGTCCCTGCCTGCGGATTAGATGCTCTACTTCTTTTTTCCAGCGCCCGTAATCTTCCTGCGTTTCCACCCGGCTGCTGATAATCAGCGGCGTCCTCGCTTCGTCAATCAAGATACTGTCGACTTCATCGACAATGGCATAATTAAGCTCCTGCTGAACCATATCATCCTTATATAAGACCATATTGTCACGCAGGTAATCAAAGCCAAGTTCGTTATTGGTAGCATAAGTTATAGCGGCGCTGTAAGCCTGGCGGCGCTCCTCAGGCTCAAGGCCCTGGACAACCAGGCCGACTTTTAAGCCCAGAAACTCGAATATGGGGCCCATCCACTCGCTGTCACGGCGGGCCAGGTAATCGTTAACAGTTACAATATGCACACCCTTGCCGGAAAGGGCATTGAGGTAAGCCGGCAGGGTGGCAACCAGGGTTTTACCTTCACCGGTTTTCATCTCGCCAATACGGCCCTGGTGTAAAACGATTGCCCCGAGCACCTGAACATCAAAAGGGCGCATCCCGGTTGTCCGCCGGGCTGCCTCCCGCGCCAGGGCAAAAGCTTCGGGCAGAAGATCATCGAGAGTTTCACCGTTTTGCAGACGCTCCCTGAAACGCTCGGTCTGGGCAGGGAATTGATCATCTGCCAGCTTCTCGGCCCAGGATTCAAGCGTATTGACACTCTCAACAATTTTTTGCAGGCGGCGAACCTCTTTTTCATTGGCATCACCGAAGAGATTCTTAAATAAGGCCATTGCTTACTCCTTTCAAACTTCAGAGCTAATGGGCCGGAAACATCCAGAGGTCCGGCTTCATAGTATTTTCACCTAAATTCTATCACAGCTGCTTCATTTCAAACAAGCGGCGCAGGTTCATCGGCAAGCGGGTCGAGTTCGCTGCAAAGGGCCCAGAGACTGCCGGAAACCAGCGAATGCCCTCCCAGGATAACAGGGATGGAGCACAGCACGGCAAGCCTGGTGAATTCGCGTAACCAGGGGTGTTCCACCTCTTCCCAGTGCCCCAGATCGGATAAAAAACGGTCCCGATCGGATAGCTCATGCTGATAATGATGCATCAGCACCCTGCTGTCGATAAAAGCACAGCGGGCTACACGAGAGAGGTAAGAGAAAAACCGCTCCAACCCGCAATGATCGAGCAATAGCCCGAGTAAAGAAATAACTTCACCCGACTCAATGCGGCCGAGGGACTTCATACCCCGCTCTTCCGAAAATACGCGCAGACGCAATTTCAAAACAGCGTTGAGGCGGGCAATGACCGGAGCGCCAACCCTCCCGATGAGAGCAACATCTTCGTATTCAGCAGCGAGAATTTGCTTTGCCTCGGATAGCTTTCCATAGTCAAGGTTCAAACCATCCAGGGCAGATCTCGTGCGGGTTCCGGCAAAGGGGCCCGACCCGAGTACGAGCAAGTCAGAAGGGGTGTCAATGTCAAAGAGAAGACCAAGAGAATGCGGCATCAGTTCCATCTGCAGACCCAGCTTATCACGCAGGGTCAGGGCCAGGCTGTTATCCATCGCCGGCAGGGAAATACTAAAGAAATCTGCCGGAACGGTAAAAGCGACCATGTCGACAGATTGGGTGTTATTAGTGTAGACAAAGTTTTCCTCATTAAGCAGCCTGGAACAGATCATTTCAATTTCTTCAACAGTAATCAATGGACAGCCGGCTCCGCTGAGACAGAAGACCCTGGCCAGGTTTTGGCTGCGGATTAACTCCTGCAGTGCCCGTCCGAAGTGAAATTCCTGCGGCACAATGCTGTTCAGGAAAACTTTCGCCCCTAGCTGTGCTGCCGGTTCAACAAGCTCCGGGCGGTTGGTATAGAGATAAATGTTTTTCAGGCAGGAAACCCGGTTCATTTTTACGAGGTTATCAAGCAGGGCTGCCTGGCGTACCAGGGCCATCATTTCTTCAACCCTGCTCAAAGGCTGCGAACCTTCAAATATAACTGCACTGACGCCTTCACTCATCAGGACAAACCTCTTCCTGCCGCCAATAAACTGTCATTTCCTTGAATACAACGGGGAGATGGCTTGCTGCTATTCAGGTTCAATCAGACCATAATTGCCGTCTTTACGCCTGTAAATCACATTAACAGCATCATTTTCAGCGCTGGAAAAAACAAAAAAGTTGTGACCGAGCAAATCCATCTGCAAGATAGCTTCTTCGGTGCTCATCGGTTTAAGAGTGAAGCGTTTCGTTTTGACGAGCTTCGGCGCTTCTTCTTCCATCCTTTCTTCAGCCTCGCTAGCGGCATGTTTTTCGCTGATTACACGCACGCCTCTTTGACGCATTGACTTGCTCATTCTGGTTTTATACTTTTTAACCTGTCTTTCAAGTTTGTCAACAACCATATCGATGGAAGCGTACATATCACCTGTTGATTCTTCGCCTCTCAGGATCAGACCGTTATAGTTCATAGTAACTTCGACAATATGATCTTCACGGATTACACTTAAGACCACCTGAACATCGGTAGCTTTATCAAAATGCTTATCGAGTTTGCTCAATTTTTTCTCAGCATAGTCGACCAGCGCCGGGGTGGCTTCAATATTTTTACCGCGCACTGATATTTTCATGATCATCAGCCTCCTGCTGTATGGTTTACAAACTATCTTACTACATAACCTATTCCCCAGTCCAGTAAAAAATCCTTCCACAAAAAAAACATCCTGCCTACTTTCAGGAAGCACGTGGATTGTAGGCGATAACTGCACCGTAAACTAGAGCCCCCCTGTCATGGAGCACTGCTGCCGCTTCTTTCAGGGTAGCCCCGGTCGAGTAGATATCGTCAACCAGCAGCACCGGCAGTCCGGCAGGAATAGTGGATGAGCAGGAAAAAGCCCCGCGGATATTCTCGCTGCGTTGACAACGGGACATGGTGGTCTGCGAAAGGGTTTCCCTGTTTTTAACCAGCAGGGTCCGGCAGGGAATTCCAAGATACCGGGCCGCATGTTCTGCAATAAGGACACTCTGATTGTAACCGCGTTCTTTTTCTTTAGTCCGGTGCAGGGGAATGGGAACCACGGCTGCAGGCAGGCAGTATTGGAGCCTGCTGATTTCATAGCCGAGCCAGAAGCCTAAGGGACGGGCCAGGTAACGCTGACCGTTATATTTCAGCGGTAGAAGCAGGGAGCGCCAGGGCCGGTCATAACAGGCCAGGGCAAAAAGACCTTTGAGCGGCAAACCAGATGAAGAGCAAAAACAGTCTCGATTAACAGAAACAGTCTTTTCACATTCCGGGCAGATTGTTCCCTGGGGAACATATTTTGCCGCGCAGGTACGGCAGAGGGGAGGGACGGTCGCTGCGGAAAGAAGGTTGCGGCAAAAAAGGCAGCGCTCAGGGAAAAGAATGTGTAGCAAGGTATCGATCAGCGGTAGCTGAGCGCCCTTTACAGGCAAATTCTGATCTCCTAACCGGGACAATGCTCTTCCCCGTTCGAGCGCAAACGAACATCGAGATTACTATAGCGTTCCTCGGCCCGGTTGTTCCGCACTGCTATGGCCAGTGCTTTTTTGCTGCCCACGAGTACTGCCAGCCTGCGCGCCCTGGTAATGCCGGTATAGAGCAGGTTACGCTGCAGCAACATGTAATGCTGTGTCAGTACCGGCATAATGATCACAGGATACTCGCTGCCCTGGCTTTTATGCACCGATACAGCATAAGAAAGAACCAGTTCATCGAGTTCGCTAAAATCATAGGCCACAGGCCGGGGATAGAGAAGATCGCGAAAGGTTACTATTAACTCCCCTTCTACCAGGTCTATGGCTGTAATCAGGCCGATATCTCCATTAAAAACTTCTTTCTGATAATTATTGCGAACCTGCATAACTTTATCTCCAAGCCGATAAGTGAAACCCCGGCTCGCTATTTCAGTTTTATTTCTTCCCGGAGGGTTTAGAGCCTCTTGCAAGAGGGTATTAAGACGATCGACCCCGGCAGCAGTTTTGCGCATTGGCGTTAATACCTGGATATCCAACAGGGGATCGAAAGGTCCGTAATTGGGCAGACGCTCACGGCAAAGTTGGACTACCAGCCGGGCAGCATTCTCTGCATCTTCTTCCTGCACAAAAAAGAAATCCTTATTTTTTACATTCAGGTAGGGCATGTCACCACTGTTAACACGGTGAGCATTGATTATAATCATACTCTCCCTGGCCTGGCGGAAGATATGGTTGAGCCGGAAACAGGGAATGGTGCCGGCTCCAATCAGGTCACGCAGCACATTACCGGCGCCAACAGACGGCAGCTGGTCTACATCGCCGACCAGAATGAGACGGCAACCGGGCGGCAGGGCTTTCAGCAGGTTGAACATCAGCATCAGGTCAACCATTGAGGCCTCATCGATTATGACCACACTGGCATCTACCGGATTATCTTCATCCCGTTGAAAACGGAACCCATCGTCTTCGCTGTAACTGTACTCCAGGAGGCGATGAATAGTAAAGGCTTCCTGCCCCGTCGCTTCGGTGATCCTTTTTGCTGCTCTTCCCGTCGGTGCGGCAAGCAGCACTTTTTTCCGTATTGTCTGGAAAACTGCCAGAAGAGCTTTTATCGTTGTGGTTTTTCCTGTGCCAGGCCCCCCGGTTACAACAAGGACCCCGTTAAGGAGCGCTTTTTCAAGAACCTGAAACTGCTCGGCTGTTAAATGCTCTAAATCGTGCCTGACCTGCCCGAGAGCCTGTTCTGTTTCCAACAAAGAATACTGCCGGGCAAGTCTGTGTAACTGCAATACAAGTTTGGCAGAGGCTTCCTCAGCATAGTAGAAGAGGCTATTATAAACCACTTTACCAGTTTCCTGCGTTTCAGCATGAAGGCGTTTTTTTTCAACCATCAACCTCAGTTGAGCTGTCAGGTATTCTTCACCTGGCGGTTCCCCGCTGATGTCAAGCATTTCCCTGATTCGTTCGAATAATATATCTTCGGGTAAAAATACATGTCCCTGTTCGGAAGCTTTTCCCAGGGCATAGGTAATCGAGGCCTGGATTCTTTCCGGGGCATCTTCGGCCAGACCTAGCTGGCGTGCAATTTTATCGGCAGTTTTAAAGCCGATCCCGAAAACATCTTCCGCGAGGCGGTAAGGGTTTTCCTGGACCACCCTGATCGTATCAGATCCATAACGCCGGTACAATCGCATGGCCTGACCGATCCCGATACCGTAACCCTGCAGAAAAACCAGCACATTCTGGATATCCTTATGCCGGCGGAAACTCTTGATAATGCCGGCCATTTTTTTGGCCCCCACTCCTTCAATTTCCTTCAAACGATGGGGTTCCTGATCTATTACTGTTAACGTGTCGAGACCGAAATGACTGACCAGCCTCTCGGCCATCACCGGGCCGACACCCTTGATCAGGCCGGAGGAGAGGTAACGAATCATGCCTTCCTTGCTGGCCGGGAGTAGCTTCTCCCACTGATCCACAGAGAGCTGCTTCCCATAGCGGTTGTGGACCTGCCACTCCCCTTTGACTACCAGGTTCTCACCCTGCTGCATGGGAGGGAAATTGCCCACTATGGTAACCGCTTTACCATCATTACAGCGCAGGGTAGCTACCAGGTAAGCACTCTCTTCGCTGTAAAATTTTATTCTTTCCAGTGTTCCTTCCAGGCTTTCCAGCAGTGCGACCCCGCTTCCCCGGCCAAAACCCCGTATGATCTACAATAGCCACATTCTTTAGCATAGCCGGCCATTCGTATTGATATATCTTACCGGCTCAATTTTAGCATAAAGCGTAACAAAAAGCCCCTGCCTGACAAGACAGCAGTACTAAGCACGGCTAAAGGACTGCCTCTTTATACTAAAAGGGCCAGGAATTAATCACCTTGATATTCCTTAGAGGGCCTCCTTAAGCAGATCAACTTTATCAAGGCGCTCCCAGGGAAGATCAAGCTCGGGACGTCCAAAATGTCCGTATGCTGCGACCTGTTGATAAATCGGTTGCAGCAGATCCAGGTTTTCTATGATCGCGGCCGGGCGAAGATCAAAGTGCTTGCGAACCAGGTCTTCAATTGCAGTGACCGCTATTTTTTCTGTGCCAAATGTTTCAACCATCAGCGATACGGGACTCGATACCCCTATGGCGTAGGCAATCTGCAGCTGGCATTTGCTGGCCAACCCTGCCGCTACGACATTTTTGGCCACGTAGCGGGCTGCATAAGATGCGGAGCGATCAACCTTAGTCGGGTCTTTACCGGAAAAGGCACCACCACCATGAGCAGCATAGCCACCATAGGTATCAACTATAATTTTTCGGCCGGTCAGTCCGGCGTCACCCTGTGGTCCACCAATTACAAAGCGCCCGGTAGGGTTAATTAGAAAGCGGGTTTCAGGTAACAGCAGCTCGGCAGGGACTATTGCCCTGACAACATTTTCAATGATATCGGCCTCGACCTGATCGAGGGTGACGGCATCACTGTGCTGAGCCGAGACAACAACCGTCTGAATGTGCGACGGCCGACCATTGCAATAGGCCACGCTAACCTGGGTTTTTCCATCGGGGCGCAGGTATTTCAACAGACCTTTTTTACGGACTGCTGCAAGCTGCTGGGCCAGCTTGTGAGCCAGCGCTATCGGCAGAGGCATTAGCTCCGGGGTTTCATCACAGGCAAAACCGAACATTAAACCCTGATCGCCTGCACCGACGAGATCGTAGCTGTCGGCCTTATCCTTGCCCCTGGTTTCCAGGGCCCGGTCAACCCCCTGGGCAATATCCGGAGATTGCTCGTCAATAGAGCTGATAACTGCACAGGTATCTCCGTCAAAACCGAACTTGGCCCTGGTGTAACCTATAGCCTTTACCTTATCCCGCACCAGCCTCGGTATGTCTACATAGCAGTCTGTAGTTATTTCACCACAAACCATCACCAGGCCGGTAGTAACCATGGTTTCGGCCGCCACCCGGCCACGGGGATCCTGTTCGATAATTGCGTCTAAGATTGCATCGGATATTTGGTCGGCCAGCTTGTCGGGATGCCCTTCGGTTACCGATTCCGAAGTAAAAAGATAATTATTTTGGTGCACTGTTACTTCCTCCTTTTCAGTTTTAACAGATCTGTAAAAGGCCTTCGAAACGTAAAAAAGCCTCTTTCCGCTTCAAGAGGCCTTTCTGGCACCTCTCATCTCCCGGGGGAATTTTTTAACCCGCAGCAATTGGCACCGTGAACATGAAGAACCGGTTGCCGGGATTCATCGGGGCTGTCCCTCCTCCGCTCTGGATAAGAGTAAAGCATATGCAGTTATGTTTAAAGAATATCTTAAAGATCTCGCATTGTCAATCTGTCGCCCAGGCTTTTTGCAATGTCTCAATCACCTGCTCGTCGCTGACCTGGTTAAAGTGACGGTAAAACTGACCCACGGCGGCAAAATCAACCGGCGCTTCAAGATAGATCAGCGCTTCAACCTCCTTATTGAGGCGGTCGAAAGTTTCCGGCGGTCCAACCGGTACTGCCAGGGCCAGCTCGGCCGGCTTCTGCTCTCTCAGGGAACGCAGAGCAGCAAGCATAGTATAACCGGTGGCGACACCATCATCAACCACGAGGACAAGGCGATCTTTGATCTTTGGCAGGGGGCGATCACCGCGATACAATTTCAGGCGGCGGGCAATTTCGGCCTGTTCACGGGCAGCGGCTTTCTTGACATAGTCAGGGAATACCCCTATACGCGAGATAAGCTCTTCGTTAAGCATCACAAACCCGTCTCCACTGGTTGCCCCGATTGCCAGTTCACGCTGGTGGGGCGCACCGATTTTCCGGGTAATAATCAGGTCAAGTTCGCCGCCCAGGGCTTCATGCACTGGCGCTGCCACAACTACTCCACCGCGCGGTACTGCCAGAACCAGGGGTTCACGTCCCCTGTAAATATCCAGCCTGGCGGCCAGGCGCTCACCGGCTTCCCTGCGATCTTTTAAAATCACTGTTATCATCTCCTTCACCTGTCTTATTCTCCAGGGGCAACGTTGTAATTCATATGCCCTTACTACATAGTTGACATTGGTAATGGCAATCTTATTATATTACGACCGGGCGGGCAGTTCATGAAAGCCTACCCTCACGATCGCGCATTTCCCGGCTTCCAGGTTCAGCTCAGTGCCAGGGGTCGGCTATAGAGGCCTTTAACAGCCTAAAGGCCCAGGCTTTCAAAGAGCTGCTTCGAAACCTTAACGGCAGCGGTATCGGCGGGCAAAGCGAGTAAGGCCTTACCATTTAAATCGTACTCGGCAACAAGGAGATCATGGGGGATTTCCCCGAGCAGTTCCAGGCCACTTTTAGCCACCTCACCGCTCAACTGACCGCTGTCACCCTCGCGGCTGCGGCCGATAACCAGCCCCATTTTAGAAACAGCAATCTTCACACTTTCCACAATGTCTTTAACCCTTCCGGCCGAGCGAATACCGCGGGCGGTCGAGTCACTGGTCACCAGGAGCAAGTCAATGATCGGCAACAGGCGGCGGCTGAGATGCTCGAGGCCGGCCTCGTTATCTATAATCATGAAATCATAATTCTTGCTTAGTTTTTCAAGGAAATTTTTTAATAGATCATTCGGGTAACAGTAGCAGCCCGGCCCCTGGGGATTACCCATCACCACCAGGTCAAAATTGTTTTCCTCGACCATGGCCCGGCTGAGACGGTATTCAATAAAGATATCCTTGGTCATGCCGGTAGGCACTGCATCAGGTTTCTTGGTATCTTCCAGGATCGTAGCGATGGTTTCCAAGACTTCCACGCCCAGGGCTTCGTTCAGGTTGGCATTGGCATCGGCATCGACGGCCAGAATGCTTTTGGTGGGGTATTTTTCAATCAGGTAGCGAATCAGCAGGGCAGATAAGGTTGTTTTACCGGTGCCCCCTTTGCCTGCCACGGCAATGCGTTTTGTCATTCAGTTTTCCTCCTCTTATCAGATGATTATTAATTAAATTATGAAAGTCTGCCGGCCAGCACCTCTTCAAGCTGGGCTATGGTGCTGCAGGGCCACATCTCGGCCAGGTCGGAAAAGATCTCAACGGAACGGTATTCAGGCCAGCGCTCAGTCGGCAGGGGATTGAGCCAGATTAAGCGTTTCACCCTGCTCTTAAGTTTTTTAAGCTCCCTCAGGGCATTGTCCAGCTGCACTGTTTTCGTATCGCTGACTATGATGACAGTAGTTCTGGCATTCAGGCGGTCGGGATACTTTTCTGCCAGCTTATGGACAGATGAACCGATATCGGTTCCGCCGCCCCAGGTTCGACTGCGCCGGATAACCCGGTCCAGCAACTGCTTCAGGTTCGAGGACCCTTTTAATTCAGGGCTCAACTCTTCAAGCTGATCTGAAAAACTGAAGCAGGATAGATCACGGACTGCTTCGTGCAGACCGTATAAAAAGTGAATTACAAAGGTGCTGTACCGCTTCATAGAAGCGGAAACATCGCAAAGCAGAAGAATATGCTCCTTGGTACGGCGTTTCGGCCTGTGCCGCAACTTAAAAATGATACCGCCATAGCGCATGTTGTCCCGCAGGGAGCGGCGCAGGTCCAGTGGTCCGCTGCGCGGCCCGCTGCGTCGGCGCCGCAGAATCTGAACAGCCAGCTTCCTGGAAAGCCGCTGCAGGAGCTGCTCTGCCGCCGGCAAATCAGAGGCGGCAATCATTTCAATATCGATTTCGCGTAAAAGTTCATTTTCAGAATCACCACTGCCCGCTCCGTCAGCATGACCTGCAGGTAAGCTTTTCTTTTGTTTAGCTTCGTCGCGGCTGCGGCAGTAGCGCAGGTGGCTCTTGACGACTGTCTCCAGGACCGGCCTGAATTGCGGTTCAACCTTATAGCCGGCTTCGGTTCTCTGCATAAAATCCTGGAGACGGTTTCGCTGTTCGGCAGAAAGAGCGCTGTACTGTTTCAGTTCCTCAGGGCTTAGTTCAAGCGCCTCCCCCTTGAAAAGCAACTCCAGGTTGGCGGCTTCGAGTTTTTTGACCGCCTCAGCCTGCTGCAGCTGATGTTCGCCTGCCCTCTGCCGGTGCTGTTCCAGGGGAACAAAGAAAAGGTCAAAGAGGCGGTTAAAGACAACCTGGTCGCGGCGACTCTTGACCAGGGTGGCCTGCAGGGTGGTTTTAAAGTCGCAGCGGGAAGTCAAATCGACTTTTTCAAGGGCCTGCAGGGCATCGATCACTTCAGCCGCTCCCACGGGCAGTCCTTCCTGCCGCAGCAGCCTGCCAAAGAGAGCTAAATTCTCCGCAAGATGGCTTTCGCCGGGCTTAACCGTTAACTGCACCCGCAGATCTCACCGCCCTTCGCGCCCCGGGCCAGTGTTTTCTCGATCTCATCTACACCAATTTCCTGCCTGAACAGTTCCTGGTCGGCCCGGGTTTTCAAAAGCAGGTTCAGGGTATCTGATACTGTTTTGCCGTCCAGACGGTTACGATTAAGGGAAACCAGGGCCCTGGCCCAATCGAGGGTTTCAGCTATGGAGGGCTTCTTGCGCAGGTCCGGCTGCTGCCGCAGGCGGGCTACCACCCTGGCCGTCTCCCAGGCCAGGCGCTCTTCTATGCCGGGCACTTTGGCCCTGATGATCCGGACCTCTTTTTCAACAGCAGGGAAGTCAAGGTAAAGGTAAAGACAGCGCCGCTTGAGGCCGTCGGAAAGCTCGCGTTCATTGTTGCTGGTCAAGACGACTACCGGTATGTGCCTGGCCGGAATCGTGCCCAGCTCGGGAATCGAAACCTGGAAATCGGAAAGAACCTCGAATAGAAAAGCCTCAAACTCTGGGTCACATTTGTCAACCTCGTCAATCAGCAGCACTGCTCTCTGTTCGGAACGGATGGCTTTCAGCAGGGGCCGCTCGAGCAGGTAGCGGTCTGAAAACAGGTCTTCTTCCCTGACCTGTTCTTCCTGCAGGGCCCGGTTCATCTGGATCTTTAGCAGTTGGCGCTGGTAATTCCACTCATAGAGCGCCTTGTTCTCGTCAAGTCCTTCATAGCACTGCAGGCGGATCAATTCAGTTTGCATGACCTCGGCCAGCACCTTGCCCATCTCAGTCTTACCCACGCCCGGGGCTCCCTCGATCAGCAAAGGTTTCTGCAGCTGAAGGGAAAGGTAAACGGTTAGAACAGTATTATCGTCACAAATATAGCCAACATCATCAAAGCTCTTTCTCAGTTCAGCCAGCGTTAGGGTCATCTTGGTCTGCACTTCTTTCTGCCAATGCTTGTTTAGTTAATGCTCCTATATCTTGATCTTATAATACTACATAGCCGGGAACCGGGCAAACAGTTTGCCGCGTTCCTTTCTGAAAAACTCTGCTGGAAGATTCCCTGCCGGGATTCTGGAGAAGCGAGAGAAAACGAATATAACCCCGCCCATGAAACAATGGGGCAGGGTTATTATTAGGGCCCTTTCATTTATTGATATCCCATTTTTATTTGCACTTATTGCAAGCTACCGCTCCCAGGGCACTCGCTGGCATTGTCACGGCTCTTCTGCCAGTTTCCCCGGGCAGCCTCGATATTTGAAACTTAGCCTGCAGGTCTCGACCCGGCCCTCAGGGGCAATAGGGAGGTCTGGTATGTTGGACTATCCCACTGAAATGAATATCTTCTTCGTTTGGTACGGTAACTACTTGTTCGCCACCAGGGTAGTACGTAGTTATAGTATAATTCCAGGAGGCTCCACGCAAGACAAAATTCTGTGGCCAATTGCCCGGTCCAAAAGCAATATGAAATAATGATAATCTATAGTTGGTACCCTGCCACTGCACGGTAGTGTAGGTGCCATCTTCTTGTGTTTCAGTCTGCCCACTAAATGATGGGTTGAAGAAGTCAGAAACATACGAAGCCTGGTCAGGCGGCCTGTATTCTGCATCGGGATCATATGATGGGTCGGGGCGCATAGTAAAAGTGCCGCTTCCACTTATAGGCCCGGAAAACCCCATAACATTCATGGTTATTTTCCAGCGCCATGTGCCTGCAAGGCCACTGCAGGTCCAGAATTCATAAGTTATATTTTGATCGCGAGCTATAGTAATATGGGCATATGGGACTTCTTCACCCGGAACACTTCCGTTGGAAGGATCTGTGTCATCATCACCGTTCCCGTTTCCGTTATCCGGCGGGCCTATGCCTCCTCCCGGGCCTCCGGGTCCTGGCGGGTCTGTCGAACCATTAGTACCGGATGGGCCTGTCGGATCGGCTGGATCGGAAGGATCGTGTGGGTCGGCAGGATCTGTCGGATCGGTTGGG
>CAZVLE010000024.1:0-15230 GCA_964627855.1 uncultured Syntrophomonadaceae bacterium | reverse complement strand
ATCATCAGTCCGGTCGCCAGCACAACTTCAGGCTGACCGAGTTCAGCGGTAACCTGATAGGCTCCATGCAGCATTCTCAGGTAGAGGAAAAAAACAGGGCTCAAACTGAAAACAACCAGGGCGACGATACCGATTGTCCCGAGAAACTTTTTCAGGTCGCGCTTCATCTGCCAGCGCAGGGCAGAAATTCCGAAATTTATTCTTAATTGGATTAGGGTTAATTTAAAGATGTTCATCATTCGGTCAGCTCCAGGAAGATATTTTCAAGGTTTTCCCGGTTGGCAGCCATCTGTTTTAGTTCTTCCATGGTGCCACAGGCAATCAGCCGGCCTTGATGTATAATGCCAATCCGATCGCATAGCTTTTCAGCTACTTCGAGAATATGGGTGGTGAAAAAGACTGTTTTACCCTCTTTACAGTGCTCGCGCATGTAATTCTTCAGGTTATTAGACGAACGGGGGTCAAGCCCCACCATCGGTTCATCAAGGATAAATAAGTCGGGTTTGTGAAGCATAGCTCCGACCAAAACAATCTTTTGGCGCATGCCGTGTGAGTATGACTGGATCAAGTCGCCGACGGCATCGCTAAGAGAAAAGAGATCGAGCAGATAGGTTAACCTCTCACGACGTAACTCTGATGGAACGGAATAAACATCACCCATAAAGTTTAGATACTCGATTCCGGTCAGTTTTTCATATACCTCAGGGCTGTCTGGAACAAAGCTGATCGATTTTTTCACCGCCATCGGATCTTCAGTTATGGAGTGGCCATTTACCGTTACTGTTCCACTGTCCGGCTTCAGAAGCCCCACCATCATCTTGATTGTAGTAGTTTTTCCGGCTCCGTTAGGACCAAGAAACCCGAAGATTTCACCATTATTTACGGTCAGATTTAGATTGTCTACAGCCTTGACGGTGCCTTTGTTGTAACTCTTGGATAAATTGACAATTTCAATCACTATTCTCCACCTCAATACTATATTGGTATGTTTCGTTTTTAACCCTCTTAAGTTCCTGGAAGAAATGTTCCGGCTCGGCCATGTAAGGGGTGTGGGCTGAGCTGCTGAACACAACCAGTTCTTTGCCGGCAGGAGCCTCAAGATAGGTAAGATATTCTTCAACCAGGCTCAGGGGAGTGTTAAAGTCATGTGCCCCTGAAAAGAAGTAAACCGGCAGATCAATTTGCGCCACTGCCTGGAAAAGGTTGAAAGCCTGGGATTCTTGCCACATCGGCCCGCTTCCCCTGGTTGCTCCCTGCAACCAGTAATAATAATCCCTTACCCTATATTCCGGTGACTGTAGGGCAATCCAGGCCAGGTTTGTAAACCTCATATCCATATTCCCGCCATACTCGTCGATCAGCCCGGCAAATACAACATAATCGGCATGATCCAGGTAGCGAGGCGGGCCAAGCCGGTCAAGCTTTTCCAGGTCTTTTTCGTTGGAGCCATTCATGATCTCATCCAGAAGCCACTGGTAGGCCACATCCTGGGAGCGATGAGGATCCACCAGCTGGCTCACTCCGATATAAGCGTAATAGTGCTCCTGGTTGGCGGCCGCGGCGAGAATGCCGATCTGCGAACCCCAGGAATGGCCCAGCAGGTAAATCTTTTCGCGGCCGAAACGCTCTTTCAAGTAATTGGTCAGTTCGACTGTGTCCTTGATGTATCGATCAACGGTCATGGTTGTTTCATCGAAACCCGGCGGGTTTGATTTGCCTGACCCCCGCTGGTCCCAGTGCACAACAATAAATTCTCTTTCCAAGTTCCCGTTGAAATGCCAGGCTATAGGCATCTGGGCCGCCCCGGGACCCCCGTGCAGCCAAAGCAGAACAGGGTGGTCCACATTGTGTCCCCTGATCAAGATCCACTGCTCCATTCCGCCCAGTTCTACCTTTTCCAGTGCTGCGATACTGCCGGGTATGACCTCTCCTGATGAATCTTTGATGGGTTCGGTTCTTCCCGATCTTACTTCAATGTAAATCAGCGCCAGGCCCACAAGAACAAAACTGAAAATGGCTATCTTTAAGATTAGCTTCACTTGATATCACTTCCCTGCGTAGATAATGCCTTAAAACTTAAATAATCCTGCTAACCTAATAGAGCATAAAGGTTAAGACAAGAATGACCAGCCCGATCACCGAAGCACCGATATCGACCAGGATTATGCTCCGGCCCCGATCTTTACTCAGCATAGCAGCAACTGTCTTCTGAAACTTCTGGTAATCAAGCAGTAAGACCAGCGCCTTGATGGCAGTTAGCGAAAATAGCACAGTAATGTAGATTGAATTAGAAATACCCAGGGTGAAATGAAAATACCAGGTTAAAGCGATTAAGGCCAGCCCAATCAGGGCAATAACTATGATGTAAGGCGGGCGCTTCTCACTATAAAACTTTTCAATGAAACTCTTTTCATCCCAGGGCAACAGATGCATGTATAAGGGCTTTAGAAATGCAGCCAGCCCAAAAACGATACCGAGAACTTTAAAATAGTTCACTCTTAATACCTCCTAGTAGAGTAGTAATCCCATTGCTAGGGATGCTAAGCCTAATAAAAGGGCGAATAGATTAATCAGAGCCAGTGTTTTGCGATCCTTTTCCAGCACCTGCACAACAAAAATCCGAAACTGCTTGTAGTTGAAGAGCACCTGTGACATTTTGACCAGCGTTAAGGTTAAAATCAGGGTGATCACAATGGAATAGGGAACACCTGCAGTGAGATGCTTATACCAGGTGAAGGCTACCAGGCAAATGCCGAACAGTCCGATAAACCAAACCCAACGCGGCTGTTTTTCCGTGTATGCAGTTTTTAACTCAAAAGCATTCCACTGCTTCGGAAAAAACTGGATCGCCGGCCTGGTCAGGATCAGGATTGCTCCAAAGACAATGCTTAAAATCTGAAAATAGTTCATCATAGATTCTCCTCGCTATTCTTTTGCAGGCCCTTCTTCAGGAATGCCGACAGTTTGAGCGCTTCTACTTTTAAAGCGTCGCTGCCACCAGCCATGAAGTCTTTGAAGTCGGGATAGATGTCGATAAAATGCATTAGGGTAAACTTTAAAATACGGATTACAAAACCCCTGTCAAAAACATCCCTTATTTCATTTGCCCTAATCGCGTCATCAACCATAACTCTTACATAGTCTTCAAAGGCTATTTGTAAATCTCCAAACAGCCTTTCTTTCATCGGTCCTTCGGCCATGTTTTGCAAGTGAACACTAAGTTGGTGCTCCCGGTAATAGTGCATTGCAAAGTTGACCGAAGCCAGCATCTGAAATTCGAGGCTCTCAAAAAAGCCCATTTCTGAAACCGGTTTTTCAGCTTCATCAAGGGTCTTCTTCAGGAATGATTCTTTTAGCTCTAAAACATGATTGATCAGGTAGAGGTAGAGGTCTTCTTTATTGGCAAAATAATGGTACATACTTCCTTTAGAGATACCTGCCCTGGTAATAATATTGTTCAGCGATGCTGCTTCGAAATCTTTTTCAGCAAATTCGTCGAGGGCGGCATTAATAATTTTGTCCCCTTCTTCAGCTGTTAAGTTGAGAAAACCCTGCCTAACCACTTGATCAGCCTCCTTAGACCGCACGGTCTAGACCGTCCGGTCTAAGGATAGCACCGTTTTTCATAAAATGCAATAGTTTTTTAAAAAAATAACGTACGAATTATATTATTTTAAATCACGCGATTACATAGAACTATCATACGGAGGCGCTGAGATGAAAGGGACGACAAAAGTAATCACGGCAACAGAGTTCAAGAAGAACCTGGGTATGTATATTAATTACGTTGCCGGGAACAACTCTGAGCCTATAATCCTGGAATTAACTTCTGTGTCAGCAGAGACAGGGTAGCGAAAGATGGGGAGAGCATCTACGAAGATAACTGCTCCGTGATTGCTGCTGTGGATTGTTTATTTTTCCCAGTGGCCGGATACACGCTGGTAGAGCTACTGTGTTAGTCAAGGGAGCAGTCGGATATCACCATCAAGGCGTGAGAAATGCTTTTTATCAAGGCTATAAATGACCTGAGGGCCCTTAATAACAGCTTGCGCAGATAAGTAGGCATCTATATAATCCACATTCTTTTCTGCATAATCTCTTAAGGCTTTTTTCATAACATCTTTATCCTCTACAAAAAGTCCGTCCGCCTCTATCATTTTGCCAAGAGTTGCCGCTATTTCTGCCTTCTGATATCCATAATAGCCTTGCAGAGTCCAAACAACCTCAGCCAAAATTAAGGGATGTAGGTAAAGGATGATAGCACCTCTTTCCGCTTCTGAAAAAAGATGAAGAGCCGCTTTAAAATATTCCGGATGGTCTTTAAGCAAAAACCGTAAAATGATGTTTGCATCAAGCCAGGCTCTTTCCTCACTCATAATCTTCAACTGCCCTTTCGGCTACCAGCTGCCTGGCTGCCCTTTCTTCATTTTCCAGGCCGGGAAATTCTTTGCGCCTCGAAAATGAACCGGCGAATTCAGTCAACGGTTCTTTTATAATAAATTCAATCTCAACCTTTTCCCCGTTAACCAACTTAAAAGCCACCTCATCGCCAATATTCAAGCCTACAGCCTGCCTGATCTTTGCAGGTATCTGCACCTGTCCTTTTCCAGTAATCACGGAACGCCCTAATATCAATGACAAGTTCATCACTCCTTGCATTCAATTATAGCACGTATCTATAATATTTCAATGATATATGAGTGCTAAAGGTTTGGTCTAACTTGTTCGTGAGTAAAGGCAATGGGGATGTTTCTCCCCGTCCTTTTTTCTGTGTTATCTTAATCAGGGTGTTAAAGATGCTAAGACAGCGATGCAAACAAGATAGCAAAGATCAATTGTGTTCTTGAATCTCTTCAAGCACACATTCAATTTCTGCTTTTTCCTTTCTCAGATCCTATTCCATCTGTAAACCCAGCCTGAAGTCAGCACTATTACCAAAAAATTTACTAAACCTAAGAGCTGTGTCTGCGGTTATCCTGACATTGCTGAGGATTAAGAATCACGACTTACATCAGTTATTGGAAGAACAGGCGCCGATTACTATCAGGGGTTTGCTTTTTTTATAAGGTGGCTGGAATTGTTTCTTAATACGATAATCATACCACCGCTTATGATTAAGATGCCCCCTAGCAGTGAACCCGGAGTGATTGCTTCATGTAAAAACAGTGCCGCCATCATAGTGGCCGCCAGAGGCTCAACATAGGTAAGAATACTGGCATGCTGCGCTTTTACCGTCCTGAGCCCCAGGTGGAATAGAGTTGCGCCAAAAGTTTGCTGGAACAAACCGAGAGCTAAAAGGATCAGGATTCCTTTCCAGCTGAACTGGGTTGACGAAGTTAGAACAAAAGGCAGCAGGGCCAGGGCGATATACCCGGACACGATTATGTTTGAAGGCATGCCCAGGATTGAAGCAGGAGCTTTTTTGATGAACAGTGCCAGAAGGCCGTAAGATATGCCCCCCAGAAGAGCAATCATGTCACCGGCCAGGCTTGAATCTGCGCCAAAAAGGCTACTGTAACCCATTATCGATGCCGTGCCGAGCAGAGAAATGATCAGCGCCACCACAGTCCTGGCCTCCAGTTTTTCTTTTAAGATCAGGGGGGCAAAGATTACCGTAAAGACAGGTGCAGTGTAGATCAGAAAAGCAGCGCTGGCCACGCTGGTGTAGTTTATGGCATAGGTGTAGCAGAGCCAGGAAAGGCCGGTTAAGAAAGCAGGGACCAGCATCCACTTCCAGTGGCTGAGTGAAGGCTTTAAAGCAGTGAGACCATTTTTGAAAGAGGTTACTATAAGCAGACCGATTAACCCGAAGAGAAAGCGAAAAAACAGGATATATTCCGGTGAATAATCAAGCGCCCGCACGAAAAGCCCGTACGTGCCCCAGATCAAAGCCGCGGATGCTATCTGTAGGTAGCCCAGATGTGTTTTGTGCTCAAGTATCATAGCTTGCGCCTATTTTACCATATTATTATCATGGGGAGGAGGAGGGAAGGATGGGAGCAGACATTAAAAATTACGATTAAAATAATCATCGCTGCCGATGCTTGTCCTAAAACAGCTTTCAACATCTGCCTAAAACTTAGCCATCAATATGAGCGCTATAATTGACAAGTAAATCTGAATGTTGTTATAATTGCTTTAAGTCAATTGGCCGTTCAGTCATAATACTTACCCAAATCGATCATCAAATTATTTCATTACATCCTCTGCCAAAGTAGCTGAGTATCTATAACACCGTTAGCAATTATTAGATGAACCATTGCGCATAACTGGCTTATATTGCATCGCATAAAACAATATAAACAGCAATCAATAAACTGTAAAATAAGGCTATCAATCAACCATGCAATATATTTAACCAATAGAGGAGAGGTGCGAGCATGAAGGTATTTGTTACCGGTGCAACTGGATTTATTGGAACAGAGCTGGTTAAGCTATTAATTGAAAAGGGCCATCAACCGCATTGTTTTGTCAGAAATACGAGTAAAAAAGCAAAGCTTGAAGAGCTGGGGGCTTCATTTTGTGTTGGAGATGTAACTGACAAGGAATCTATATTAAGGGGGATGCAGGGCTGCGATTGGGTGGCGCACCTGGCAAATATATACTCTTTCTGGGAGCCTGATAAAAACATATACACAGATATTAATATCAAAGGTACTCAAAATGTTATGGAAGCAGCACTTGAAAAAAACATTTCAAAAATCGCTCATATCAGTACGGTAGGCGTTTATGGCAACCCTGCAGATGAAATCATCACGGAAGAATGTGAAATAGGGCCTACCCGTTTCAGCGAGTATTCTCAAAGTAAACTTGCCGGCGACCAGATTGTCTGGGACTTATTTGAAAAAAGAGATTTGCCAGTGGTTGTAATCTATCCTACAGTAGTGGTGGGACCGAATGATCCTAAACCCACAGGCCAATATTTAATAAATTTACTTGAAGGAAAAATCCCGGCAATAGCTTTTAACGATGTAATATTTACTTTTACTGATGTTAGAGATGTCGCTTTAGCAATAATTAAGGCGCTTGAAAAAGATAATAATATCGGAGAAAAATACATTATTGGTAAAGAACAGTTCGCTTACGGAGACTTTACCAGGTTAATCTGTAATATTGCCGGAGTAGCTGTACCAAAGATGAAAATGAGTAACGCTATGGCTATGGCCATGGCTTATATATTTACCGGAATTGCCAGTCTAAATAAAAAAACTCCCCAGTGGGGCATGTCGATAGATACCGTTAGGACTATGATGAATGACGTCCGGGCTGATGGTAGTAAGGCAGAAAGAGAGTTGGCCCTGACTTACACTCCGATAAAGAAAACTCTAAAAGAAGCTGTAGAGGCATTTAGCCAATAATACTCGGTCACCTTTTTCTGCGTCTGTACGCACTTACTTTGCACTGCATAGCTATACATAGGGTCAGGTCTTGAAATGGAACATTTTTTCCAACGGCCCGCTAAAACAAAGACAAAGCCATCAAATAATCATTGCCTAAGAATAATGTTTAAGTTAGTCAGCCCACTCTTTGGCTTCGTTTAATTGAGCTTCGGTAAAACTATATCCTTCAGACTCAGCCAGTTGAAGATGTTCAGCGAAATCAATACACTTCTGAACACGCATCCTAAAATGATGATCTGCCTTCGCCCTGGCAAGATATTCCATGGCTGCTTTTACACCATCATCACTGAATGCCTTCTGCTCATTCTTCAACTTCAATTTTCCAGCTGCATAATCTAAACCAATTTTTACCGAACCGCCGGGTTCAGCTTTAAAGCGGATTGTTCTGGTACTATTGTCGGCAGTATATACCACGGTGAGTTCATTTAATGCATAAGAAGTTGTAAAATCCAGTGTTGCACCGTTCTTCAACTTGCCAACTTCTTCGTTATTTAGAAATACATTTACGTCCATTATTGCACCGACAAAGCTTTTTGAACGAGTTATGGAAACTTTACTAGGCACTTCAATTATCTTCGGATTAATATTGCCTGCTTTTTCGTTGTCAGGATCATCTGTTTGGTGAGGAGAATAGATGGGCAGGCCAAATTTTTTCTTACCCGCAGCAAAATAGAGATTAGACTTGCACTGGGAACATATTAAAGAATAAATTGGCACGCTCCCGGTTGAAATAATACCAGACAGCAGGGGCGTAAATGCCGTATATGCAAAAACAGCGGCTATTACAGGTATCCACACCCCCTGCATAAGTGGAGTGCCCGGGGGGTTAGCCCACTGATGAACCAGGTAATATACAGCAACACCCAGCCCGAAAGGAAGTATATAATTAATTGAGCTACGAACTTTGACAACCTGACCTGTTTTCGTAAGCTCGGGAATGATTGTGGTTGCATCTTTTATAAATAGTGAAGAGTCATATTCATAGTGTTTTTCACATTCTGGACATTCAATTGAAAACGAATCACTGTTATTATTCTCTACACGCCATTGTTGCGGAACTTTTGATAGCTCGGCTTGATCAACCATAAAAAGCAACCTCCCCTAATTAGCCTGATTAAATAAATCAGGCGAAATTGATGCATCGGAAAATAAAATTAGGGCATTATTCGTTATTTGTTTCTGAATTCCTTTAAAGTATCGCTTTTTAGGTTATGACTCTGAAACCAGGCTTGCCCTGCAGCAGCAACGTCCAATGAGTTCCTTGGCGATGGTTTATTGAGTTAACACTTCCAGAACTATTTCTCTGGCCCTGTCCCGATCGTTGTCCAGCAGCACCATATGCCCTGAGTTCTGCATGACATTTACCGAAACATTATTACCGGCTTCCCCGAGTATTGTCGCCAGGTTGAAAAAGCCTTCCTGGCTGAAGTAAAGATCGCTGTCACCCCAGATGAAGGTGATCTCCAGTTCCTTTATCAGAGGCACCAGTCTCTCTTCTAACCACCCTGCTATTACTTCGGTCTGATAGCCGTATTGCGAGCTATCTTCATAATTCATATAGAATTTTTCCGCCACTTCAACATTTATCTCATCATTCACGATGTCCCATGGGGTTGCTCTGCCGGGAGGCGTTCCGGCTCTTGAGTAGGGGATAATATGCCTCAGCCACGAAGTCTGCTTGGACAGCCAATGCACTATTTCTCCAGCGGCCCGAAAATCCAGCCCCGAATTAAGGGGAGACATTAAAATTACCGCATCGGGCTTGCGCTCTGTTTTGGCGCAAATGGCTAAATTAAGCAGTGTTCCGAAAGACATCGATCCGGTTACAATGCGGTGGTTTTCCGGCAGCAGTGAGGTATAGGCCTCATAAATCTGGATTCCTGTCCGCATATCTTCCTGGTAATGCCACTCAGAACCCCTGTCCCGCTGGGCAAAGGGAAAGCTCTGCAGGCCGTAAACAGGAACTATTATATTTATTTTATGCTTTTGATGGACCTCCCTGAACCAATCGTCATACATTCCCGCCGGGGCCAGCGCCCTGAAGCCTTCGAAGAAAATAAAGGTTTGTTCATATTCAGGGTTTACCAAAAACAGGGGTTCTCCGCCATTCAGGTTATAGAGCAGCTCCGGTTCGTAATCTCTTTCCGCTTCCCTGCTTTCTACAAAATCCTTTATTGAACGATGCTGTAAAAAGATCAGGGTATTGTAGAAACCGATTAACGCAAAAGCCATAGCCAATAATAAACAGCAAACCTTAATCGCTTTCATAAAAATGCTTTTCATCGCTCTCCACCTTCTTAACATGCTGGTGGACGGGGCTGTTGATGAAACCTGCCCCGTCATCAGCGGTTTTTAAAAGGACACCTCGGCAACATTCCTGTTGATACGCCCCTGGGCAAAGCCTGCATCTAAGATTACGCTCCCGGGCTCTATATTCAGAAGAAATGGCTGGTGAAACTTTGACATGATTGTTTTCGGCACAATAGAAATAAAAACAAGGAAACCTGAATAAAACAGAGAACCGTCCCCTATATAGGTTTGGGTGCGATGCGGACGATTGAGACGCTGCGACCTTCGACAGCAGCATAGATGGCACCATCATGATAACCGACTGTAACGTCGCGAATGCGCCAGCCTTCATCTGCAAGCAGTGGGTCAAGCTCTTCAAATCCGCCAACGACGACCCGGAAATGGGCCAGGTATTGACCCGCCAGGCCGCCGACAAAGAGGTCACCCTGCCAGTCTGCAAACCCATCCGCATCATAAAATGTCATCCCGGCGGGTGGAAATCCACCACTGCCGCATTCCCAGTAATGGATCGGATTGACCGTGTCATCACGATCTTCAGGAAAGACCCCGATTTCTTGGCCAGTGGTATAGGTGCAACCATAGGTAGCTACCGGCCAACCATAGTTGTTGCCCCCGCTGATAATATTAATCTCATCACCGTCACGCTCTCCGTGTTCGCTTTGCCAGATCTCTTTCGTTTCCGGATGTATGGTCATACCCTGTGAATTGCGGTGGCCATATGTGTATATTTCATCAAGCACATTTGGATCACCAACAAAGGGATTATCTTTAGGTATCAAACCATCACGCAGTAGCCGAATAGTTGTACCAAGAACATTGGTAGTATCCTGTGATACGTGATTGTCGAAATTCTTGTCTCCGCGATCGCCGATAGTCATGTATAGATAGTCACCCTCTATTACTACCCGGGATCCATAATGGGCTGTTCCGCTCAGGAAAGGCTCAGCCACATATAATATCTCTATGCCACTTAAGCTTCGCTCATCTAAGTCCAGTTGTGCGCGGGCCAGGTGGGTTGCCGTGGCACCTGCATCATTCGCGGCAGAATATGTTAGATAGACGAAGCTATCAGCTTCAAAGTCGGGTGACACTGTCACATCGAGCAAGCCGCCCTGGCCACCTGATGCAACCTCAGGAGCACCGGCAATCTCTGTGATATCGAGTGTTCCGGTATCGATAAGGAACATGGAGCCTGATTTTTCGTTAGCCAGTAACTTTGCTGTGCCTGGCAGGAAATCAATCGCCCAGATAAGGCCCAGATCTTCAGCGACAACCTCGAGTACCGGCTCTACATCTCTGACCGGTTGAGCAATAGGCTTATCGACGCGAGCCGTTTCGTCAGTAACCCTGCCCTGTTGCATCATGTAATAGGCTGTCAAACCTAACAATAACACAAAAGCAATAGAAGCAATTATTAGCATTCTTCGTTTCATTGGTTTATCACCTTCTTTAGACAGAATGATGCTCCTCTCTGTCTGCTTTTAAAAGTGCCTTTCACCACCTGATCACTCACCTCAAACAGTTCAAACACTGCCCTCCTGGAACCGCTGGCACATCCCTACTTTCCCCTGGGTTTTCCAGGAACGATGTTATATTTATCGCGAATATCTTTAGGTATAACTATCCATCCTTTAGATGATACCTTAGAAAAATAAGACATGCTTAACCCCTCCTTTTATAACCTTGCTTACTTTAGTATAACTGCTATTAGCCTGAGCTGACAACATCTGGAACCCTGATGATTCTACCAATCATACCAGGAACAACCAAGGCTGACCTGAAAACGCTCTTCCCCGATCCTTCTTGCTGATTATTGCTGATACAAGAATTAGTTTTTCTATTGGGCCTCCAATAATCTTTTGGCTTCTGCAAATTGCCTAACCATTCTCACCGGCAGGCATACTTGCAAGGACTGGATTATTCTGCTATCCACATAGATACCCTCAAAATAGCCTGTCGTTGCTGCCCCAATAAAACAGAGAACCGTCCCCGATTTGGCTGTCTGCTACCTCACAAATAAGGTTTTAATTAGTATAAAATAGACAGAGCGGAAGTAAATTGCTTCTGCCATCGGGAGCCAGACACTAATCGCTTACAGGGGTGATGTGATGTTGCGCGTTGTCTTGATTGGTTTATTGTTAGCAGCAGCGGTTTTCACCGGCGCGTGTAGTAACAACGGCGAGCCGCAACCGGTAGAAGAAGAGGTTGTACCTCAGGAAGACCGTAAGCCGGATGAGCTGGATGATGACGCCCTGGAGTCACTCTTTGAAATGCACTATTCCCTTGACGATCAGTCCATGGGAGTCGGCGAGGTAGTCGATAATATCTACAATTTTACGATCGTAGCCAGGGACGAAAACATCTTTAGGGCAGAATACAAGGCCGGTTATATTCAAAGCTCCCTGCAGGGCAAGATGATTACTTCAGCCCGCGACAACACCTGGGACAGCCTTTTCCTGCTTGATCCATCGCACAGCTTTCCCACCCGGATTCCTCCCTCTGAAGAAGATTTAGAGCTTGCTGCCCAACTACTGCTGGAAAATTACCAGTATACCCTAGATTTTATCGAATCCCTGGAAAACAGAGATCAAAAGAACAATTTCAAAAGACTGCTCTTCAGGCTGCTCGGAATTTACCACGGAACCGGGGTGAGCGAGCCTGCAGACCTGGACTTCAGCGGAGAGTGGTTGCCTGCCCTGGATTACTTTGCCGCGGATGAATTAAAACTGGGTTACGAGACCTCAACCATGACCTGGCTTGATCTCTATTTTATAAATGCCTTTATGGATTTAAGCGATGATTTGGCCTTTAGCGATGCAAGCGTTGCCAGGGCCTATCAGACCAGGTGCTCGGCATTTGTGAAAAAGCTTGACGATGATGTAATCATTACACACAACACCTGGTACAGCTACTTAAACCAGTCCCACGCCCTGAACCTGGCCGTAAACGATGATATTATGGTTGTTAACGCAGTTTTTCCCGGGATCCTGGCCTCCAACACAGATTTCGGTTACAACAACAAGGGCATCCTCTTTAATGAAACCACCCACCGGGCTACCTACAGCGCTTCAAGAGTTGACGCTCTCTGGTCATTCTGGCGGGCTGCGGCTGCAGAGCAATTCGCTTCAAGCATTGAGGAGTTTTTTGAATATATTTCTATCGATACCTCAGGCACCTACATGAACGGCTACATGGTCGTTGATGCCAAAAGTGGTGATCTAGGCCTGGTTGAAATTTCCCACCAGAGCTTTATCTTCTTTTTCCCTCATGAACAGGGCTACAGGGTAGAGAGCAAACCTGAAGGACGTAATCTTGATTATGACCGGGAGCTGGTGACCGAAAGCTATATCCTGGGAATAAACTACCCCGCCTCCTACCAGATCAGGGATGATTTGCAGGCTGCCGACAACCGTCCGGCAAGAAGAAGACAGTTTCTGGAAATGATCGACTCAGTAGTAGATGTTGAGACGGCAAAAGAACTGATTACCTACACGGAACCGGGTAACCCCTTATCGATCTACGGGCGGTGGGACCTGGGCTACGGAGAAACGGACAGCCCAAAAACAATCCCCGACGGTTCAATAGATGCCAAGGCAGTCCTGGCTTCAGCAGCTCTAGAGTTGATGAGCTTTGAAGGGCGCTTTGACCACCTCTCAACAAATAAGAGTTTCTGGATGAGATACGGCACACCCCACGTCGAGGGAGAGCCTTTTACCTGGAGCAGCTCGCAGTGGGGCAACCAGAAACTACGCCACGTACCCGACCGGGTGGACGGTGCTTTTAACCTACTTAATCTCTACCTTGAATAGCGGAACCTGCCTTGAGAATTCTTTAAAGAGCTTATTCACTGGTATAAAAGCACTACCACTGATCATAATAATAGTTATTTTTTATAACGACTCATGGTGCATCTTCCTGCGTACCCTTCAGTACTTCGAGAGCGTATTCCAGCTCGACATCTATCCCAGAGGCAGATCGCAGCACGTTTTCCATGGTCAGGGGAACTCTTATCGTAGGAGCCACACCCCCCTCACGTCCATTACTGTCCAACTGGATCTTCCTGTCCCTGTCCAGGGATTGCCCGACCGGGTACATGATCGAGTAGCCGCCGGGCATCTCGATCACGGGCCCCATCACCATCCCGAACGACCCATTGGTGCCACGGAAACCAACCACCTCACCGTGGTCCAGATTTCTTATGCCCATCGCTATGCCCTCACCGGAAGATATGCATCCCGGGTTGACAAGCGCAACCACGCGCCCCGTGAAGCTCACCGGCGCCGGCTCGATATACAGGCCGGCATCTCTCCTGACTTCACCGGTTGTCTCGTCAAATAACACTATCTCCATCTCTCCGGTGGTTAGATTATACCAGCTCGTATACTCGTATAAAGTCTTCGTGCTGTAAAAAGACCCTAAAAAAGCAGCAGCCATAGCGTCAGCGCCGCCCATATTTCCACGAAGGTCTATGATTAAGCCCCTGGCGTTCGCGGCTTCGAAGTCCTCGATCATCTCCGTGAACTGATCTATAGTCGGAACCTGGTCCGGTTTGTCCGCTTCACCGTATAGTTTGATATAACCGATTCCGTCCTCGAGCTGCCGCCCTTCGATGAATTTATCCACCGGAATGCCTGAAAACCCGCTTCCGAAAACGTCGGTCATCCTAAGAGTCTCCATCTCGTCGTCGACAGCCGTCAACGATGCACTAGCCGGAGCGCTGTCCGGATTCTGAAACGTTACCGTCCTCGTCTCTCCCTCAGGTGCCCGGACCATGAAACGGGTGCGCTCATAATCACGACCAACGTTAGTCGCCTGGGGGAGCACACTCCAGATGGTGGAGGTCTCTCTCAGCGCAACATCGGCAGTCTTTCCATCCCACTCAATTATCTCGGCACCGGCCTCCATGCCCGCCCGACCCGCGGGCCCTATTTCCTCAACCCAGTCGGCGACCAAACGTCTGTCGTCCAGGAACGCGACGGTCATTCCGAACCCGCCCCCAACCTCCTGCCAGAGGGTTCCCATGTCGTCATCGTTATAACTCCTACCCGTAATCAGGGCGACGTGGCCGTCTGGAATCGAAAAAAGGTAACTGCGCAATAAGGTATAGTAAGCCCGCTTATCATTTTCCTCCCAGGCTTTCTCTATAAGGGGGCGGTATTCCTCTATCTTTTGGTCCCAGTCAACATCTCTTAACTCTGTGAAGGCGTACTCTAAGGATATCTTCTCGTGCATCGATTCGAAGGCTTCGACCCATTCTAATGCGCTGAAGTCCGCAACCTCGGGGAGTTCGAAGTCATCATCCGGCTTTTCACCCCCGCAGCCAGTGCTCAAGAGAATCATGGTGCCCAGCACTATTGCGTATGCCTTGATCATACGGCTCTCCATTCGTCCCACCTCCATGTCGTCATTTACTAGCTATTTTTGCTTAAAATTTACTTTCCTGATAGGGTTATAATACTTCACCATTTTATGGCAAGTCAAACCTATTCAGCCCTGCTTTAGCTATGATCACAAACAAGG
>CAZVLE010000023.1:0-8201 GCA_964627855.1 uncultured Syntrophomonadaceae bacterium | reverse complement strand
AAAGGCCAGGGCGCCGCTGGCTAAGAGAAGGACGGCCAGGCCCACTAATATTATCGGCAGGGGGCTTTTGCTGGCCGGAACCGCTTCTACCGAAGGGGGGACGGGCACAGGCATTGAGCCTTCGAGGGGAACCATCTCTGCCTGGTCATATGCTGCGGGCAGGATTTCAGGAAAAAGCCCCTCTACCTGGCCCGCCTCGGTCCAGTCGTCCAGGCCTTCGGCCCAGACCAGGTCTTCGGGCTGCATCACCCCCGTCTCTGCAAAGGATAATAGCTCCTCCCAGCTGTAGGGACCAAGCTCCCTGTCTTTTTGGAACAAATACCATTCCTGTGGCATTTCAACCGACCTCCCTGTAATGCATTACCTTTATTATTTAAGGCATTAAAGGATAATAAAATATTATGAGCCAGCTTTAGTGCTTATCAGTTGTATTCAACCACTTAAAAGCCAATTTTATATTTAATTGCAATGGGCAAGAATAGTGCTATCTTAGAATGGGTGAACTCTTTGCTACAAAACTAAATACTATTCAGTCTCATCCAAATTGATCGGTAGAATATTAAACCTTTGTGTAACACTATCTTCTCTCCCTGCTTCATCACTAACTGTTAAAGTCGCCTCTATAGAGCCAGGTTGGTAAAACGTATGATATAACCATGGATTATTAGTTATTTGAGGTTCAAGTCTAAAAGACCTGCCGTCATGATACCGTCTAAAAGTCCATTTATATTCAACTATACGATTATCACTTATACCGCGGGAGCAGTCAGCAGAAAAATAAATTTCCTGCCCAACTTTGATACCTGTTATATTTTCAGGATAGAACTCAAAGCAGGCAATCACACCAGAGCTAATAATGAGCTCTTTCCATTTTATAGCTGATGGGCCTCCTGCACCGTATATTCTAAGCCAAACTTGCTTAACACCAGGGGTATCATAATAAGTCTGAACTATATTATTACCGCTTTCCGATGCGTTTTGTCTTATTGTGCCTCTACCGTCACCAAGGCCCCACTCATATCGTTCAATTTCTCCATGTGAGTAGTACGATAGACTAGGATCGAAGTACACAAATTGCATAATATGTGGTGATGCTGGAGAAATTTCGAAATCGGCAACAATGGTTATCGGTTGTTGTGTGTCTTCTTCTTGCTCCTCTGTCTCCTGCGCACCCTGCTGGTTTTCTCTTATTACTGTGAATTTTACATCTAAAAGAATCCGCCTATTATCGTTGCTGTCGTACAATGCACACTTTACTGAGTAATCTCCTGGAGTACCTTTTCCCCTCAAACTTCCTCTGCCAAAAGACAGGTCAAGTTCAAAAGAAAGCCTCTGTGGGAGATTGCTTGAAATAATCTCAAAACGAGTAATATCTGAAGACTGGATCTGGTTCTGCAGATTGGCTGGAAAGCGCTTGATTGTGTTTATGTTATTATTATTGTCAACTCCAACTTTACCATAATCCCAATTTAGTCGAATCGTATCAATAGACGTATCATCCGGTGGGGTATCCTCCGGCGGGGTATCCTCCGGCGGGGTATCATCAGTTACATCGTCCCTGAATTCGTAGTTAATGTTGAAAAGCCTTTCGTGCAGGATTGATCTATCAACGGATGCAGACATCCTGATTCTGAACTGGTTCATCCGTTGTGGAGAGTTAACTGTAAAGCTTCCGCTGCCGCTGCCAAGGCCTGTCGGCAATGATAGGCTATAGCTATGTGCAACGTTGCTCAGTTCAGTTCCATTGAACAGCGGTGTGCCGACTATTTGCACCCTGCCCCAGTGGTTGGTATAGTAATTAAAACTGTAATTAACCCGGGTTCCGGTTCGTATAACTGAGTTGTTGGGATAGCTGATCGTAAGGTCTCTAACCGTATGCTGAGGAATAACAGTACCACCTGGCGGTGTCCCTCCCGGCCCAGGTGATTGCCCGCCAGGTCCGGGTATTTGTCCACCCGGCCAGGGTATCTGCCCGCCTGGCCAGGGTGATTGTCCACCCGGCCCGGGTGTCTGCCCATTGGGCGGTGCCCCTGGCGCGGGCGACTCACCGCCGGGCGGTGCTGCAGGATCTGCAGGAGTTGAAGGACCACCCGGGTAATCGGAACTGCCGGGAGGAGAGTCTGCCGGGGTGGTTCGTGAAAAGGCCGCCGGTACTACTCCCTGACCCATGCTGTACATGGGCGGGCCGGTCGGAGAAGCTGACTGCGCGGTAGCCATGACTTCATCATCGTCAAAGAAATAGCCGTCGGTCGGCTCAAACCAGCCTGTCTCATCGGCTGTCTCACTGCCCTGCAGGTTCAAAACAAAAGCCAGGGCGCCACCGGCTAAGAGTAAAAAGGCCAGTATTAAAAAAATAACCGGCAGGGGGTTTCCGGCCGGGGCAGTTTCAAGCGGAGGGGGTACGGGCACAGGCATTGAGCCCTCGAGGGGAACCATCTCTGCCTGGTCATATGCTGCGGGCAGGGTTTCGGGGAAAAGCCCCTCTACCTGGCCCGCCTCTGTCCAGTCGTCCAGGCCTTCGGCCCAGACCAGGTCTTCAGGCTGCACTACCCCCGACTCGACATAGTATAAAAGCTCCTCCCAGCTGTAGGGGCCAAGCTCCTGGTCTGTTTGAAATAAATACCATTCATCTGGCATTTCATTTCCCTCCCATAACTACCTGAATGTACCTTAAAGCCATTTAGCTTTATTAACCTTAGTAAAGCTGTTTTTCGGCAATACCCCCGGCAACAGGCAGCTTAAATATTTCACCCTTGTAAGCTTTGACCATGGCAACAATGGCCAGGATCACGGTTGCCAGCCAGATCAGGGTAGAGAGGATACCGAGCAGGCCGGTTACAGTAGACCATGCTGCCCAGGTTCCAACACCTCTCCAGAGTACTGACCAGATCACCGAAGTAAAGATGCCGAGCAGGATTTGCAGCAGGGTCAGCCCTCCAAAAAATACGATCGATTGCATAGCATGAAACTTGACAAACTTGTTATCTTTTTCGATTAGGAAAAATATTAAACCGGTCAACCAGCCCAGGATATAGCTGAGCAGGGCAGCCACGTTCGGTTCCATGCCGGTCGACGATTTTTGCCCTGCCAGATGAGATGCATTATAAGAACTTGAATAGGCCTGGGCAGCCGGTTGTCCCAGTGGAGGTGGTGCTGCCGAAGGAGGATTGGGAGCGGCCGGGGGAAAGAGCCTGGGAATCTGATCGGCACGGGCCCACTCGGCCATGCCCTCACTCCAGACCAGATCCATGCGGTTGATGGCCCCGGTGCTCGCATAGTGATGAAGTTGTTCCCAGCTGTAAGGACCCGATTGCTGCTGGTTCTGATAAAGATACCAATAGTTTGACATTTAATGGTTCCTCCTTGCTAAATTTTTTCTTTCGTCCAGGCTAGCTATTAAGTTACACCCATTTAATGTATCTTTTTCAAACAATTAGCACGATAAATATTTTTAGCAAGAAACCTAGTGATGATAAATACGTTATCAAATATATCATATATTGTCAATATTCTATATTAATATGGATATTATTAACATTAATATACACATTTGTCCATTTCGCTGCATATTGCGACCATCTTCGCTTCGCCTTTATCGCAGTTGCTGGAGAATTAATCAGGAAGAAGCCCGGATCAAAACCCGGGCCCCTAGCAAGGCAAATATGGAGCCGGCAAGAGGACTTGAACCCCCAACATACGGCAACTGGGAGGAAAACCACCTGCCTTGACGTACGTAGTTATGTACTATATTATTGACATGAGGTGATTTACATGAAAACAGTGTCTATTACAAAGGCAAGGCAAAATATTTACAAACTGGTAGAAGATGCCATAGCATCAAACGAACCTCTGCAAATAACTGCAAAGAAGGGAAATGTAGTCCTTGTTTCTGAAGAAGACTGGAAATCTGTCCAGGAAACTTTATATTTATTATCTGTTCCCGGGATGCGTGAAGCCCTTATCGAAGGAGTTAATACTCCTGCTGAGGAATGCAAAACAGCTGAGGAAATCGGATGGGATATTTAATTGTCTTTACAAAACGTGCTGAAAAAGATGCCCGGAAATTGGAGCAAGCCGGGCTTGACAGCAAAGCGAAAACCCTTTTAAAAATAATGAAAACAGATCCATATCAAAACCCGCCATCATACGAAAAACTGGTAGGAGATCTGTCCGGACAATATTCCAGAAGAATTAACATTAAACACCGCTTAATTTATGTAGTGTTAGAGAAGGAGAAAAAAATAAAAGTGCTGTCTATGTGGACTCATTATGAGTAATATCGACAAAAACAAAGATTGCATTGATATGTATATATAGCTCTTATAAATTGTCAAAGAGTCATGGATTTGGAAGATAGATCCAAACCCCTGACTCTTATGATGGAGCCGGCAAGAGGACTTGAACCCCCAACATGCTAATTACGATTCAGCTGCTCTACCAATTGAGCTATGCCGGCCTGTACACCTGTATTATAACTGATCTGACGATCTGATTCAACAGAGCGGCTAAGACACAACAGCGCAGGCGGGAAGGAGTGTTACGCTGTCTCTAAGGGTGTTTAGGGAGACAATCTATTCGTTCGAATCTCCGTCCTGCTCCTGCCGCGCAACTGAATAAGCAGGTTACGCAACCAGAGGTAACTCCCCGGCGCAAAGCGCATCACCACACGTTTGGTGCTGCTCAACAGCCCCGCCCAGATGAAGTGCAAGGCAACAAGGATTCTGCGCGGCAGCAGCCGGCTTGCGTAGATAGAGGCAATCATCTTTTCAGCTGTTCCGCGATAAGGCTCCGGCAGCTTGAAAGCCAGACGATAAAATGCCATAAACATGCGAAAATAGCGGTGGGCAAAGAGAACTTCATATTTAGAAAACTGGGGCTGAACAAGTGCTACCTGAGCCCTGTAGTCGATTTCATCACCAATAAAGCCCGCCTCAGAGGCAATCTGAGCCAGGCGGGTTTTCGGGTAGGGAAAGAAGATACTGGTCACCGAACGTTTAACTCCTACTTCAGCGTTGAGACGGATGGTTTTTAAAGCCTGGGCCGGTGTTTCGTGCGGCAGTCCGACAATATTGTAGGTAAGGGTGGGTATGGCGTATTTCTGGAGGAGGCGAAAGGAGTCCCTAATCTGATCATCGCTGATCTTGCGGCCGAGGTAACGGCTGCGAATTTCTTCATCACCCGATTCAATACCGAGGTGGGCCAGGTAACAGCCCGATTTTTTCAGAAGGGCAACAATCTCTTCGTCGAGCAGATCGGACCGGAGACGGCAGTTATAGGGAAGGTTGATCTCCTTGCTGTAGAGCTCGGCAAACTCGAAGAACCATTTGCGTTTGAGAGGTAAAATGCTGTCCATAAAATTAAAGTAGCGAATAAAGGGATAGCGGTTTAAAATGGCCTGCAGGTAATCAATTGATTTACGGGGACTGCGGAAACGAGCGTAGTTACTGCGGTTTGGGTATATTTCACGCAGCTGGGGATTGGCACAATAGGTGCAGTTAAAGATACAGCCGCGGGAAAGCATCACCAGCGCTGTCTGAATCCTTGAGGACAGAAAGTTTTCAAAATCGAATAGTTCAAAGTCTGGCAGGGGCAGATCATCAAGACTTTCCGGGTAGGGGCGGACCGGGTTTCTGATAACCCGTCCATCATTTTTAAACCAGAAGCTGGGTAGATCCAGATATTGCTCGCCCCGGTCAAGGTGATCACAAAGCTCGAGCATCGGCAGTTCGCCCTCACCGATACAGATGGCATCCATCCCTTCAGAGGCAATCACTTCTTCGGGAGCAAGGGTGGCATGGTAACCCCCGCAGAGAACCATTGCCCGGGGCAGGGCCTGCTTACTCCAGAGGCTAAAATCTTTGATATAGGGGTAAACAAAGGTCCAGGCAGTAAAAGCAACTATGTCGGCCTGGGAGGCGGAAATAACCTGCATAAACTCATCGCGACCCGCCGGCGCGTTCATATGGTAAAGTGATACCCGGTGCCCGCCTTTTTTGAGAACAGCAGATATGGAGGCCAGCCCTTCCGCATAACTGCCCTTGAGTTGAGTCGCGCCCCTGGCTTCGATGAAGTCAGGGTAAACCAGCAGAACATTTTGCTTCGCCACTTGAGCATCCCTCTTTTTATAATTTAATCAGCTCAATATCGCCCCAGGCAGCAATTTTTCCGGCACAGATCAGCAAAGCCCCCTTGATGTCATCTATCGCCCGGGCATACTCCAGGGCCGCGCTGAAGTCTTCAGGGCCGGAGACCCTGTTGCCCAGCGCGGTGGCAACTGCATCGGCCAGTGCTACCACAGGTGAAAGAACCATAGCAGCATCAGCGCGGCCAAAACTTAATGATGGACCCACAGTACCGGAAGAGGTGCAAACCCCGAGCGGGGTCTTTGCGGGATCGACACGCATAGCCAATCTACCGCTCAGCTTTGAATTGCCGGCATATATGCCTATTTTAACGGCCTCTTCGACCTTTATAAACAGGTCGCCGCCATTTTCTACAATCACTTCGGGAGATTCTCGCAGTAATAACCTCCCAATATCTTCGGCCAGGGCACCAGCTACCGCCGCCATCGGCCCTACTCCGGCCCTGTTTCCGGCCCGGGCCATTACACTGATTAGCCTGGGGGCACCTTCCAGGGGAAAACAGGGTTCAAGGCTGTTTTTAAAATCCGGGTGGGCGGCCAGATAAGCTTCCATTTGCAACCGCCTTTGCCATACAGCTTCCTCAATCTCTTTAACCAGTTCCACCCTGTAGGCATCCCTGCTGACGGCAATCCAGAGGTCAGTTTCTTTAACGGTTACGGTAAACGGTATTAACCTGCCGCTACCGTTTAAGTGACGGTAAAACCTCTTGCTGTTCATCCGGCTCCGGCATTATCAACCAGGGTCTCCATGGCCCTGGCCGGACAGGCCCGCAGGCAGATCTCACAGACGATACACTTTTCTTCGATGAAGCGAACTGTCATCTCAGGACGTTCAAAGATCAGGGCTTCGGTGGGACAAATTACAGTACAGGCGCCACAGTGGGTGCAAAGGTCAGAACGCCAGATAATCTGCTGATCAAGGGTCATCACGCTGAGCCCTTTCTCTTTCAACCACTCCAGGGCTTTCCGGTAGTTATCCTCGGCACCACTTAACTCCATCATCAGGCGGCCTTCTTTTTTGGGATTAATATCAGCCCTGAGGATGTTGACCATTAAATCGAAATCCTTGATCAGGTGGTAGATCACCGGCTGTTCAACAATATTAGGTGGAAAACGTAACACTATTTTCTGTTTAAGCATTATTGCTTCTCCCTTTCTGCAGGATCGCGCTGCGGCATTGTTTTAAGGGAGATACCGGCCTCAACCGAGGGCAGGGCCGCTGCGGGACTGGTCAGGAAAAATTGCCCTGTTGCGATCCAATCTTTGAGAGCAACAGCAATTTCCCGGGCACCGGCATAGCTTGAAAGTGATGCGGTTGGCACTTTCTTACCCTTTATCTCGATAGAGCCGCTTTTCAACTGGCTATAACTAACCAGACCGAGGTTACCGCTTTCCCGGTACGGATAGGCACGATCGTAGTCAACAATAGGAGCGTAGATTTGATCGTCTTTAATGGCACAGTAACCCATAATCTCTTCGTTGAGAATGGGGATGGGTATGCCCAGGCCAACCTGCAGAGTAACACCGTAACCAAGATAGCTTAAACCCCTGAGCCAGCGATGCTGCATCTGCTTGAGATCTCCGACCAGGGCCAGGGTTGCGGCCGGTCCCAAGGGAGTACCATTGCTGCCTCTCTCGGCGGAGGGGTTGTGTTGGGTGCCATGCCAGGCGACATAGCCGATGCCGCCGCCCAAAAAGATCCGGCTGCCGATACCGATTGTTTTCAGGTAAGGATCATTAAAGAGGGGACTGAGCTGGCCGGCGGAGCTGTAGTTGGCATTGCCAATGTTTGGCTTCAGCACTCCCATGTAGGTGTAGATCGTATTTTGGCCGAGGTTAACAGCCACGTTATAATTCTGATAAGCATTGCGGGGGTTATAGAGGGTGGCTTCATTTATTTCAGAAAGTCGAAAGCTGGTTGCTATTTTCTTAAGGGGATAACAATCAGTCCCGTAAGCCGTCGCTTCCAGGCGTACTTCTTTACCTGCCACCAAATCCTCGATCACATGCCCGCCACCATAAATAAATTCACCGGGATAATTGCGGTTGGCCGGATCTG
>CAZVLE010000022.1:0-7083 GCA_964627855.1 uncultured Syntrophomonadaceae bacterium | reverse complement strand
TGATGGCTAAACCATCTTGATCTAAAACCAGGTATACCGGTTTTTCCGCTTTGCCGGTGATGATTATGCCGTCGTAGCCGCTTGTTTTAAATGCAGCGGGCCAGTATCCTCCCACTGTTGCCTCAGCCCAGATTCCGGTTGCCGGCGACTTACCGCAAAATGAGGCCTTGCAGGCTGTCGGCACGTTATAACCGGTTAAGATGCCGGTAAAAACCAGCAGGGGCGCCTCCGGGCTAAGGGGTTCATGTTCGTGATAGCTACGCTCATCAAAGATTTTTGCCGCCAGACCGCTGCCACCCAAAAAACGGCGGTAGTCTTCTTCAGGCAGCATTGTTTCTTTGTGACTGGCGGTAGTCAAATTAATTTCTAAAATCTTGCCGTAAAAACCATTCATTTAAAGTAACTCCTTTCTAAGAATATAAGCCACGGGGACGATTCCATCGTCTTCGTCAGCGGTATGGGGACACACCTCCTGCGGAGGTATTTCCCCTTCGGATGCTGCGCTTCGGGACGCTCGAATCGTTCCCATGGCGCCGCTTTATCTTATCTATCGCTGAAGTGTTAAGATGATTCGATTTTCAAAAGCTTTCCGATTCCATACATAATCAGGATCAAAATTAGTGTGGCTCCAAAAGTGATCAAGATCCCCAGTAGACTTTCCATATAATCAGGCCTAAGCAGGAGAATCAAACCGAGCACGAGCATGAGGCTGCCGGCAATCAGTTTGAGCAAACGGCCCCTTTCTTCGGTCATCTTCATCGTCCGCATTCTAATCAGGGCCGCCAAAAATATGATTAATTCAACTGCTAAATAAATGGCAATATATACGGCAAACAATAAAACATACTGGCCCAGGGGCAGATCCATCCCGGCAATAAGGCTGGTCCAGATGAAGGGAAAACCTGCCGTGCAGGGCAGTTCAACCAGAGCTATGCCTAAAGCCATCACTGCTGTGGCTGTAATCATCGGAATTACCGATTTTGTATAAAATATATTCCTGACCTGCTGATAATATTTCTTTTTATATGCTTCAGGTACGCCAACTGAAATACCCTCTTTAAAGATAAAGAAATCTTTGACGCTGATTACTCCCAAAATAATAACTATGGCAGCAACGAGATTACGAATCCAGAACAGCTGGGCAGCAAAGAGCATTATATTTAAGGCACCGAGAATAAAAAGACCGTAAACCAGGGATGTTACCAGTAAAAAAGTTACACCCACAAGGGTGATTCTTTTTCGCGAGGCCGAGTGGACAATAATGGCCAGCAGAAAGGTTAAGACAAAAAATGAACAGGGATTAAACCCGTCCAGAAAGGCGATTATGATTGTGGTCAACAAAATGGGAGACTCGACCAGGTTTATATCGCCGATTAGAGGCAGGCGGATTATATTTTGCCTGTCTTCTGCAGACTCTTCGGCCAGCGACTTTTCAATCGCACTCTTAACCTCTTCTTTGATTGTCTCCGAATAACCGATCCAATATTCTTCATTGAAGACGAAAAGGGGAAAGATAATCATCTCAATGCCCAGTTCTTCTCTCACCTGGTGAAACCTCTCCAGATTATCCGGGTTATAGACAATCTCGTAAACCTCAATTTCGATCGGGTAATCTTCGAAAGGGGTAATGTGATCTTCCGGGTCGTCACAAAGCGGACAGAAAGCCCAGTAGTAATATAAAATGTCGTCTTCAAGCAGTGCTGTCGATTGATTGTCTTCAGCCAGCACCAGATTATCGTTTGCCGGCAGCAAGCTTAAAGCAAGCGCCATAAATACGATAAATGCTAACTGCTTAGGCAAAACAAAAACACCCCCACATCGAATTGGTTCTTTATTAAGATCAGGTTATCCCCAGGTACACTTTCTTCATGTCTTCATTGTTAAGCAAATCTTTGCTCGAGCCGGACATTGAGATTCTGCCGTTTTCAAGAACATAACCGCGCTGGGAAACTTCTAAACTTTTCTGAACGTTTTGCTCAACAAGCAAAATGGTTATCCCCTCACTGTGCAGCGCTTCGATAGCCTCGTAAACAAGGTTGACAATAGTCGGCTGCAATCCCAGCGAGGGTTCATCAATCATTAGAAATTTCGGTGATGACATCAGAGCCCTGCCGATAACCAGCATTTGCTGCTCACCACCGCTGAAGGTTCCGGCCATCTGGCTTTGCCTTTCCTTCAGTCGCGGGAAAAGTTCAAAAACCCGGTTAATATTATTAGCTATTACCTCTTTTTTCTTTTCGGTAAAAGCTCCAAGCTCGAGGTTTTCTCTAACGGTCATGTAGGGGAATACTCTTCGCCCTTCAGGGATATAAGCCAAACCCTTACTCACTATTTTATGCGCCGGAATACCAACCAGGGACTCTCCATTAAAGATAATTTCACCGGCCATTGGCTTGATCACCCCGGAGATGGTTTTAAGAATAGTGCTTTTTCCGGCCCCGTTAGCCCCTACAAAAGCTACACTTTCTCCTTCTTTAACCTCAAAAGAGACATCCCATACTACCTGCACTCCTTTATAACCAATGCTTAAATTTTTAATTTCCAGCATCTACAGCTTCCTCCTTACCCAGGTAGGCTTCAATCACTCTTTCGTTCTCCGATATTTCCTCGGGCGTACCCTCTGCTATCTTGCTGCCGGTATCAAGCACGATAATTTTTTTGCATAAGCCCATGATCACACGCATAACGTGTTCAATAATAATCAGGGTGATGCCCATTTCTTCGTTAATCTTGCGGAGAATCACCAGGCTCTTTTCAATTTCAGAAAGGTTAAGTCCGGCCATTAGTTCATCAAGCAACAATAGTTTCGGTTTGGTGGCCAGTGATGTTGCCAGGCCCAACTGCTTCTGCCGGGCTGAGGTCAGGCTGCCTGCGATCTTATGCTGATCATTTTCGAACCCGGTAAGTTCAAGGATTGTTTCAATATCTTCTTTTTGATAGGACTGAGACGAGAAAACAGCTTTACCGGCAACCGCACCCATGACAACATGCTCAAATACGGTTAATTCCCTGAAAACACGAACCACCTGAAAAGTCCTGGCGATACCTTTTTTGCAAATCGCTGAAGGCTTGCGTTTATCGATACGCTCACCGTTAAAATAAATGCTGCCTGCCGTCGGTTGATGCTCGCCGGCTATCATAGAAAAGGTGGTCGTTTTTCCCGCTCCGTTCGGGCCGATGATTCCTGTTCTGCTGCCTTCTTCAACCGTAAAATCAACATTATTAACGGCAATAAGACCGCCGAACTGTTTTTTCAGACCTTTGACTTCCAAGATATCTGCCATTATTGTGCCCTCCTAAAGCGAATTCTCTTGGCCATACCCATGATGCCTTTAGGCTCAAAAACAAGTATGGCAATCAGGGCCACCGCCCAGATGATAAATCTCAACTCGGGAGCATACCTGAAAAGTTCGAGGACAAAGGTAACCACAAAAGCGCCCAAAACCGGGCCAATTAAAGTTCCTGCCCCACCAACGATGGTCATGATTACAATCATCTCAGATGTAAACCAGACAAACTGCGACGGGTGCAGGAGGAGGAAAAAGTGGGCAAAAAGCGAGCCGCAAAGCGCAGCCAGGGCTCCACTTATACTGAAGGAAAGTACTTTATAAAAAGATGTATTTACCCCCAGCGATTCGGCGAGATCCTGATCTTCCCTGATCGCGACAAAGCGTTTGCCAATTTCTGTCCTGTAGATCAAGAAGTAAAGGAACAGCAGCATCAAAACAGTGAAGAAAAGGATAAGATAAAAGTAATAGTTCATCTGGGAGAAATCAAGAAACCAGATTTTAGGCGGAGGCTGAATGCCCCTTAAACCCATGGGACCACCGGTTAATTCATGTGTGTTCAAAAAAACCAGATAAACAAAGTGGGCCAAAAAGAAAGTCGTGACCGCAAAATAAGAACCGCGCAGTCTCAATGCCGGAGAACCGACCAAGACGGCAATAATAAAACCAACAATAATCGTTATCAGAAAAGCCAGCCAAAAACTAATACCGGCTAACAACGTCAAGAGGGCCGAGGTATAGGCGCCGAGACCGAAAAAAGCACCCTGGGCGAATGACAACTGGCCGGTATAGCCGAAAATTAAGTCGTAGCTGGCCGTTAGCATGGCATAGAGCAGGGCGAGGGTGGCAACATAGATGACATATTGCGAAAAGAGCGTTGGGATTAAACTTAATGCGATAACTACAACCATACCCGCTGCCCAAAAGGTTATATTTTTTCTGTTAACTACACTTGAATTGTTTTTAACCATTTCCATCTTTTCACCTCTCATAGCGCAAGATCTTGGATCTGCATATAATTATTCAGTAAGCATGCACCGGTTTTTATTCCTTTCTGGAACCGAAAAGACCCTGTGGCCTGAATACCAGCACAACCAAAAGAATAATAAAGGCAAAACCATGTTGATATGAAGCTGAAATATAACCGGCTCCGAGGCTTTCCAGGATACCCAGTCCCATTCCTGCAATGAGTGTACCGGCCAGGCTTCCTTTACCGCCAAGGATGACAACTACCAGGGCTTTCAAAAGGGGCAGCTCACCCATCATCGGATAGACAGCAAAGACAGGGGCAACCAGTGTGGCGGCAATACCGGAAAGAGCTCCTCCCATGGCAAAAATAATTGAAAAAACTCTATTGATATCGATACCCATCCAGGGAGCAACTTCGATGTCCTGCGTAGCCGCCCTGATTGCTTTTCCTGTTTTCGTTCTCTTCAGGAAAAGGTTAATCAATACAAATAAAAGGATTACAACTACAATGATCATTATTCTCTGGTATGAAATACCCATGCCGAAAATTTCTGTTCTACCGACAATAAAATGATCGAGGTTCAGGGATTTAGCAGTCCAAAGATAGATGGCCAGGTTGGCCAGAAGAAAAAATAAAGCAATAGCGCATAATAGCTGGATGTGATCGGTTCTGCCCCGCCAGCGGCTGTAGAGAAATTTTTCGAAGCAGTAGGCTAAGAAAGCCCCTGTAAGTGCCGCTACAAGCATGGCGATGGTCCAGTGAAGATTTAAAGAGGTTATAGTGAAATAAGCAGCATAGGCAGCGATGACATAAATGCCCCCCTGGCTGAAATCCGGGATATCGGTAATGCTCCAGATCAGGTTTAAGCCGAGGGCAACGAGGGCATAGATCGAACCGAGAACAAGCCCGTTAATGATGTATATTTCCAAGCTGAACTCTCCTTTCTGTGTCGAAAGTGTCAGGTCTTTAAACAGCGCTAAAACCATTAAGGACAATATCATGCGGCCACAACAGCACACCGTACCCTTTTAGCGCATTATCAGAAAACAGATTGCATGATATTTTAACAAAACAAAGAAAATACTAATTTTTGTTACAGCTCAGAGCCAGGGGGTGAATCCATTGTCATCTATTTAGTAAAATAGCGACAAATCTCTTCTGAAGGAATATACCCTAATGGACCTTAGCCATGCCAGGTTTAAAGCAAACTTTATCGCTGGCATATTTTCAGTTCATCTCCCGCGAAAACATAGATAAAAGCTTAGTTGAGCAAGAGCAAACGCAGGAGCAGATAATGCAAACCTGCGTTTACTCTTTCTCTGTTCTATTCTATTTCCAGTAAAGCGGCAAATCTGCTTTCGTGAGACACTGAACCAACTTTACTGGCCGAGTACCACCATGTCACCGTCTTCCCACTTGACCAGGTAGGGAACATAAAAGCCCTGGTTCTGGTAACCGTCGAAATCCATGAACTCGGTAAATCCGGCCAGGGTTTCATAGGTTCCATCCTTCAGGGCATCCCTGATCGCTTCTGAATCAAGGGACTGTGCTCTTTCAATAGCATCCTTCAAGACATAAATGCCGTCATAGGCAAATATGATCGCGTAGTGCAGGGGAGCGTCGAATCTATCCCTGACTGCCTGCTCGAGATCGGCCGGTGCTTCACCGTAAAGGGCGATAGCATAGGTGCCCTCAAGAACTTCAGGGCTGGTGTAATCGAGCATTTCAAAAGAGGCCATTTCTTCTGCACCGTAGAAAGCAATATCCGGAATAAGGCCCATTTCATAGGCCTGTTCAAGCAGCATTGCTCCTTCGGTGGAAGTTCCCACATAACCAACCATATCAGGCTGGAGCTCCCGGATTTTGGTCAGCAGAACGGTAAAGTCCGTCGTTCCACGCTCAAAGTAGTCTTCTGAAACCTTTTCTACTCCATACTCATCAAAACCGTCCTGGTGTGATTCAACCCATGATCTGCCATAGTCGTCATTAACGCCCACATAGGCAATGGTTGAGGGGTTAATGATGTCATAGATCGGTCCTGCTGCCAGCGGGCTCATCAGGGCCATGTCAGGACGCATCCGGAAGAAGAAGGGATGTCCGGGCTTTGTTACAGCTTCTGCCGCACATTCAATAGTAATCCCCGGAACCATGTACTGATCTGCCAGGGGGGCAATGGCCATACAACAGGAACTGCAGTGGTCACCGAGAAAGGCAACTACTTCGTCTTCCATAATCATCTTATGGACAGAAGCCACTGATTCGGTTGGTTCACACATGCTGTCGTAGCGGATAATTTCAATCTGGTATGTTTCGCCATCGACAACGATTCCTTCGGCGTTGACTTCATCAACAGCGATTTGCATGCCGCGCCATCCGTTGATTCCAAACTCGGCAGCCGGTCCTGTAAAGGGTGCAACATAACCAATTTTGATCACATTATCACCAACAGGTACGGCCGGTTCTGATACTTCATCCTCATCTGTATCGATATCGGGCACCGGCACATCTGGTGCGTCAGGTCCACAACCAAAGGCCATCAGCGCAACAAACAACAACAAAACTAACAAATAAGCATATCTTGGCAATTTAAACATTAAGTTTACCTCCAAATATATTGTCTGTTTCCCCTCACAACGAACACATCTTACTTACCGTGCTTAAATTTTATCAGATCATAGACCACCCTCCTTGAATAATGATTTTTGGCTTTAATGACATTAAGCAAGATTCAATAATAACCGCCAATTCTCTTTAATACTTGCAATTATTAAGCCAAAATTTTAATTTTAAACGAGCATGACCGTCAACCTCTTTTATCAAACTTAA
>CAZVLE010000021.1:0-5607 GCA_964627855.1 uncultured Syntrophomonadaceae bacterium | reverse complement strand
TGGAGAGTGAAGTGGCAAACCTGGCCCGGGAATTAGAGATTGCCCGTTCTCAGGAAAGATCTGCCGAAAGCACCTTAAACAGTTTAAAAAATGAAGAACTGCAAGAAGCCCGCCTGAAAGTTGATCAGGCTCGCACGCAGCTGGAGCAGGCACGTCTGGAACTTGAACAGACGGTTATGAAAGCACCTTTTCCAGGGGTAATAAGTCAAATAAGCGTCGGAACAGGCCAGCATGTATCCCCTGGGCAGGAAGTATGTATCATCATTCCCGAGTCAGCCAATACTATTGTTGAGGCCCAGGTTGATGAAGAGTTTGCCGGTAAAATTGTTGCCGGCCAAGAGGTTGTAATCAGAAGTGCTGCTTTTCCGGATACTCTTTTTACAGGAAATGTTGAGCGAGTTTCACCAACCATTGATCCTGCTCGTGGTACTTTTCAGGTGCGTTTTATCCTTGATCGTTTTGCCGGTGAACTTTTACCGGATCTGGCTGTAACTGCAGAAATTGTTACCGACCGTTTTGGTGAAAGCTTGCTTGTTGAACAGAGCCTGACCTTCCAGGAAAATGGTGCCCTCTTTGTTTTTGTCGAAGAAAGCGGTTATGCCGGAAAAAGGGAGATTACCACAGATGACTTGGGAAGAGGTTTTTTACTGGTTAAGGAAGGCCTCTCCGCGGGCGACAAGGTTCTGGCTGACCTGGATCTAGAGGAGGGCCAGAGAATCAGGCTAGGTGAAGAGAGGAAGAATGACTGATGTTCATCTGGAAAGCAGCCTTGAGATTTTTGATTGACGGTAGATCGCAGACTCTCTTTATTGCCCTGGGGATCGCTATCGGTATTGCAGTTCTCGTTTTTTTAAACATTCTCATAACCGGCCTGCAACGCAACCTGATCGACACTACTGTCGGCAGTTCGCCGCACCTTGTTGTCACCTCGCGTGAAGAGATTCTGCAAAGCATTTTACCGGAAGACGAAACTGTCATATTAAGCAGAACTGGCGGACTTTTTGATACAACCAGGCCTTTAGATGATTGGAAAGAACTCAGCGAACAGCTTGAAAGGCAGGAAATATTCACTGCGGTTTCACCAGTAGCCGAGGGCTCCGGTTTTTTATCACGGGGAGAAAAAAATATTTCTGTTCGCATTCGCGGTGTAGACCTGGAGAAGGCTGATGATATCTATCAGATCAGGGGCAGGATGGTTGATGGTGACTACATGGTTGGTAAGAGCCAGGTGCTGGTCGGTATTGATCTGGCCAGCGAACTGGACTTGAGTCCCGGGGACCTGATTCGACTTTCCAACCTGGCAGGTGTTTCAGGTAGTTACACAGTTCGCGGGGTTTTTGATCTTGGCAACCAGGCTTTAAATGCTACCTGGATTTTTACTTCGATAGAGGGAGCGCAATCAATTTATCAGCTATCCGGAGCGATAACGGGAATCGAAATGCAAGTTGATGATGTATTCCAGGCAGAGGCTTTTTCCCGACGTCTGGAAAAAAGTTTCCCGGAGCTTAGTTGGAGTAGCTGGCAGGAAGAAAATCCTGATCTGCTCAGTGCCTTAAACAGCCAGGGTGTATCTTCTTACGTGATCCAGGTTTTTGTATTACTGGCTGTTACTCTTGGCATATCGAGCGTGCTGGCAGTATCTGTAATACAAAAATCCAGGCAGATAGGAATTCTAAAGGCTCTTGGTATATCTACTGCGGGTGTAAGCCGAATTTTTCTGATCCAGGGAGCCCTGTTGGGATTGATTGGTTCTCTAATCGGATCACTCTTTGGTGGTCTTCTTCTCTGGGGGTTTTTTACCTTTACAGCTGATGAAACGGGAGCACCATTATTTCCTATAACCTTCGACCCGCTGGTCTTTATCTTTGCAATTGCTATTGCCACCATTGCCGGCATGGGAGCTGCAGCTGTCCCAGCCAGGCGGGCAGCACGTCTTAATACTATTGAGGTGATAAAAAATGGCTGATCTGCTTTCTCTGGTTGGCATAGAAAAGGTATATGGAACCAAGGTTAAAACCCAGGTTCTAAAGAACATCAATCTTGCTTTCGGGCAGCGAGAATACAGTGCGATTATTGGCCAATCAGGGTCTGGTAAAAGCACCCTGCTCAATATACTTGGTACCCTTGATCGTCCGACTAGCGGAAGAGTTTATGCCGTGGATCAAGATCTAACAACCCTTTCTGATGATCAGCTTGCGGTGTTTCGCAATAGAATGATGGGTTTTATTTTTCAGTTTCACTACTTGCTGCCTGAATTTACTGCCCTTGAAAATGTTCTCATACCACACTGGCTTGGCCAGGGCAGCCCACCACCGCATATAATTAAACTGGCCCAGGAACTCCTGGCCCGGGTAGGTGTTGCCGAAAGAATGAACAATAGGTCAACCGATCTCTCGGGAGGTCAACAGCAACGCGTTGCTATTGCCCGTGCGCTGATTAACCGGCCGAGCATTATTCTGGCCGACGAACCAACCGGTAATCTCGACAGTGAGTCGGCAATCCAGGTAAACCAACTTATGCGAGAAATTAATCAGGAGTTTGGTACAACCTTTATTATTGTAACCCATGATCGGCATATTGCTGCCCAGTGTGATCGTGTTGTTGAAATTAAAGATGGCGCCATTATCCAGGACTATCTGACTGCCGGAAAGAATAAAAAAGAAAACTGGCAGGAGCTGGCTCCCTGTTACTGTCTGCAAAGAGAGGGTTTGGTTGAATGGAAAGAAGGGCCATAACTAATCAGGAAGGTTGTGAGTAAAATGCAGGTTTTTTATGGTGACATTGTGACCTGTGACCGGCAGGGTAATGTTTGCAAGTACCTGGTCGAAGATGAGGGTGAAATAATCTTCGTCGGGAATGAACTGCCCGATTATTATCCTGAATCCATCAGAACACTTAACATGGGCTCAAAGGCTTTGTTGCCCTCCTTCGGTGATGGCCATATTCATTTTTCCAACTGGTCTTTTTTCAATGGTACCTATGATGTTCGCTCGGCCACATCTATTGAGGAGATTCTTCAGATCGTCCGGGCTTATGCTGAAAGAGATGAAAGGGCAAAGGTTTTGTTTGGTTTTGGGCTGTCAGAAAACTCTCTTGTGGAAAAAAGACTGATTACCCGCAGTGAACTTGATGCAGCTATAAAAGACCGCCCCGTTTTCCTGGTTGGCTATGACGGCCATTCAGCGGTGGCCAATACTGCCGCAATCGGCATGTTTCCTCGTCAGATCCGCTCACTGCGTGGTTTCAACCTCGAAACAGGCCATCTTTTTCATGAAGCCTTTCTGGCGGCCAGCGACTACATTACTGGAAAAGTTCCACCGCTCCAGCTAGCACGATACATGGCCAAAGGCGTAGATGCCCTGGCCGGTTATGGGGTTGGCCTGGTTCATGCCGTGGAAGGGATAGGGTTTCCCCGCGATCTGGATGTTGACCTGGTTCGCTTTATGGCCAGGAGCGCCGGGATTCAGTTTCGGATCTACTTTCAAACTCTCGAAGTTGGCAAGGTCTTAAAGCGTAAATTACCAAGAGTTGGCGGTTGTTTTGCCTGTGCCCTGGACGGCAGCTTCGGTTCAAAAGATGCTGCCACTCTGGAACCATATCTAGGGGATAGGGAAAACAGGGGCATCCTTTTTTACCGTGATGAAGTAGTTTTTGGTTTTGTTAAAGAAGCAAACCGGGCCGGCCTGCAGGTTCAGCTGCACTGCATCGGCGACGCAGCCGTGGTGCAGGCTGTTAAGGCCATTGAAGCTGCCCTGGAAGATTACCCTCGCCTTGATCATCGTCATACCCTTATTCATGCCTGCCTGATTCCTGAAGCGACCCTGGAAGTAATAGCAAAACTTGGTATCGGGATAACCCTTCAACCGGGTTTTCTCATTTCACCACTTGAACCGCCGCAATACATGGAAAGCCTGATCGGCGAGAGGGCGGCCCAAATCTGGCCGCTGAAAAAATTTCTGGATATGGGCATACACATCAACGGGGGTTCTGATGGCCCGGTTACGATTCCCAATCCCCTGGAAGGGATTAATGGAGCCTGCAATCACATTGTTCCGGAACAATCGCTCACTGTTGCCGATGCTCTGCGCGTTTATACTCATAATGTTGCTTTTACATCATTTGATGAAAATGAGCGGGGAAGTCTTGAAAAAGGCAAGATTGCCGATATGGTTGTTCTGAACAAGAATCCCCTGCAGCTTGCCCCTGCAGATTTGGGCCAGTTAAAGGTAGACTATTTATACCAGGGTGGTAAGCTTTATAGGCCTGGGAAAAAGTTACCGGCTCTAATCATGGAAAGCCTGAAAAACCTCAGAAAACCTGTTTGAAAGCATAAACCAGAGAGAAAGGTGTTCTGTTCCCTGGCTTATTTTGAATTTCTTTATACCAGCCCTAAAAAAAGATGAGCTTAAGGGGAAGGATTGTCGCTGCCCGGGCCGAATATCTTTAGCACCTTAATAATGGTACTCAAAAGCAAGAAGAAAAAGGGAGATGAGCTTTATGAAGCGAAGGATTATCTTTACAGCATCATTAATGATTATGATGTTCTTGGGCTTTATTTTACTATTTAGCCCTGGGTTTGTCGAAGCGGCGATGATATCTTCCGGGGATCAGGCTTCTGTGCAGGTGGGAGAAGTGATCGATGATGATCTTTATATCTTTGGTGACCTTGTAAACATCAGTGGAACTGTAAAGGGTGATCTCGTTGTATTTGCCAGTGAAGTCAATATCGACGGAATTGTATTAGGCAGTGCCCTTGTTTTTGCCGAGACTGTAAAGATAACAGGCAATATAGAAGGATCGGTCAGGGGCGGAGCCAATACGGTCTTCTTTCAGGGAGAAACGTCACGCGATTTGATTATAGCAGCAAACACGGTTAGCATTTCCGGTCTGGTTGGCAATGACTTATTCCTTGCCGCCAGCAGCGCCACCGTGAAAGGTCCGGTAGGGCGAGATATTAGGGCTTCACTGGGCAGTCTTGTTGTCGATGCGCCGGTTGGAGGTAATATCGATTTAAGGGTAAGTGACTTACGGTTCGGACCTTCAGCACTGGTTGAAGGAAAAGTGACTTACACTTCCGATCAGGATGCCACTGTCAATAATAAAGCTGTTATAAGCGGTGCTTTGGAAAGAATAGATCTACCCAGTGACAAAACAGTTGTCTCGCCGGCACGAAGTTTCTTTGCCTTCATCAGGCCGATTATCTCCCTGCTGGTGGTAGCACTGCTAATGGTTTTGCTATTTCCACGCTTGACGGAGGGTAGTGCCAAAATGATTAATGCTCAGCCAGGCCTGAGCATTGGCTATGGCGCTTTGATTGTATTTATTGTTCCCATAGCAGCCCTCTTCCTGCTTATAACGGTTATTGGCATACCGATTAGTTTTCTTTCAATCTTACTCTACATTGTCCTGCTCTATCTGGCCCGCATTTTTGCCGGTTATTTTCTCGCTTCCCTCGTGCTGGACAAGTTGGGTAAAGTACTGCATCCCGTCTGGACTGCCCTGATCGGAGTTTTAGTCCTGGCGCTGCTAATCAAAATTCCTTATATAGGTTGGTTGATCCACCTGGCCGCGATTCTTTTTGCTGCCGGCGCTTTTGTCCTATACCTG
>CAZVLE010000020.1:0-10114 GCA_964627855.1 uncultured Syntrophomonadaceae bacterium | reverse complement strand
CAAATCAGGACCTGGTCGGGTGGCAGCTTTAATTCTGCCAGTGCTTCGGAGAGGGCTATCCTGATTGAAAAATTTCCACAACCGGGACACCAGGCAGGTTCACCAGTAAGAAAGTCCTCAGCTCTAAACATTTTTTTCCACCTCCGCAATTATTTCATGGGGCATGAATGGCCGACCATCATATTTTAAGATATGTCTGTCAACAGGCAAACCGGTTTCCCGGCGAATCAGGGAAGCCAACTGCCCCGTGGCATTATTTTCCACGCAATAGCTTTTCCCTACCAGCGGCAGCAGACTCTTGAGGCGTTTCTGCGGCAAGGGCCAGAGATCGCTGAAATGCAGCATAGCCGCTTTTATCCCCCCCGCTGAAAGCGCGTCAACCACTTCCCGTAAGACCCCGTAGGTGGAGCCCCAGCCGATCAACAAGTATTCCGGGTGGGGATCACCGTAAAGATCGGGTTCATCCATTTCAGCTGCCAGGGCAGATATTTTTCTCATCCGCTTATCTACCATCAGGCGCCTGGTTTCTCCATCTTCAATGATATTGCCCTTTTCGTCATGCTCGTCACTGTCAACCAGCACCACTTCCCCGGGAATCTGGCCCGGTATAGCCCTTGGTGAAATTCCACTTTCCGTGATCCTGTAGCGACGGTAAGGTCGATCCACCTGATCGGTATCTGCCAAGTAACGGTTATAACCGATCCTCGAAAAATCAAAGGGTTCGAGGGAACGATGAGTATCGGCAAAGTCTTGATCCGACAGAAAGAGGACCGGAATCTGGTAGCGATCGGCCAGTTCAAAAGCTTTGTTGAGGCGATAGAATGTATCCTCGTGAGAGGTCGCGCTGAGCACTGCCCTGGGGAATTCTCCATGCCCGGCATGGAGAACAAAATCAAGGTCTCCCTGCTCGGTGCGGGTTGGAAGGCCGGTTGCCGGTCCGGGGCGCATAGCGACAATTATAACCAGGGGCGTCTCGATCATGCCGGCCAGCGAAAGCCCCTCAACCATCAGGGAAAATCCTCCGCCGGAAGTGCAGGTGAGGGCCCTGACCCCGGCATAAGAAGCGCCCAGGGCCATATTAATTGCAGCAATTTCATCTTCAGCCTGCTCAACTACCAGCGGGTACTCCTGACTTTTTGCGGCCAGATAATTCATGATGCCGGTTGAAGGTGTCATCGGGTAAGCAGATAAAAAACGGCAGCCACTGGCCAGGGCAGCCATTCCCAAAATTTGGTTCCCATCAATGAAAAGCTTTTTACTGTCTTGCTGACTGGCAGGCATTGTAAAACAGGCCTTGCACAGTTTCGAAGCAGCAGCAATTCCCGCCTTCAGGGCTGAAATGTTTTCTTCCGCCACACCGGCTTTGTTCTTAAAAATTTCCAGAAGCAAAGCTTCGACCCTTTCCGAACCAACCCCAAGCAGGACAAGAATTGCTCCAACAGCGACTGTATTAGCCATCACCTTGCCACCGGCTTCTTCAGCCAGCTTTAGCAATTCAATAGCCACACCCCTGCTTTCGTCTTCGGGCAGGCTGAAGGCAGAGGGGTCATACACGATCCGTCCTGAGGGGACAAGATCAGCACGATGCAGTTGGTAAGTCTCTTCATTCAAAGCCACCAGGACATCTATTGTTTTAAGCGTAGTCCAGGGTGTGCCGGCCGCTATTCGCAAGCGTGAAAAATTATGACCACCGCGAACACGGGACATGTAATCCTTGCTGTATATGAGGTTGTACCCATCTCTGACCAGGGCTTTACCCAACAAATTCATGACAGTATCCATACCCTGGCCGGCAGCACCGCCAATAAGGATATTAACTTCCATAGCCTGAATTCAACTCCTTTGCGCTGTTAATCCTACAAGGCCCGGTTCGGGCCGATACTTACCAGAGTATCCATACCAGAAGAATCAGGCCGAGGATGATCAGGATCAATCCGCTGGCGTAGCTTAAGTACTGCGTATAGCGACTCAATTTCGGCAGGTTCCTGGCCAAACCCGTAAACGTGCCTGCCGCCAGTAGTGGTAAACCGTGGCCAAGTCCATAAACAAATAAAAGACCGCTGCCATAGAGAGGTTCGCCCTGGACTGCAGCATAAGTAATGATTACAGCAAGGACCGGCGTAGCGCAGGGGGAGGCGACCAGGCCAAACAGCATACCCATAATCAAGGCGCTGCCAAAGCCAACTTTTAAGACCGGTATTTTTTGTAAACCGGGCAGTTTTAAGTTAAAAACCCCTAAAAGCTGCAACCCCATCAAAATGGTCACTGCAACCAGGATATAGTACCAGAATACAGATATCTGACCAAAGATCTGACCAAAGTAAGCGGCTATAAAACCAAAAATGGCAAAAGTAATAGCCAAACCGGTAACAAAAAATAAAGAAAGCATGAATCCGCGTGAGCGGGGGCCTTCTCCATAAGCCCCGATATAGCTAACCAGGAGAGGAACCATCGATAAAATGCAGGGGCTGATACTGGTAACGACACCGCCGATAAATACAAGCAGCAGGGTCACAAAGCCTCTCTGAGCCACTGCGTCAGTAATGGTCTCTGCAAAAAAGTATTCCATGCGGGACAGCTCCCTCTCCTCGAATTCATCTTCAAGAAGCGGATCTATCCGTGCCGTGAAATCAGCAAAATCAAACATGCCGGCTTCTGCATCAACAACTTCACCTTCGCTGTTGATAAAGAAAAAAGCCGGAACATAAGGAACGTTAAAATAATCGCGAAACAAAGCTGTTTCCGGATTGGCCACATCGGCAACTACGATAGCGACACTGTCACCGTAATGGCTTTTTAGAGCCGTGATCACGGGCTCCATCAGCACACAGGAACGTCAGGTTTGGCTGTAAAAATATAAAAGCAGCGGCTTTTCATTATTAAGAGCTCCGAGAAATGCACTAAAAGGTTCACTGTCGGCCTTGAACTGATCATCCTGCTCCGGATCAATGCTTTCGGTGATTTTCTCTGCCGGAACTTCCACCTGGGCAATTTCTTCATCAGCGCGGCCCGGCTCTTCAGAATCACTGCCGGCCAGATAAACTATGACCAGGATCGCTGCCACAACCAGGACCAAAATGATCAGTTTATATTTTTTGTCCAGAACTTTAATCACTCCGTTCTTTATTCTACCAAAGGTAAAGCTAAGCTTTTTTATCGTAAAGCGACGCCATGATATCGCGGCGTGAAACAATGCCGACCAGTTTGCCATCTTTATCAATCACCGGAAGACGGCTGATCTTTTTCTCAACCATCAGGGTGGCTGCCTGTTCCACACTATCATCGGCCATCACCGAAATAACATCTTTGGTCATCAACTGCCCCGCTTCAAGCGACATTGCCCTTTGCAATTCATCAACGAATTTTTTAGGACTGCCCAGGTAAATCAATCCGCCGAGTATCTCCAGGTATCCGGGCGCCTTGACCCGGGAAGCGCGCCTGATCAGGTCTCCTTCTGTAACCATACCGGCAACTTTTCCGGCAGCGTCAAGAACCGGCAATCCGCTGATATTATGCTCCTGCAAAAGCCTGGCACACTGTTCGACAGCTTCTTCAGTAGAAACTGTAATGACATCCGTAGACATAATCTCTTTTACCTTCACTATCTGAACCTCCTTTGTCACTTTCAAACTTTCAAGTCTCTAAATCCGGCCGGAAAGATTGTTTCATTAGCCAAGACAAAAATCAGCAATCGCATCCATATACAGCTTGGGCTGGACAAACATGACATCGTTATGATCGGCACCGGGAATGATCACCAGTTCTTTCTGTTCCGAACCGAGAGTTTTAAAAAGATCCCTTCCCTGCTCAGGGGGAACCAGGCGGTCATGTTGACCGTGTATAATCAGGGCCGGTAAATCGATGCCGGCAGTCAGGCGGCGATATGTTTCTTCCAGTTCGGAAAGATCTCCCGGCAAAGGCAGTCCGAGGTGTCGGATCAAGCCTGCTACGCTGATAAAGCCACTTTCAACTATCAAACCCTTCAAACGCCCCGGGAAACGAGAAGCCAGCTCCAAAGCTGAAATCGAACCAAGCGAGCGCCCCATGACCAGCCAGTTATTTTCAAGGCCATTCTCCCTGAACCGGTCATCCTGATACAAATAATCAAAAATTTTTCCGGCATCATCAACCATGGCAGAAAAGGTTGGCCTGCCTGTGCTGGCGCCGTAACCGCGATAATCAGCAACCAGCAGGTTCAAACCACGGTCAGTGTAAAGAGGGGCAATGCCGTCATAATCACTGACCACTTCACCATTTCCATGAAAGTAAAGAATCCAGGGGTTCTCCGGCGAACCAGGGTAAGCCCGGCAAACTATGGAAACTTCCTCACTTACCGGGATCTCCAGGTCAAATGCTCCCCCGGCCGGCTTACTGTGCTGCCGACGGGGATAGAACAAGTACATCAGCAGGGGCGAATTATCAATTACAGCATATAGATTTGCCATCAAGCAACTCCTTCCCAAACCGAGACAAGGGGACGGGGGGGTTGACTCACTTTTCATCAGTCTAAATATGAAATAAAGTGCTTTCCAGGCTGGGCCTTTAGCAAAATTGAGAAGTGAGTCACCCCCCCCGTCCCCTTGTCTCGGTTAGACTGCTTCTTCGATTACAGCGCTGCTGTTTGCGTAAAAGTTTTCTCCCTGTTCGGTTATTTCGCCAGCCTCGCGCTGAAATTCGGCTACTTTTTGTTGATCACTAATCATGGCAAGATTAATCCTGACATTGTAACAAGCTCCGATCAAGGCAGACCTGGCCTGGAGATTTGCCACGCCAAGATCAGTGATGGCAGTGGGGTTACCCTTGCCGGCAACGTCATTGACCAGCGACAGGACTCTTAAACAACCGCGGGCAGTCTGCAGGGGTATAACTGCAGCATTGACGGCCGCTTCCTCAATGGCTTTTTTCCGTTCCACTTTTCTTTCTGCACTATCCCTGGGCAGGCGATAGGCATCCATGACCTGGTTAAAGGCGATTGTATCTTCGTCAATTGCTTCAAGGAGCTTGGTTTTTAAAAAACGCGCCTCTTCGCCGGCCCCTTGTAAAACATCAACCACATCACCAAGTTTATCACGATTTTGACTGAGGTTACAGTACATGGAGAGCAATGCGGCAGCCTGGGCCCCGGCCAGGGCTGCAACACTTCCCCCACCCGGCGCCGGAGATGAAGAAGCGACCTCGCGCACGAATTGTTCAACTGTCAACTCTTTTAACATAATCTAAAATCTCCTCTTAAGATCTGTCTTTTAATCTGCCCACTGCAACTTTATATTCTCAACCTGTTAGGTTTTTATGAGTTTAATTATAACAATGATTCTTAGTTTAAGCCAGTTCCGTACCTTCTCTTTTCCCTTCTGCCATAGCTTTGACAGCCTGCTCAACCGCAGGCGACAGAGGGGAAACTTCGTGCCACTGTAGGATCTCTTTTAAAAGAGCATTGGCGTTTTCACCAAAGCTTTTTGCCCCGGCCGCCTGCCAATTTTCATAGGTGTTTCTGTTGAAAAGTCTCGTAAAGTGCATCTCACTGCGAAAATAGTCCATGGTGTGCTGCTCTGTCAGAAAATGCCCTCCCGGGCCGGCTTTCTTGATCAGGTCCAGGGCAAGCGTAGCCGGGTTTACTTCTACTCCTCTGGTCATAAATTTTACTGCCCCCACACCTTCGTTGCAGAGAACAAGATATTCGAGACTGCCGGTAAACCCGGCTCCGATATAGCCAAGATCATGGATCAGGTTTCCGCCGGAAAGGGCTGAGATCAAAAGGTTGAAACCGGCTTCCATTGCCGCCTGCTGATCAAAGGTCTGGGCGTCGGTACAGCCGGCCAGGGTAAAAGAGGGCAGGTTGTAGAAATGAGCAAGTTCAACCAGGGATATAGTTCCCAGGTTGCCCTGCGGATCCCCGTAGGAGCAGACCGTGGTAATCATGTTCAGGGGAGGAGTTCCACCCCCATAGACGAAGGGAGCTCCTTCTGCTTTAAGCTGATGAACGACCAACCCGGATAGAATTTCGGCATTGGCCACAACCAGCGCACCGGCAGTTGTAACAGGACCGGTTGCCCCGCACATGACGGCAGGAGCATAGACCAGCGGTATCCTTTCCGCGGCTGCAGTCAATAGTTTTTCCAGGGATGCTTTCGGGTGAACCAGCGGTGAAGTCGGCTGAGAGTAGTGAATGATGTAAGGTTTTTCCACCAGGGTTTTTTTGCTACCGGTCACGATAGAGGCCATCTCGATTATATCAATCAATCCCTGCCGGTCAAAGGCATCGAATATAATCGGTTTCGTACTGTTAAGGGTCATCGCCTCAAAGTGGTGACGGTCTGAGCGGCCGGCGGGAACATCGGATGCCCGGGCCATTGACATGACAAAGTCGAGGTTTTCCAGGGCATCAGTCACTATGGTGGCATTAATCGTATCCTGCTTGACAGTCCGGCGCCTTAACCCGCTATCAAGATCTATCGTATAGGGAGTATCAGATCCGGTCCCGTAATAAATCTTGTCTTTTTCCAGGGGCATGGCAGGGTTGCCTTCACGGTCATAAATGGCAATTTTTTCAGGTGCACTTTTTACTGCCCTGCGAACCAGATAATCCGGTATTTTTACCAGGTCGCCGTCAACACGTGCTCCGGCACCATGCAACAACTCCAGCGCTTCTCTTTCACAGATCTTAACTCCCACATTTTCAAGAACATCAAGTGTGGCCAGGTGCAGCTGCTCCATTTTTTCCCTGGTCAGGTTTATCAGCCTCATATTTTTAATAAAAGAGTTTTCCTTCGGCAAAAATCTTTCCTCCTCTTAACCGGATCGCGGTTACCTTTGCTTAACCTCGCTGTCTCGTTGCATAACAATTTTCCTGATCTCTTTCAGCATATCCGGCGGCAATGATTGCAAGTTATCTCCGGCCAGGATAGATTTAATGCGTTTATTGGCAGCCTCACCAAAAGTTTCAGCTCCTGCCAGTTCCCAGGCATCATAGTTCTTACGATTCAGGGTGTGTGGAAAATAGAGTTCGCTGCGAAAGTGAGATAAGGTATGCTCTTCCGCCAGGAAATGCCCCCCCGGCCCCACTTTTTCGATCAGTTCCAGGGCCAGCGTCTCTTCATTTATCTCGACTCCGCGCATGAGATGTTTAACCGCCCCCACAGCTTCACTGCAAAGCAAAAGATGCTCAAGGCAGGAAATCATCCCCACACCCATGTAACCAAGATTGTGAATCAGGTTGCCCCCGGCCATGCCGGCTACAACCAGGTTGAAACCGGCTTCCATCCCGGCCTGCTGATCAAAGGTATGCGCATCGGTACAGCCTGCTGTTGTAAAAGAAGGCAGATTATAATATTGCGATAAGCGAACCAGGGATATGCAGCCCAGATCACGTTCAGGAGCGCCGTAAGAACAGATTGAAGTACCCATGTGCATGGGAGGAATACCGCCACCATAGATAAAGGGCGCTCCCCTCTTTTTTAGCTGGTGGATAACCAGCCCGGAAAGAATCTCGGCGTTGGCAACGACCAGAGCCCCACCCATGGTAACAGGGGCAGTGGCACCGAGCATTGGTGTGGTCGCATAGATCAGGGGTATGCCGGCAGCGGCACAGTCAAGCAGCTTTTCCAGGGCATCATGGGAATGAACCAGGGGTGAAGTAGGTTCAGCATAAAGAGCCAGGTTCGGCCTGGCGACAAGAGCCTCCATGCCGCCGGCAACCAGGGCAGCCAGGGAAAAAATATACTGCAGGCCTCTCCGATTGTAACAAGTGAATAAAATAGGCTTATTCGTATTCAAAAGCATTGCTTCAAACTGGTGCAGATCCGATGCATCAACCGGTACATCTGAGATCAAACCCAGGGACATGACAAAATCGATATGCTCAAGATAGTCAGATAACCGTGCCGCGCTACAAACATCCTGTTTAATAACCTTTCTGCGTTCCCCACTTTCAAGGTCAATAGTAAAGGGCACTTCAGATCCGCTCCCATAATAGATGGAGCCTTTCTCCAGCAGTAATGCCCTGCTGCCGTCACGGTTTGCCAATGCAACAGCCTTCGGCGCAGAGTGTAAGGCCTCCTGCACCAGCCAGGCAGGAATTCTGACCAGATTTCCTTCAACCTTTGCCCCGCCGCCATCAAGCAGTTCCAGGGATTCAGGTTCAAAAACTTTAACGCCGACCCGTTCAAGGATGTGCAGGGTGGAGCTGTGAATCCGCTCAACCTGATCATCTGTCATGATCTTTAAACCGAGACTGTCATATCTGTCCTTACCGGCGTGCATCAACTGGCACCTCCCAGGCTGTAAACTGTCACTTTTCTCTATCCTTGATCAGCTTTGCTGCGAAAAGAATTGCTTCCTCGATCTGCCTGTAGCCGGTACAGCGGCAAAGATTTCCTGTTATAGCCTCTCTCACTTCTTCTGGTTGCGGATCAGGGTTGGCCCTCAACAGGGCATAGGCGGTCATGATCATTCCCGGAGTGCAGAAACCACATTGCACAGCCCCTTTCTCGACAAAGGCCTCCTGGAGAGGATGAAAACTGCCCGATCTTGAGAGGGCTTCGATAGTCATAACCCTGCGACCACTAACCTTTCCGGCAGGGATCAGGCACGAATTTACCGCCAGATCATCGAGTAAAATAGTACAGGCACCGCAATCTCCCCTGCCACAACCCTCCTTGGCACCCAGAAATCCCAGGTCATCACGGAGCAGGCTTAATAAACTTTTCATTGGATCTACATGCACTTCTACCGGTTCATCATTCAGGAAAAAGTTAATTGTTGCTTTAGTCATGGTTTATAAGATCCTTTCCGGCCAAAGCTCTCTCAACTGCAATCCGCAATGCTCTCACCGTCATCACGCCCACAAGCTGTTTCCGGTAACGTGCCGAACAGCGCACGAGGCTGTCCCGAACTTCAACCTCGGCAGATGCCGCGGTTTCAATTTGAGCCCAAATTTGATCCGACAGCGCCGCGCCGCGCAGCTTTTCTTCCGTATCATAAAGTCTCGTTGGCGCCGGACCGGCAGGGGCGACCACCAGGCGAAGTTCATCAATGTAATAACCGTTCATTTTGACACTGGCGGCAGCATTCAAGATAGGTAATGAAAGCGCCTTCCTTGGGGCAAAACGCACGAAAGCGCTGCCTTCCCCGTCACCGCAGGCCCTGACCCTGAAAGAGAAGAGGATCTGCTTGCTGCTGTCTATGGTGGAACGGTTGTAACCGGCATAGAGCTGCTCGACAGATGTTTCACTGCTTTGCCCATCGCTAAAAACAAGGGTGGCCAATGCCCCCAAAGCAACGAGGGCAACAGCAGCATCTGCTGCAGGTGCAGCATTGGCAACATTTCCGCCCAGGGTTGCCACGTTACGCACCTGCGGTGAACCGACTGCCGCAGATGCTTCGGCCAGCGCTGTTGCTTTTAATCTCAGCAGCTCTGAGGCAGCCGTTCGGGCGTGGGTCAGAGCGGCACCAATTTCCAAAAAACCTTCTTTTTCTTCGATGAGAGCCATCTCCGGCAACCTACTTATATCGATCAGATTATCGGGAAGACCTTCCAGAAAAAGATCGGTCGCTCCCGCCACAACCCTGGCCTTACCACCTGCCTGCTGCAGCAGCTTTAAAGCCTGCCGGATGTCAGTCGCTACAGTATAGCTCAAATTTCACACTCCCAGCCTGCCAGGACCCGGTAAATTTTTTCGGCAGTAATCGGTAGAGTATCGATCCATGTTCCGGCTGCATCGGCAACGGCGTTGGCGATGGCGCCGGGAACCGGAACCATAACAATTTCACCTAGCCCCTTGGCTCCGAGCGGCCCCAGTGGATCGTCTTTTTCCAAAAAGATTGGTTCCATAGGGGGCAAATCGAGGGCTGTCGGAATTCGATAATCTGCAAAACTGGCATTGGCAACGGCCCCTTCATGAAAAAGGTAGCCTTCAAGGCAGCTCATGCCTATACCCTGGGCCACCCCTCCGTAAACCTGGCCCCTGGAAGTCAGGTGATTGATAATCCGGCCCGAATCATGAACAGCCACCAGGCGGTGCACCGTCAGAGCGCCGGTTGCCCGATCAATTTCCACTTCGGCCGCATGGGCGGCAAAAGAGTAGGTAACGGCAATATCGCCGTATCCAGACTGGTC
>CAZVLE010000019.1:0-10169 GCA_964627855.1 uncultured Syntrophomonadaceae bacterium | reverse complement strand
AGGAATATTTGTCCCCCTATTCATCGTAATTTTTATTGTTTTGCTATCTGCGATCAAGATTGTTCCAGAGTATCAAAGGCTGGTAGTTTTCCGCCTGGGAAGACTAATCGGGGAAAAAGGTCCGGGTTTGGTTTTTGTCATTCCCATTGTTGACAAGATTATTCGTATCTCGCTGCGCATTATCACCCTCGATGTGCCGACGCAGGAAGTCATTACCCGCGATAACGTGACCACCAGTGTCAATGCAGTAGTTTATTACCGCGTTGTCGATCCAAATCGTGCTGTCAACAATGTTGAAGACTACATGATGGCGACAGCTCAACTGGCTCAGACTACCTTGCGCAGTGTAGCCGGACAGGCTGAACTTGATGAGCTTCTTTCAGAAAGGGATAAACTTAATCTGAAAATACAGAGCATTCTGGATGAAGCTACCGATCCCTGGGGTATTAAGGTTTCTGCTGTAGAGATTAAAGATGTGGTTATACCCGAAAACTTGCAGAAGGCTATTTCCAGGCAGGCTACAGCCGAGCGGGAGCGCCGTGCGGTAATCGTACAGGCTGAAGGGGAAAAAGCCGCTGCCGGTAAAATTGCCGAAGCGGCAAGCATTCTAAATTCCCAGGAAGGCGGTTTTTATGTTCGTCTGCTGCGGACCCTTCCCGAAATAGCCAGCCATCAGGGTTCTATTATAGCTTTTCCATTGCCGATTGAACTGAGGCACCTGCTGCCAATTAGCAGAGAAAACAAAGAAGAGGATAAAGAAGCATAATATAGAGCAATTTAGAAGCTTCCTGTTTTGATCTCGGGGAGGTGGGGTATACGATTCCCTATAGGACAGCCTTTGTGGTTAATCCTACTGCCGGTCAGGGTAAGGCTCTGAAAGTATGGGATAAGACAGCCTCAATTCTTAAGCAATCAGGTCAAGACTTTGCTTTTTACCTCACCGAAAAACAGGGAGATGGAACAAGGATGGCCGGAGAGGCCGCCCGGGCCGGAGCTGAATTAATTGTCGGTGTCGGTGGGGATGGGACACTGAATGAGATTGTAAACGGTCTGAATTTTTCAGATAATATTCTTGGCATTATTCCAACCGGCACCGGGAATGGATTCAGGCGATCCTGTTCCATTCCCGGTGACTGGCAGGCAGCATTAAGCGGCTTGTCACAATGGAAACCCCGTCACATTGATCTTGGCAGGGTTAATGATCGCTATTTTCTTAATGTTGTCGGAATCGGTTTTGATGCCGCAGTTGAAGAACTGGCGTCCGGGAAATACCATAACCTAAAAGGGTACCTATCATATATACCTGCCTTTATTGAAGAACTGGCTACTTTTAAATATTTCCCGGCCAGTCTCTGTTTTGAGCAAACCAGTTATCAAGAAGATAAATTATTGTTGCTAGTTATCAATAACGGAGCATATTACGGGGGTAGTATGTGTATAGCGCCGCAAGCTTCCGTTGATGATGGCAAACTTGATTGTACCATCATCAGAGGGATTGGTGCACGGGAAACTATAATCCTGGCTGTCCGAGCGCTCCTAAAAAAACAACTTACCCATAAAGCGATCAGTAAAGAAAACATTCGCTCAATTCGGATTGAAAGCGATGAGAGCGTTCCAGTCCATATTGATGGTGAATTGATTGGAAAGTTGCCAATAACTATAGAACTGAAAGCTTCCGCTTTGAAAATCATGGCACCGGAAGGATGAAAAATATCAGGCTCAGACTATTGATAACTTAGCTAAGAGCCGGTATAATAGCTTAGCGAGGTTTTACACGCGAGCGTGGCGGAATGGCAGACGCGCTAGGTTCAGGACCTAGTGGGCTTTACGCCCGTGGAGGTTCAAGTCCTCTCGCTCGCACCACTAAATGAAGAGCGTTGAAAGCAGCATGGGCTTTTAATGCTCTTTTATTTTGCCATTCCCCTGTCAATCAATTATATCCCGTTTTTTTCTTCAGATTATGCAAGCATCCGCAGTCTATATTTATCATTTTAGAACTGAAAAGAATTAGTCAGTGCTGATATGTGCATACCTGAAAAGAGGGTTTGTGGTTTCATAGGTATTATCTTCAAAGCGCTGCATAAAGGAAGTTTCAACGACTCTGATTCGTCGGGTAAGAATACGGGAAAAATGATACTCATCAGGGTTGCTGCTGCTGAAAAAAGCGCTATTGCCAATGATCAGGGTTGCTAAAAGCGTAAACGGAAGAATAAAGGTAAGGGCAAACTTCGGTTTTTCCTGAAAATGTAATAGCAAAGGAACGGTGATTAAGAGGAAGCTATATTCATGATAAGCGGGAAGAACACCAGTGGCAATTATCCTGGTCAAAATAAAAAGCAGGGGTACAAAGAAAATATAAAGCTGTGGTGACCTGAAAAAATTTTTTTTAGAAATCAGGTATGGCAACAAGATATAATACGGCAGGGCAAAACTTAGGGAGCGAATAAAAAGCTGTCCCAGCTTAACCGATAGCGAATCTAGCGAAACTACCGGGTTGGGGCCTAATATAAGTGGAGAGCTGGTTAAGTTGTAAACAGCGTTTCCGGTGTAGAGCCAGCTGAGATATGCCCAGGATAAAAAGGAAAATAGAAGTGGTAAAAAAGCGACGAGGACAAGTGACATCTTATAGTCAACGTTTTTCTTTGGAGAACAGACAAAAATGATCAGGGCATAGAGCGGCAACAGGAAGATAGTTTCAAAATAGACCCAATAGCTGCTGCCATATAAGAGGCCAAAGTAATAGATGTCATAAATTTTTCTTTCCCTGACGAAACGGATCAGGAAAAAATTGCTGAGGGTAATGATCAGAATCAGTAAAACTAATTGCAGATTCTGGGTGAATACAAAGAGCAGGGGCAGGTAAAAGAAGAAAAGCAAGCCGAAGATGAGAATAAAGAAGAACCTGACTTTATCTGAGTTCTTAGCGCGTCTTACCAGGTTGAGCAGAAAAAGAGCCATGGTAGTGCTGAAGACAACCACAGAGAGATGGGAGCTGCGGAAGACGAGGTTAACGAAAAAAGGCAGCGGTGGAATTTGAAAACCATTGTTGGTAAAATATAGAAAAAGGCCATCGATACCGGATGCTATGTTTGTTTGATAGATAAGATTTGTCTCATTAATATAACTGGATCTTACAACTACTACAGTAATAATGAAAAAATAACTAGCTGTTATCAGATATATTACCGCTAAGAGCAACTTTCTTTTCATCGGTGACCTCCTTGCTGAGAGTAAAACCATGCCCAGTTTTTTCCCAGTAAAAAGGGTTAGTGATTAGCTGCTTTAATGCTTTCCAGGCGGCAATAAAAAGTAATATATTGTAAAATGGAGTCAAGAGGGCATAATAAGTCAGGTTAAAATACTGGCGGCGAAAAACGGCCAGAGTGGATAAATAGATGCCTAAAAAGTTCCCGAAAAGCAAATTGAATAGTGATATATAGAGGACTGGACCATAAATGTACTGGTCGAAAGCAACTCCTCCGGTAAATAACCAGTATAGGAAAAGAAACCAGAAAAAGGGAGCAACAAGGTTGGTAAAAACAGTACCACCAATAAAAACCTGCAAAGTGAACCACCCTTTGAAGCCGACACTTTGTAGGAATTTGAGCGGTTTACGATTGTGAACCAGAAAAGTTTGCAGGTAACCTTTTAACCAGCGTGAGCGCTGCTTGATCCAAATCGGAATGTGGCTTGTCGCTTCCTCATAGGTGGTTGAATGCAGTACACCTACCTTGTAACCGCGGCCATATGCTCTGATACCAAGGTCGGCATCTTCAGTCACATTGAAGGGATCCCAGCCACCCAACTCACGCAATTTTTCAGTCCTGAAATGATTTGAAGTGCCGCCCAGGGGTATAGGCAGCTTCAGGGCATCAAGTCCATGCAGGAGCAGATCAAACCAGTAAGAATACTCCAGGGTGAAGAGCCTGGTAAGGACGTTGGTATTGCTATTGTAATAATTAAGAGCAGCCTGAAAGCAGATATATTCTTCAGGGTGAGTTTTAAAAGCATGGAATGCTTTTTTCAGCTGATCTGGTTCAGGCATATCTTCTGCATCATAAATGGTTATGAACTCGCCTCTGGCCATGGCCAAGCCAAAATTACAGGCCTTTGGCTTGGTTTGTGGTTGATGGGGAGGTACAACAATAAATTGCCAGTGCCCGGGAGGATTGGCTTTTTTTGCAGAGGCAAGAGTTTCCTTGTCTTCTTTTTCAAATAAAAATAAAACATCTATTTTATCCTTGGGATAGTCGAGGTTTTTCAGGGCATAGATCAGTTGTTCAATAGTTTCAGGTTCGTGAAAAACAGGGATAAGGATTGAGTAGGGCGGTAAATCTGTTTCATCAATAAAAACAGGATCATTTTCTTTCATGCCAGGTTCTTTGTGCTGATAGGCTCCGGCAAGGCTGAGGATAAACTTAAAAGCAATGGATGCAAGAAAAAGCAGGTTAAAGAGAAGAATCAACCCAATAATTGTCGGCTGGGGAAAGAAGAGAAGCGACAAAATTAACAGCACTGTAATAATTGCTAAAATAAGTGACTGAAATTTGGTTAGCACCATTTTGGCAGATTCGGCGGGAGAACGGTAAAAAAGACCCATCACTGATTCTTGCAGAATTTCCTGAGTAAAAAACATTTCAATGAAGGATCGAATGTCTCTTTCCGTGGCGAGGATATAGCTGGTTTCGTATCCGGGAAAACTGCGGGCTATAAATTCTTCTGCCCTTTTATTCCCAGGCTTGTTGATTAGAATTAGAACCTTACCATTTTCGATGCAGATAGGGAAAAAAAGTTCAGCCATTAGTACATCAGTATTAAATTTGCCGGAGAGGCTGACGTCTACTTTATTTGCAAGAGCGTCAATCTGGCTGGTGCTTGCCGGCAGGCTATATTTTTGAGACAGTATATCAAAAAGATCAATCGGTCGGAGGTAACCTTCCCCGATGAGGATATCGCCAAGCAGGCTACCACTTTCTTCCTGGATCTCAAGAGCATGATCCAGCTGTTCTTTTGTTACTAATCCACGGTTTAAGACACAATCTCCTAAAAGGGACTCTTGTGTGCAAACAGTCACTGACTTTCACATCCGATTCTGAAAGATCTGCTGAGCAAAGCCCAAAGTGAATCTGATCTTCAAAATTATTGAACAGCTAGAATTTGGCTGCCAGAAAAACCTGGTAGCCCTGAACACAAAATACAAAGTTGTTGAATAAATAAATTCTTGATTTATTTTAAAATTCCTTCTTTGATTCAGATTAATTTAACAACACATGGGGATAGAGTAAACTTTAATAATTGATTAAAAATATTTAATCGAACAAACTATCATAAACTAAATCGCTAAGAGGTCATTTGCTTATCTAAGAAGTGAGTTTTGCTGGTAAAGTCGCTGAGATTAAAGGAGCAGGGGGTGGACTCGGTTAGGCCTATGCTCTCATGCCGGCGGCAAAGGGAGTTAAAGTTGTGGTCAATGATCTTGGAGGAACATTTAATGGCAGTAGTTCCGATGTCTCTCCTGCCCAGTAGTTCCTGCGCTACCGTCTTTCGGGCGATTACTACCCCGTAATGCTGATCAATCCTTTACCGCAAGTGAGCAATCAGATTGTGGCGGCTTGCAATAGCTGCAGGTAAAAAAGGGGGTAAAATTTAGTGACAGTCCCCTGTCAAAGACCAGAAGTCAACAGTTCGGCTGGTCTGATGAAATCAAGGCTCTGCCGTATTGTCAATGCAAATTTGGGCAATTTGTTTATCTTTTTACAACTATTGATTACTGCTAAAATATCTTTTTCGGTTTCCCGGCAGGGAACAAATAAGAATCATAGAATATTTACAGATGACGATCAAACATTAACTTTCCTTCAATATAATAGAATAGGAGGTCGTCTATTTGAAAAACTTTAACCAGCTATTTAAAGAGAGAACGGTAACCTACAAGCCTACCGGTGTGGGCAAGATCTATACCGATCCTGATGCTGACAGGGCCAGGGTCTATTTCAGAGATGTTAAACCGCGCAAAATGACAGAAAAGTTAACAACCGTCAAGGAGGTCGTAACCAATCTGATCCATGATGGTGATTATCTTGGTGTTGGTGGATTTGGGGCTAACCGGATCCCGACCGCGGTTTTACATGAGATCGTGCGTCAAAAAAGAAAGAATCTTGGTTTAGCGGGTCATACCGCAACACATGATTTTCAGATACTGGTAGCCGGAGAATGTGTTGATCGCTGTGATATTGCCTATATTGTTGGCCTCGAAGCACGCGGTCTGTCAAAAATTGCCCGCAAGGCGATCGAAAGTGGTTCCATAGATATAACCGAATGGACAAATGCGGTATTGACATGGCGTTACAAGGCTGCAGCAATGGGCCTGTCGTTTATGCCCGTTCGCTGCATGATGGGAACGGATACTGAGAAGTATAGTGCAGCAATGGAAATTGAATGCCCCTTTACCGGGTCTAAATATCTTGCAGTGCCGGCTCTTTATCCCGATGTGGGGATTATCCATGTTCACCGGGCTGATGTATATGGAAACAGCCAGATAGACGGGATCATGGTTGCTGACTACGATCTGGCCAGGGCTGCCCGCAGGCTGATTATTACCACTGAACGGCTGGTTCCCAATGAGTTTATCCGCAGGGATCCGGCCAGAACGGTTATTCCCTACTACCTTGTTGATGCCGTGATCGAAGTTCCTTTTGGCAGCTATCCAGGCAATATGGCCTATGAATACTTTAGCGACGAAGAGCATCTGCGGGAATGGCTGAAAGCGGAAGCCGATCCGCAACAACTGGCCCAGTTTCTTGACCGCCATATTTATGGCGTTGATGATTTTTATGGTTACCTGCAAAGCATTGGTGGTATAAAAAGATTACAGGAATTGAGAATCCTGGAGAACCTGATCGAAAAGTAAATAACTGATTAAATATCCTTCAAGGGAGGTACTATGATGAGCTATAACGACATGGAATTAATGATCTGCCTTGCATCGCGTTACCTGGAGGATGACAGCATTGTCGTGGTTGGAACCGGGGCTCCCTGCGCAGCGGCCATGCTGGCCCAAAAGGTCTACTCACCGCGCCTGATGATCATGTTTGAGGCAGGCGGTATTGGACCGCAGCTGCCTTCAATGCCCATATCGGTTGGAGATTCAAGAACTTTCTTCCGGGCTCTTGCCGCAAGCAGTATGCCCGAAGTGATGGAAACCTGCCAGAGAGGTATGGTGGATTATACATTTCTCGGTGGAGCCCAGATTGATCAGTATGGCAATTTGAATTCGACCATGGTCGGCACAGATCATCAGAAACCGAAAGTACGTTTTCCCGGTAGCGGCGGTGCTAACGACCTGGCATCTTTTTGCTGGAAAACAATGATGATAACTCCCCAGGATCCAAGAAGGTTCACAGAAAAAATAGATTTCATTACCTCACCGGGTTATTTGACCGGCCCCGGTGCGCGGGAAGAAGCCGGTCTTCCTCCGGGCAGCGGGCCTTACAAGGTTATCACAAACCTTTGCGTCATTGGCTTCGATGAGGAGACGAAAAGGATGAAGGTAGAAAGCACCCATCCCGGGATTAAAAAAGAGGTAATCATTGAAAACACCGGGTTCGAGCTTTTATGGGATGATAACCTTGTTGTCAGTGAAGCACCTACTGATGAAGAATTGAAATGTCTGCGGGAAGAGGTTGACCCTTACCGCTATATAATCGGCAGGGGCTAGTTATTTTGACTGATTGAAAAAGTTCTTTAGTTAACTTAATCCGTTCTATTTATGGAGGTAATAATAATGAGAGAAGTGGTAGTTGTTAGTGCCGCCCGGACTGCAGTGGGTACGTTTGGCGGTGCGTTGAAGGATGTCAGTGCGGTTGATCTGGGCAGTATAGTAATTAAAGAAGTCCTGCGCAGGGCAGATATTAAACCTGAGCAGATTGACGAAGTAATGATGGGTTGCGTATTACAGAGCGGTCTCGGCCAAAATGTTGCCCGTCAGGCAGCCTTGAAAGCAGGATTACCCTTTGAGGTGCCCTGTACGACAATCAACAAAGTTTGTGGCTCCGGCCTGAAAAGTATTACAGCGGCGGCGGCTGCTATCGCAGCGGGAGAAGAAGATCTGATCGTGGCTGGAGGAACTGAAAACATGTCTGCAACACCATACGGTGTTAATGGAGCCAGGTGGGGCCTGCGTATGGGTGATGGCAGCATGGCAGATTTGATGATCAAAGATGGACTCTGGTGCGCTATGAATGATTATCACATGGGGATAACTGCAGAAAATATAGCTGAACATTTTAATATTTCCAGAGAGAGGCAGGACCAGTTTGCTCTTAAGAGCCAGGAAAAAGCCGATGCAGCAATTAAAAGTGGCAGGTTAAAGGACGAAATCATTGCTGTCGAAGTTCCCCAGAGAAAAGGGGATCCATTAATCTTTGATACGGATGAGCATCCGCGCCTGAGTTCCTTGGAAGCACTGGCAAAACTGAGGCCTGCTTTCAAAAAAGATGGGACTGTAACGGCCGGCAATGCTTCAGGCATCAACGATAGCGCAGCTGCAGTTTTGGTTGCCAGCCGCGAAAAAGCTGAAGAGCTGGGTCTGGGTTCCCTGGCTGTAATTCGCAGCTATGCATCTGCCGGAGTTGATCCTGCCGTGATGGGAACGGGACCAATACCGGCAAGCCGAAAAGCCCTTGCCAGAGCAGGTTGGTCTGTCAGTGATCTTGATTTGGTTGAAGCAAACGAAGCTTTCGCCGCCCAGGCTCTAAGTGTTATGCAGGAACTGCAGCTAAACCCGGAAGTCGTTAATGTTAACGGGGGAGCTATTGCCATCGGCCATCCCATTGGCGCCAGTGGGGCCAGAATCTTTGTTACTTTGCTCTATGAAATGAATAAGCGGCAAGCCAGGCGTGGATTAGCCACACTCTGCATTGGCGGTGGTCAGGGCATTGCCTGCCTGGTGGAAAGAAACTAGAAGAAACTAGCGTGGAAAGGTGCTGACCTGAATGGCGGTAGATATGAAGGGTAAAGATTTAATCTCGATTCATGATCTGAGCCGGGAAGAAGTTGATCAAATCCTGGATACAGCCACTATTCTCAAGATGAAACAAAAACTGGGCGAGCAATATCATCCCTTGAAGGGCAAAACGCTGGGGATGATTTTCCAAAAAGCATCAACGAGAACAAGGGTTTCCTTTGAGGTCGGTATGTGGCAGCTCGGAGGCTATGCCCTTTTCCTTAGCGCCAGTGATCTACAACTCAAACGGGGTGAAACAATCAATGACACGGCGAAAAACCTGAGCCGTTACCTCGATGGAATTATGATCCGCACCTATTCCCACCAGGATGTTATCGCCCTGGCAGAATCCAGCTCGGTCCCGGTTATTAATGGTTTAACAGATCTCTTGCATCCCTGTCAGGTTTTATCTGATCTATTCTCGATCAGGGAAAAGAAACAGAAGCTTGAAAATCTAAAACTGACCTACATCGGTGATGGTAATAACATGGCTCACTCACTGATGTTCGGTGGGGCAAAAATAGGGATGCATGTTATAATCTGCTCACCTTCAGGTTTTGAACCTGACCCTGAGGTAACCAGGCTGTCGCGTCTTGATGCTGCCAAAACAGGGGCAACGATAACTATCAAGGATGATCCGCTTGAAGCTGTAGAGGGTGCCGATATTATTTACACGGATGCATGGACCAGCATGGGTAAGGAAGATGAACATGAAGAGCGCCAAATAACCTTTAAGCGCTACCAGGTGAATAGCGCTTTGCTTGAGAAGGCGTCAGACGACGTTCTTGTAATGCACTGTCTGCCAGCGCATCGGGGCCAAGAAATAACTGATGAGGTTATTGACGGGCCTCGTTCTATAGTTTTTGACCAGGCAGAAAACCGACTGCATGTGCAAAAAGCAATTATGGCCTTGATTATGTAAGTTGCATCATAACTGTTCAGATCTAGTTTAAGTGTACGGCTGTTCCAAGGTGTCCGGGCTGCCCATAAACTTAAGTCGCAGTAAGTGGAAACGGTTCAGCCGGAGCTTTTCGCCGCCTTCCCTCAACATTCGTCATCCTGACTAGATTTCGGCGTGATCCATCCAGCATCACGGCCGGCGAAACTGCCCGGCTTTACCGACCACTAAAGCTGCTCCGACGAATTTATAGGCAGCGCGGATACC
>CAZVLE010000018.1:0-2804 GCA_964627855.1 uncultured Syntrophomonadaceae bacterium | reverse complement strand
TCCGGGCGAAACTGTATAGTTGTAAAGTAGGAAGATGGATTAGTTTATACTGATATTAAAAAGTGATATTTGTTGAATAATATTAAGGTGGCCCGAAACATTTCGATATTTGACGAGCATTATGGAACCGGGAATCGGGCCACATGTGGCTCGTGAAGACTGCCGAGCCAGAGATAACCATCTACTTCCTTCACACTGGTAATAGTGTGACAGTGGCCGCTATGATCCTGCAAGTTATGAATCACATTGGCATCGTAATCAAGCGCAATAACCAGGCCCATGGGGTCGGGTTCACTGACACGCAATGCTTCTGGCAACCTCAGGATCACCTTGCGTAAGAATGGACTGGGCAAAATACTGTCCACTTGCTGGTCACGCGGGTAAATCAAGGCCACCCAAAAGAGCCCCTCACCGTTATAGGATAAATTGTCAGGAAAGCCCGGTAAATTATCAATAAAAATGTCTGTCTGACCTGCTTGATCGCCGGTTAACCAGTAGCGTGTGATGCGGTAGCGCATGGTTTCATTCACCAGCAGGTAAGCCTCATCCGGTCCCAGGGTTACGCCGTTGGCAAACCCAAGCCCGTCAACATGGAGGCTTGTTTCACCGCTCTCCGGGTGCCAGGCAAAGAGCCTTCCTGTCGGTAATGACTCGAAATAATCGGTAATATTGTTGTGCAGGTCAAAGCGGGTGGACGCATCGCTAAACCAGATCGTTCCGTCAGCGGCTATGGCAAGATCGTCAACAAAGATCATCTTTTCCCCTTCAAATTCATCTACTGCTACTGTAACCTGATGACCGGTTTTTGCAGTGGCATTGTCAATGTAGAGCAAGCCCATGAAAGCATCGGCAATATAGAGTCTGTCGTTATCAAATTCCAGGCCTAGAGGGCGCCCGCCGGTATTGATGATTGTTTCCATAGTACTGCCGTTATCAGGTGAAAAGCGGACGATTGAACCATCGGCCAAACCTGTATAAACCAGACCATCAGGGCCAATTGCGGTATCTTCCGGGCCATAACTACCGGTAAGAGGATATAATTTTGCTCCGGCTAAAAGGTTGTTTTCAGCGTAAGGCCCGCTTAAGCCGGGTGCTTCGGGTGGTGTCCAGGCAACGGGTTCAATCGGAACAGGCCAGAGTAGAAGATAGAGAGATAATAAAACGAACAAAACAATAATTACAGCAATTAATTTTCGCATACTAAACCCCTCTTTGTTTTTTGACTTTATAACCACTCTACAATTCAGCTATGCATAGATATCATTTTTGGAATAAGGGCCATGACAGCTGCAAAATTTACGATGATTAATTCAGGGTATATTTTAAATTAATGCAATAATAACAGTATTCAAATATTATTGTCAAGGGAAAAAGTGGGCAGGGTAGAAGAACTTCCTTTCATTTTTCTCTGTTAGGAGACAAACTGTGTTTCAAAAAAACTTACTTGTGGGTTGAAAAAATAAATAGAATAAAATAGAATACAATTAACTGCAAATGCAATTAAGTTGCATTTAAACTTAAAGAGGAGGAACTTTAAGAGGTGAAAAAGCTAAAAGCTGTAACAATCGTTTTTTTCTCGATTCTGTTGGCCTTATTTTTTACTGGATGTACTCAAACCGCGGAAAAGCCGGCCATGGAAGAAGGTGAAAAGCCGCTAGTTATTGCTACCCTTTTTCCGCAGTATGACTTTGTTAAACAAATTGCTGGTGACAAAGTAAGCGTTAATTTATTGCTGCCCCCCGGAGTTGAGCCGCACAGCTATGAACCATCACCCAGGGATATCGCTGATATTCAGAAAGCAGATCTCTTTATCTACACCGGAGCTTATATGGAGCCCTGGGCAGAAAGGATTATTGATGCCGCTGAAGACACAGCTCTTTTGATTGTCGATACCAGTATCGGTATCGATTTGATGGATGAAGACGATCATCACCATCACGATCAAGATGACCATCACCATGAGGAAGATCACCACCACGAGGAAGACGGTCACTACCATGAGGAAGACGATCACCACCATGAAGAAGATCACCACCACCATGAGGAAGATGATGATGATCACGATCACCATCATGACGGTGGCCATGATCATGGCGGTAAGGATCCCCATTTTTGGCTTGATCCGCTTTTAGCCAAGGTTATGGTTGATCACATCATTGAAGGCCTGGTTCAGGTTGATCCTGAAAATACAAGTTATTACAGGCAAAATGGCGAAGCATACAAGCAGCAGCTCCAGGATTTGCATGATAAAATCAGCAGCAGCCTGGCTGGCCTGGAAAACAGAACTATTCTTTATGCCGGGCATTTCGCATTTGGTTATTTTGCTGACCGTTATGATTTAGATCATGTTTCGCCCTATGAGGGCTTTGCCCCCGACGCTGAGCCCACACCAGGCAATATTGCGGATCTGATCAAGAGGGTGGACGAATCCAATGCCAAGGTCATTTATTACGAGGAACTGATTGAACCTAAAGTGGCCAAGGTTGTGGCCGAGCAAACCGGAGCCGAAATGGTTCTGCTCCACGGCGCCCATAACGTGACAACAGACGAACTGAACAGCGGGGTTACCTATATTCAAATAATGGAAGATAATCTCGCAAAGTTACTGGAAGGACTGCAATAGAACGGGGGGACGGAACGGGGGGACGGAGTTCTGTTTTATCCTCACATGAGTCACTCCCCCCGTCCCCCTGTCTCGTGCTAAGTGTTTAGGGCTGAAGCGGGCGGTATTTTCCTTCCAACCAGTCCTTTATCCCCGACGTATACCAGGGTGAAAAGCGGCGATCGCTGGGGCCTCCGGCAAG
>CAZVLE010000017.1:0-4297 GCA_964627855.1 uncultured Syntrophomonadaceae bacterium | reverse complement strand
GTTGAAAGCTTGGTAGCCGAACCCTCTGTAATGAAAAGAGCAGTCAAACTCAGTCGTCCGGCAGTAAAAGATCAGACCGCTGACCTGGAGCGTTTACTGGAGGAGCTTGAAAGCCCGGATTTGACAATAAAGCCACGCGAACTGACTGCACTGCCATCCTTATTACGTAAAAACAGCTTCTCCATAACAGCCACCATTACCAGGAACAGGCTCATTTCACTAGAACCAGGAGACACCACAGAGCAGCTCTACGGTATCTCATTTGACATTGGAACTACTACCATAGTCGGCTCCCTAATTGACCTTAACAGTGCCACGATAATTGCAGTAGCAGCGGCAACCAACCCCCAGAATATTTACGGAGCAGATGTTATTTCCCGCATTACCCACGCCTCCCAGAGTGAGGAAGGTTTACGCCAGCTTCAGGATAAAATAATCGAAGCGGCAAATCAAATTATTAAAGATCTACTCAGGCAAACAAAAGTTGCCCGTGACAGAGTTTACGAAATTGTTGCTGTCGGCAACACAACCATGAGCCACCTTTTTTTGGGAATTGACCCAACAAACCTTGCACCGGCACCATTTATTCCTGCTTTCAGCAGGGCCCTGATAGTTGAAGCAGCCGAGCTTGGCCTAAATATCAACCCCGGTGGCCTGGTTACGTTTTTACCCAACATTGCCGGTTATGTCGGTTCAGACACACTCGGCGTGATCCTGGCTACAGAAATGGACCTTAGCAGAAACACTTGCGCAGCAATTGATATCGGAACAAATGGAGAACTGGTCTTAAAAGCTAAGGGGAAAATTATGGCCTGTTCAACCGCAGCAGGACCAGCCTTTGAAGGTGCACAGATCAAACAGGGTATGAGAGCGGCAGCCGGAGCAATCGAGTCCGTAAGCTATGTTGATGGTGACTTGAGAATGGAAATGATCGATAACGCACCTGCCTGTGGTATATGTGGCTCGGGCTTAATAGACGCTGCAGCTGCATTATTAGATGCCGGCCTGATCGAACCCAGCGGTCGTTTCGTTAACCCTGAAGAAAACCCGGACAAGGTGCCGGCAAAGTTCAAAGAAAGATTGCGGCACGGCGAAGGTGGCTACGAGTTCGTTCTCATACCGGGTAGTCTTTCAGAAAAGGGTGAAGATATTGTAATAACCCAGGGTGATCTGCGAGAACTTCAACTGGCCAAAGCGGCTATTTATGCTGGCTTGATGATTCTTTTAAAGGAAGCGGGCATTACAATAAATGACCTTGATCGACTTCTTCTTGCCGGCGCTTTCGGTAATTATGTGCGCAAAGAAAGCGCACTGACCATCGGCCTGCTGCCAAAACTGCCACCTGAAAAAATTATTGCCGTCGGTAACGCTGCCGGAGATGGCTCTAAAATGGCCCTTGCTTCAAAATCAGTTCGCGATAGAGCTTTGGCCTTACCGGCTAAAATTGAACATCTCGAACTATCGACCCGCCCAGATTTCCAGGATATCTTCGTCGACGCATTACCTTTTGGGAATTTATAGTTTTTATGTGCCAGTCACATCTCAAGGCAGGAAACATAATTGCCTTGTAGAAATATTTAAAAGCAAGTTAATTCTGGCCAAATTGTTGCAAACATTTTTTTTACGGGAGGTATAATATGCAAACAGCTAAAGATATCATGACAGCACCGGTCACCAGCGCTACTGAGGACCAGAGCTTGAAGGAAGTTTTAGAGTTGCTGGCCAAGGAACGTTTCAGTGGAGTTCCCGTCGTTGATAAGGACGGTAAAGCTGTCGGTGTTATTTCTGACACTGATATAATTCGTTATTCCCAACAACTGAGTGTTATTCCCCTTTCAAACCTTTCTGGCTGGATTTCTCCTTACGCAGAGATTTCTGATCTGGCCAGTATGCGTAAGGGCGTAGATTTGCTTCATAAGACTACTGTTAGCCAGGTGATGACTAAAAAAATATATACAATTTTGCAGGATGCTTCTGCTTCTGATGTTGCCAAACTGATGAACCGTCGTAAAATCAATCGCGTACCAGTAGTTGACGAAAATGGAAAACTTGTTGGTATCATCACCAGGGCTGACATAGTCCAGTGCATGGCTAACTCGTAGATAGAAAGTGAGCACTTCCAATTGAGTGAAAAAAAGATTAAGGCAATGTCCTTTTCGGGCGGTTATAAAAACCGCCCGTTTAATCTGAAAGAACTATCTGCAATTTGGGTTGGTAAAATACTGATCATCTTTACAAGGATCCTGGGACGTGGCGGAACAACCCTGCCAGGAAGAACAGCTCTGAAAATAGCACCGTTCATTTCCACCACCCTTTCCAACCATCTTAATGAAGGAGCTATCCTGGTAACAGGAACTAATGGCAAAACTACTACCGCAGCTTTGATCAACAATATTCTAAAAGCGGCAGGTTACCGCTGTATTCACAATCAATCCGGTTCAAACATGGCCTGGGGTGTAGCATCAGCCCTGATCGAAGCAGCTACTTGGAAAGGTAAGCTTACCGGAGACTTTGCTGTTTTGGAAGTTGACGAGGGAGCCCTGCAAGAGGTTACAACAAACGTTAGCCCACGCGGCATAGTGGTTACTAATATATTTAGAGATCAACTTGACCGCTACGGCGAAGTTGACAGAATTCAGGAAACCATTAAGCGAGGCCTTAACGCCCAGCCGGTTCAGGGTTTTCAGGTGATCAATGCTGATGACCCATCGCTGGTGGGAATTGAGAAACCTGAAAATCGCCAAAGGTGGACCTTTGGCCTTCAGTTGAATTTACCAGACGATACTTTTCAGAATACAGGCAGGGACATGAAAACCTGTCCTCGCTGCCTGCATAAGCTCAGTTATGATAAAATCTATTTTGCTCACCTCGGTCATTTTTATTGCCCTTCATGCCAATATAAAAGGCCCAAACCTGATGTTGCTTTGACCAATCAGGAGCATAATGACGATGGCAGTGTAACATTAAAGATAAAAATGAACGATGAGCTCTTTAGCCTTGATTTTCCCTTAATGGGCACATATAATCTGTATAATCTTCTTGCTGCCCTCACCTGTGCAAAAGCCCTTGCTATTCCCTTTAAGCATATCGCCACCTCACTAAAAAAAGCAGTTCCTTCATTCGGCAGAATGGAAAGGTTTGCTTTTAAAACTAAAACAATTATTATGGCCCTGATTAAAAACCCGGTTGGAGCTAACGAGGTTTTACGGACTGTCCTGGCGCAAGAAGAAAATATATACCTGATGGTAGCAATTAATGACAAGATCGCCGACGGTACTGATGTTTCCTGGCTGTGGGACGTGGATTTTGAACAACTGGCCAGAGATCCTCAAAAAATATCCGGCTTGCTGGCATCAGGCCTGAGGGCCTGGGATATGGCCGTGCGTCTAAAATATGCCGGTTTTCCACCTAACCGTATCGAGGTAGAAGAAATTACAGGCCAAGCTGTAAAAAAAGCTTTGAACGAGGCCCCGGATGGTTCAAAGCTATTCATTCTGCCTACCTACACGGCTATGCTGGAAATTCGTCGCTCGTTGAATAAATTAGGCCTGGGCAAACCATACTGGGAGGACTAGCAGTGGCTTTAATTAATATTTTTCATCTCTATCCCGGACATCTAAACCTCTATGGCGACCGGGGTAATATGCTCTCTCTCTGCCGGCGGGCTAAATGGCATGGCATAGATGTAAAGGTTGTTGCAGTTGAACCAGGAGATAGGATCGATTTTTCTCGTTGTGACTTGCTGTTTATGGGCGGAGGTCAGGATAGCGATCAAAAACTTGTCGCAAATGATCTAAAGAACAGAAGTAACGAAATGCAACAGGCTATTGAAAGCGGTATGACCATCTTTGCAGTTTGCGGTTCTTACCAATTGCTCGGCCATTATTACACAACAGCCCTGGGGGAAAAAATTTGTGGGCTTGAAATAGTCGATCTTTACACCGAAGCCGGGAGGAAAAGACTGATCGGCAATGCTGTTATTAGCTGTCCCCTATGGAATCCCATCAAAACTTTAGTCGGCTTTGAAAACCATGCCGGTAGAACTTTCCTTGGCTCATCCGTTAATCCTTTGGGCACCGTTCTGGTTGGTCATGGTAATAACGGCCTTGACAAAAAAGAAGGTGCCATTTACAAAAATGTAATCGGCACCTACCTGCACGGCTCATTGTTACCAAAGAATCCCTGGCTCACAGATTACCTGCTACAAAAAGCACTTTCTTTCCGCGGCCAGAGTCACCAGTTTCGAGATCTCGATGATTCCCTGGAACATCAGGCTCACAGAAGTGCTGTTAAGCTG
>CAZVLE010000016.1:0-6434 GCA_964627855.1 uncultured Syntrophomonadaceae bacterium | reverse complement strand
GTAGATGTAGATGATGAAGTTGACGTAACAGACGAGGTTGCTCCTGTCCTTGACACTGTCATAGAAGCAAAACTTGCTTCTGAAGAGATCGAAGGCGATTTCATGACAGTGTGGGCGGAAAATTTCTCAGACCATATGTATGACTGGTCAGAAGGCATGTTCCAACTGGAAGTATATCCATATGGAACCCTTGGCGATGCCCGCGATATCAATGAGCTGGCCCAGCTGGGTGTTGTTGAATATGTATTCTCAGATTTTGCCTGGATCGGAGCATTCGTTCCTGAAGCGACTGTTTTTGGCCTGCATTACCTCTGGCCTGAAGAGCGGCCCTGGGAAGTGATGGAATGGGTGGTCAGGAACGGAGAATCGATGGCAATCCTGGAGGAAAGCTACCGGCGGGAAGGCCTGGTGCCCTTAAGCATCATGTTTGAAGGCTGGCAGTGGATTACTTCTGATAGGCCGATCAGAACCGCAGACGATATGCGAGGCTTAAACGTCCGCATCATGGCATCGGACATGTTAAATGAACAGTATCTTGCACTCGGAGCATCGCCGACTCCGATGGCCTATGGAGAGGTTTACAGCGGTTTGCAGACCGGCCTTATCGACGGCCAGGTTAACCCTCTCTTTGCGATCAGGAGTATGAATTTCTACGATGTTCAGGACTACTTTACCCAGATTTACGCCGAACCGTTTGTTGGCATTCCCACAATTAATATGGTCTTTTTCGACTCGCTGCCGCCGGAAGTGCAGCAGGAGCACCGCGAGTGGTGGGCTAATGCCATAATTCCGGCTGCAGACTGGATCAATGAGCGTCATGAAACAGATCTGGCTGCCATGCTGGAAGAGCGGCCTGAGATCGAAGTGATCGAAGTAACCGGAGAAGAGCAGGAGCGCTTTAAAGAACTGGCTATGCCTTCTCATGAGAAGTTCTTTGAAATCGGCGGGCCCAACGCCGAAGCAATTTATGAAGCCCTGGTCAGCGATATTGAGCAGGCCAAAGCGGAATTGGGTATAGACTAATTCGAAGCTAAGAGAAAACCCTGCAGCGGAGAACAATCCGCTGCAGGGTTTTAAAAAAGCGAGGTTAGGGCAGATGAATGAGAGCGGAAATGGTCTGGTTGTTCCCAATGGTAATGAACCAAACCATCCCATCGGCAATTTTATCAGGATAGTTGGAAAAGTTCTGGACTGGTTCGAGGTGTCAGTTCTAAGTATAGGGGTCTTTCTTCTTGCCGTCATACTGATTGCCAATGTTATAGCCCGCAACTTTTTCCGCAGTATTTACTATGCCGAAGAAGTTTCCATGATTCTGGTTATCATAATTACTTTTGTCGGTGTTAGTTATGCTGTACGTAAAGCAAGGCATATTCGCATGGGGGCAATCTTTGATGCCTTTAACCCGAAAGCCCAGAAGATACTGCTTTTTATAATTGTTGCCTACAGCGCTGCGGTAATGTTTCTGATGGCCTACTATTCTTACTCCTACATGATGACTATACCCATGACCATGCAGGTTACGCCGTCACTGCGCATTCAATACTGGTTAGTTTTAATCATAGTAGTCCTCGGTTTTGCTTCGGCCGGTCTTCAGTACGTGCGAACAATTATAAAAAATATTATCGAAGAAGATGTCTGGCTTTCACCTGAACAGCAGAGTGAATATGAAGAAGAGGGATAAAGAAAACTGACAAAAGGTGGTGAGTCATAGTTGCTATTTTTGGGACTTAGCATGTTGACTAAGCTATTACTTGGTTTTCCCTTTATGGTTGTTATTCTGGGATCGTTGATCCTTTATTTTTGGTTTTTCATGCCCGGTTTTGATATGAATGTTTTGGTGATGCAGGTTCTAAGCGGTATTAAACCGCCGGCCCTGGTATGTGTGCCCATGTTTATTCTGGGAGCAAATATTATCACTTCAGGCAAGGCGGCGGAAAAGCTGATCAACATGGTTAAAGCATTTGTCGGCCATGTTCCCGGTGGGTTGCCGATAACAACTAACGCCAGCTGCACGCTTTTTGGTGCAGTCTCCGGATCGACCCAGGCGACGGTGGCGGCAATCGGGGGCACAATGCGCCCCATGCTGCTGCAGGCCGGGTATCCCAGCTCTTTTACCCTGGGCTTGATCATTAACTCCAGCGACATAGCTTTTTTAATTCCTCCCAGTATCGGTTTTATCGTCTACGGAGTTGTGACCAGTACTTCGATCGGTAAGCTGTTTTTAGCCGGTATCGGCCCCGGGCTGCTTATTTTCTTCCTCTTTTCAGTCTACAGTTTTATATATTCCAAGTATAAAAAAGTGGGCCAGCTGCCCAAAGCCAGCTGGAGCGAGCGGGTTGCCGCTATCAAAGACGGTCTGCCTGTGCTCGGCTTTCCGGCGATCATAGTCGGCGGTATTTATGCCGGAATCTTCAGTCCTACCGAGGCTGCTGCAGCGGCAGTGGCTTATGCTCTATTCCTGGAACTGGTAGTCTATCGATACCTGACCATCAAAAGCCTGGTGGAAAGCTTCTTATCAACCGGGGTCATTACAGGCGTGGTTTTTGTGCTGGTCGGTGCCGGCCAGGCCCTTTCCTGGATGTTAAGCTTTTTAAGAATTCCGCAACAGTTCTTAGGGCCATTGTTTGGGACAGATCCATCATACATTACCGTTGTTTTTATCATTGTTGTTGCCTATTTTGTGGCCTGTATGTTTGTCGATCCTATCGTAGCCATCTATGTGCTTAGTCCGATTTTTGCTCCTTATGTAATCCAGAGCGGGGTAGATCCAATTCTCTTGGGAGTGCTGGTAACATTGCAGGCAGCAATCGGTTCAGCAACCCCGCCTTTTGGCTGCGATATTTTTACCGCCCAGTTAATTTTCCGGCGGCCTTATCTTGAGGTGATAGCGCATACGCCGCCCTTTATTTTTATCCTGCTGCTGGTTACAGTATTGCTGGTTGCTTTCCCGCAGATTGCCCTGTTTTTACCAAATACAGCTTTATTCTAAGCTTGATAGTACGCTTTTCTAAGGAGTTTTTATTTTGCTTTATAAAGCCGGGCAGGAACAGGTTAGTTATGGTGAAGCAATTGGAATTTTGCTATTGGACAGTTGTGCCCCATTTATACCCGGTGATGTAGCCAATGCAACCACATACAGCTTTCCGGTACGCTTTCAGAAGGTGCCGGGGCTTACAGTAGAGCGTATTTTCAACCATGATCTGATGTTGAAGGATGAAATAGTTGAAGCAGCTAAAGAACTGAAAAGGAACGGGGTTCGGGCTATTACCGGTGATTGTGGGTTTATGGCTATTTACCAGGAAAAGTTGGCGGAAAAGGTCGGTTTACCGGTGTTTATGTCCAGTCTTCTGCAGGTGCCATTCATGAGCCGGCTTATTGCCGAAACTGCAAAAATTGGTATTATTACGGCCAATGCCGAGGCTCTGACTGATGCAGTGCTGCAACCCTGCGGCGCCGATTTGCCTGGTAAGTTAGTGATAGAAGGTCTTGAAAACAAACCACACTTTCGGGCAGCTTTTATTGAGGAAAAAGGGTTGCTTGACAAGGAAAAAGTTGAACTTGAAGTGGTTTCTGCTGCAGAGAACCTTTTAACCAGGCAACCTGAAACCAGGCTACTGCTTTTGGAGTGCAGCGTATTACCTCCTTACGGGGCGGCAATTCAGGAGGCGACAGGACTGCCGGTTTTTGACTTTGTAACAATGATTAATTATGTCTACGCCGCGGTGGTTAAAAGACGCTTTGCCGGTTTTATGTAAATAGCCCAGGAGATTCCATGAAAGCCTGGCTTAGGAAAAAAGTCTGGGGAAAAAAAGGAGGGAAAAACATGCCGGCCGTATTTGCTGTCGAAGAATTCCGGGAAAGAATCAGAAAAACAAAGCAGAAGATGTCGGAAAAAGGCATCGAACTGCTGATAGTTTCACATCCGGCCAACATGAATTATCTGACCGGCTACGATGGCTGGAGTTTTTACGTTCACCAGTGTTTGCTGCTGCATATGGATCAGGATGAACCGATGTGGCTGGGGCGGGGTATGGATGCCAATGGAGCCCGCCTGACCACATTTCTGGCTGAGGATAATATTCGGGAATATGCCGATGATTACGTGCAATCTACAGTTAAACATCCGATGCACTTTGTAGCCGACGTAATTAAGGAAAAAGGGTGGGATAAAAGTGTGGTGGGGGTGGAGAAGGACCAGTTTTACTTTACCCACCGTGCTTATGTTGAACTGGAAAATTCACTCCCTAATGCCAGGTTCAGTGATGCCAATACCCTTGTTAACTGGGTCAGGGTCATTAAGTCGGAGGCAGAAATTGATTTTATTAAGCGCGCAGGTTTGATTGCCGTGAAAGTAATGGATACCGCCAGGGATGCCATAAAAGTGGGTACTCGTGAGTGTGATGCTGCTGCAGCAATTGCCTTTGCCCAGTATGCCGGCACTGCCGAATATGCCGGTGATTATCCGGCTATAGTGCCTCTGATGATGGCCGGTGAGGCCACAAAAACTCCCCACCTGACCTGGACAGAAAAAGTATACAGGGCTGAAGAAGCAGTCTTACTTGAACTGAGCGGTACTTACAGGCGTTATCATGCCCCGATTGCCCGGACCATATACTTGGGGAAAAACCCACCAGCTTTGCTGCTCGATACTGCCACTGTAGTCCTGCAGGGGTTAAACAGCGCTCTCGATACCATAAAGCCGGGGGCTACCGCTGAAGAAGTGGAGGCGGCCTGGCGGAAAGGTATCGCCCATTCCCAGGTTGTCAAGGAGTCGCGGATCGGTTATTCCTTTGGCCTGAATTATCCGCCGGATTGGGGGGAACAGACAATCAGCATTCGCCCCGGCGATAAAACTGTACTGGAGCCTAATATGATGGTTCACCTGATCCCGGGAATCTGGTATGACGAGGTTGGCTTTGAAGTAGACGCCAGCGTTCGGGTAACTGCCGATGGTTATGAGTCAGTCTATGACTACCCGCTGGAGCTTTTTATGCAAGAATAATTAAGGGTTAAGATTTGCGCCGGATCAAAGGTTTGCCGGGGCAATAATTAATTATTACTTTATGAAAGGGGCAAATTTTTGTGCCAAAAAAGAAAAGTGTACTCGATTTTATCAGAATGAAAAAGGAAGGAGAAATGGTTGCCTGGGTTACCGCCTATGACTTCCCCATGGCGCTGTTTGCAGAGCAGGCTGAAATGGATATGGTGCTGGTCGGCGACTCTATGGGTATGGTCCTGCTCGGTTACAAGGATACAATCCCTGTAACCATGGAAGACTGCCTTGCCCACTGCAGGGCGGTGCGCCGGGGAGCGCCAAATACCTGGGCCATCGGTGACATGCCCTTCGGTTCATACCAGATAAGTGATGAAGAGGCTGTCAGAAATGCAGTGCGTTTCTTGAAAGAGGCCGACATGGACTGCATCAAGCTGGAAGGTGGCACCAGGGTAGCGAGCAGGATCAAAGCAATTAATGATGCCGGGGTTCTAGTAATGGGGCACATCGGCCTGACACCGCAGAGCTCGGGACAGCTGGGAGGTTTCAGGGCTACCGGCCGTGATGTGGTTACCGCCAGAAACTTGATTGAAGATGCCCTTGCCGTGCAGGAAGCGGGTGCATTTTCATTATTAATTGAGGCGGTTGCCCCCGAGTTGACTGAATTCCTGGCCAAGCGGCTTGATATACCAGTTTATTCCATTGGCGCGGGAGCAAACTGCGACGGCCAGCTTTTGATCTGTGGGGATATGTTGGGCCAGTTCCAGGCCTTTACACCTAAATTTGTAAAGGTATATGCCAATATAGCCGAAACCAGTGTTAATGCCTTTAAACAGTACATTAAAGAAGTTAAAAACGGGGAATTTCCAACCGAGGAGCATGTTTATCCCCGTAAGGATAGCCTGGAAGATTTTCAAAAGTTATTTGCCGAGTACAGTTAGAAGTTACTTTGCATTGAAATATCAAGGTATTTTACAAAAATAGGAGGCTGATTACAGTGTCATTTGAAAAGATTGAAAAATATATTGAGGAAAAAACCAATTTCCCCTTGCGGGATCGCTATGATTTACCCAGTTCGCCGGTAACTTTTCCCGACGGGTCGCATTACCGGATCGAAATAGCCGGCATGGAAACCGTTGGAAATCTGGAAATTATGACTCGCGAAGCAGAAAAGAGAAAGGTTCCTGTGCACCGGGTCATATCGCTGGTGCGGGGTGCAGCGATGATGGATTTCATGGAGTTAAAAGAATTTGCCCGTGTTGCTGCAGAGAATAAATATGAAGTAATTATTAACCCCCTGCCCAGTCGGGGCTGGGATAGCGGCAGGCAATACGTAACCCCTGAGGGGTACGTCTCGGGTATGCGTCTGAGAGGAAGCGACAAAGTTTATGAATGGCTGAAAGAATTTGATCGCTGCCTGGAAGCGGGCATTCGCGGTTTT
>CAZVLE010000015.1:0-4437 GCA_964627855.1 uncultured Syntrophomonadaceae bacterium | reverse complement strand
GCTATTCACGTAATTTGGACCGGCGCCGTCACGCTTGTGATGGGGTGCATGAGCGGGTTGATTAGCCGGATCGGCAAACTCGCGGGCGATTTCCCTGATTAGATCGGCCGTAATGCCCGGTGTATCGATAAGATCGGCCGCCCATTCGGGAGTATAACCCTGGGCGGTAATATGATTGCGCAGTTCCTCAATCCCTTCAGTATAAGTGTTGACAAACTGCCGGTTATAGAGATTTTCGGTGACAATAACGTGGATCATAGCCAGGGCAAAGGCCAGGTCGTAGCCCGGTCTGATCGGTAACCATTTGTGTGCTCTGGCCGCTGTAACGGAACGGTAAGGATCAAGCGATACCAGTTTTGCCCCCCTCTGCAGTGCCTTGGAGAGGCCCTGCAGGTGAGGATTTTTGGCCTTGCCCATACCGTCAAAACCCATGGTTAATATATACTTGGAATTCTCAAGATCGTGCGTCCACGGTCTGCCACTGCCCATAACCATACCGGCCCAGGCCGCCTGCTGGGTAGTAAAGCAGGTACTCTGGTGGCAAACATGGTTGGGGGTGCCTATTATATCGCGCAGGCGATTGCCAAAATCGTTGCTGCGGGTCATATGCAAATGGCTTTCGGGACCGTGTTGGGCCACTGATTCCTTGATGCGGGAAGCGGTTTCTTCAAGCGCCTCTTCCCAGCTGATGCGTTCAAACCCGGGATCTTCATAAATGCCCTTTTCCGGGTTGGTCCGCCTGAGCGGGTACTTTAACCGATCCGGGTCGTAAAGGGTCCTGATAGCATTATAGCCTTTAACACAGATCCGGCCTCCCTCTTCCGGGTTATAGGGATTCCCGGAAACAAAGTCATGGGGATTCCCTTCCAGGTGTAAAAGGCGCCCGTTTTTCACGTACCCTATCATCGCACAACCTGCACTGCAGACACCACAGTAAGTAAAGACTTTTTCCTCTGCCTCTTCAACTATTTCCCCGGCCGCCCGGGCAAAACGCGGAACAGGCAAACCGGCTCCCACGGCCGCACCGGTTACCAGTGCTGCTTTAAGGAAGCTGCGGCGCTTCATTTTTAAGCCATCGGATTTCATAACCGATTATCACTCCTCTGATCTGATTCTGTTAAATCCTCTTCTTCAGTTGACAAGAAGAATTTTGTTTCATCTTCTAAAAATTTTGTAGCGTAAGAAGCCATTTCTTTAAAGAAATCAGCATGCTCATGTTTGTTTAAATCATCATAAAACTGCGGCAGCCAGCTGGAGAGATGCTTGTCAAAGAACTCGCGCTGCTCAATTAAGTCTCCTTCATTTTCAATCAGGTAAGCCATAAAAGAGAGTTCTACCGATGCGTGATCTTCCGGGTGCATCCCAGGATTCTCCAGGATCAGGCCATTACGGCGGTAAAACTCTTTGACTTCCAGCCAGGGTTCACGCATGAGAAGCGGCTCATTGCCGCGATAGACTGATTCGTATGGCCTGACGCCACCGGCCATGATAAAGAGCCTTACGTATTCGGTTTTCATAACATGGTCTGCCGCTGTTTTTTCCGACCATTCTTTCAGAACACCCTGCAAGTCACGGGCCAGCACCAGATATTCTCCCCTGACCGAATCTAAAAAAGAAATGTAGTGATCCAGGTCGGCAGCAGTGGTATGGTCGGTAAAGAGCCTTGAGAAAAAGGTATACAGGCAGGCCCTGTCAGTCTGAATCGCTAAATCTTTGCTTTCTTCCATTATCAAAAATAAAAGCCTCCACATTCCGCAATTAATAACGGTCTTTATTACTGAACTTAAGCTGGCTTTTCTGCTGTTTGAGCAGATACAGCCTCTATTTCCTGTTTAACCGGTGATGCGCCAAATACCGGTCTCTTCGTGAATCGGTCAATCATCGGCACAAAGGCGTTCATGATTAAAATAGCAAAAGCCGTTCCCTCAGTTGGAGACAGGAAAAGCCTGAAGAGCATAACCAGGGCCCCGATTGCCACCCCGAAAATAAGCATACCCTTGCCGGTTACCGGACTGGTTACCCAGTCAGTAGCCATGAAAAATGCACCCAGCATTAATCCGCCGGCAAAAATATGATAGAACGGCGCACTTATCCCTAAGCTGCCTGTACCAAAAATAAGGGCCAGAATAAATACTGTGCCAATCACTGCAACAGGTATCTGCCATTTAATATGACCACGCCACAACAGAAAAGCGCCGCCAAGAATCAGGGCCAGCGGGGATACTTCAGCCAGACCACCACCCTGATTGGCTACGAAAAACTGAGCCAAAGGAGGCATTTCTGCTCCCATACTGAGCAGAGCCAGCGGAGTAGCCTGGGTTACAGTGTTGACTGTGCCGGGAAAATAGCTCAGGGAAAAGAGGCCTGTGTTAATCTGGTTAAAGAATAGGGGTGCAAATAAAACTACAGACACTCTTCCTACCAGGGCGGGGTTGAAACGGTTCCAACCAATGCCACCCATCAATTCTTTAGCTATCCCGACACCAATGATATTGGCTATAACCAGGGCCCACCACGCTGTTTCTACAGAAAAACAAAGAGCAATCAATAAACCTGTGACAAGAGCACTGCCGTCGAAAGGTATATGCCCGCGTCCTAAGATTTTCCTGAAACCAAAGTCTGCCAGGGTAGCGCTAACCAGGCTGACCGCTATGGTAAAGATAGCATTAATGCCAAATATGACGACAGCTATGACGCTAATGGGTGCCAGGGCAATCATAACATCATACATCGCCTTTGCTACTGTGCCCTTATCTCTTAAGTGGGGCGATGTATTGAAGCTTAAATTTAAATCGCTATTCAAAGCCGGATCCCTCCTCGATAATACTTCAACAAATTATTAGTTAAATACTCAACAGGATCTGAAAAATAAAGATTTTAAGCTCTACTTTTTAGCCTGTGCCGCGGCAATTTCTTTTTTCGTTTCTCTTACCAGCTCAACAATCGGCCGGTTTGAAGGACAAACATAAACACATATACCACATTCAAAGCAGTCCATTGCCCCCCATTCAACTGCCTGTTCATAAGCCTTTAACTCGGCATTAACGCTGATAAGGTTGGGGTATAAAAACATGGGACAGTGCTCAACGCATTTTGCACAACGCACACAGGGTAAGTGTTCACTTTTAACAACCATCTCTTCACTAAAGAGAAGCAGGCCGCTTGTGCCCTTGACCACCGGAACATCAAGGTTAGTCTGGGCAAAACCGGTCATTGGTCCACCCATGATCACTTTACCTGGCTTGGCTCCATCTTTAAAACCGCCGCACTCTGCTAAGACGTGGCTGATGGGAGTGCCAATTAACACCTTTACATTTGCCGGTTTGGCTGCGGCATCACCGGTAACAGTCAGGACCCTCTCATAAAGAGGTTTGCCAAAGCGACAGGCTTCATAGACCGCTACCGCGGTTCCCACATTCTGGACAACCACGCCAACTTCCAGGGGCAATTTGCCCGGTGGAACTTCTCGATCAACAGCCGCTTTTATCAACTGCTTTTCAGAACCCTGCGGATACTTAACGTCCAGGATCGAAATCTCAATCATTTCATCATCGCCAGCTGCTTCTTTAAGCGCTTCAATGCCGTCAGGCTTATTCGTTTCTATGCCGAATACAATCCGGGAGGCATCTACCGTTTTAGCAATAAGTTTTGCGCCCTTGACCATCGCTTCAGTCATCTCCAAGATTACACGATGATCACATGTTAAAAAGGGCTCACACTCACAGGCGTTAATGATAATTACATCGATCGGTTTTGGCGGGCTAAGCTTAACATGAGTAGGAAAGGCAGCACCACCCATACCGACAATACCGGCATCCTTTATGGCCGTCTTGATCTCTTCGCTGCCCATTGCCTCGATATCACGGTCTTTCCAGGTTGGTTCTTCCTGGTTAGAGGCAACTTCGATCACAACACTTTCCACATCTTCTCCGGTAAAGTTTGGCCTGGGTTCCACCGCGACCACTTTACCATCAACGCTGGAGAAAACGGCAGCGCTGACGAAAGCATCACTATCGCCAATCTTTTGCCCGATTTTTACCGTGTCACCTGCCTTCACGATTGCCTGGCATGGTGCGCCAATATGCTGCCTCAGCGGTATTACAACCTCTTGCGGCAGGGCTATGGCAGTAATCGGTTCATGCTCGGAGTATTCCTTGTAGTGGGGTAAAAAGACTCCCCGTTCAAAAGTATTTACCGTCATTCAAACCACCCCTTTTGTTCCGCTAATAACTAACAATTAATCCTTAAGTTTAATCCGATCAAATACTGCCGTCTGCATGCATAAAAACCTCACTTCACCTCCCGCTGCTATTTCGCTTAGCTGTTAAATTTTTCACTTGTCAGAGCAGCAGTTTGTAAAATCACCATAAGTAAATTCTACATACTTATATTTGGAATCCTATGGATAAAAAATTCAAACAAAACATGTAAAATGAG
>CAZVLE010000014.1:0-14230 GCA_964627855.1 uncultured Syntrophomonadaceae bacterium | reverse complement strand
CACGTATATTGATCATTGCTCTGTTTACCCTTGCTACCCGGCCTTTATTTGGCACGTAATCTAAATCACAACCTTCTCCGCAAAGATCAAGATTGACAGTCGGAGTAATAAAGCAGTTTTGGATCGACAAAGCACTGGCTATGAGTTGCAAAGGTCCTGCGGCAGCTCCCGGGTTGCCAATCATCGACTTAAGGGAATTGACCGGAATGTTATATGCATTGCTCTTAAATAAATCTTTAATCGCCTCTGTTTCGACCTGATCAATAACAGGGTGACCAGGGGCACTTGCAGATATATGGTCAATCTCACTGGTTTTAACCCGAGACTTATCCAGGGCTTCTGACATGGCCCTAAAAAAAGCAGCTTTCATCCAGGATGGTGACATGGCTGTAGAAAAACCCCCACCGGAATAGGTAGCATAAATTCTCGCATTACGCCGTAAGGCCTTGTTTTTCTCTTCCAGAACCACGACACCGGCTCCTTCAGATAAAACACCGCTTTCTCTTTTATGATCAAAAGGTCTGCTGCCAAGCTCGGGGTGATCGTTATAACTGGTTGGAACGAGACCCGCAGAGCTAAAACCACTGATAAAAACAGGTGAAAGAGGTATCTCAACTCCGCCGGCAAGGACAATATCAGCCTCGCCTCTGCTTATTATCTCTGAAGCATTTTGTATGCTGACCGCGCCAGAAGTGCAGGCAGTAGAAACTGTAATAACATTTGAATAAATTCTTAACATATGCGAAACAACGGTTGCCGGAGTATGTGGTGCGGCAGCAGCGAGTGATTCAGGTCTCGTTGACCCATTCGCTGCAAACGATTTATATTCATTTTGGTATATTTCCATATCGGGAATACTTACACCCATGAAAACGGCACCATCACGACCATTAATATCCTCAGGCGTCAGGCCGGCATCTTCCAGGGCCAGCATCGTTGCAAGCATAGTGTACTTACAACCTTTCGCATTCGGCAGCCAATCGGGGAGCAAATCTGCTCTAGCTTCAACCCACTCCAGTGGAATATCGCCACCGATTTGGCAGGGACAGTCAGAATTAACCAAGTTGTCAATAAGGCGAATACCAGACTTCCCTGTACTAATTGCCCCCCAAAAATTCTCTTTTCCTACACCGTTAGGTGCAACCGGGCCTAAGCCGGTAATCACAGCTTCATACATGTCAGTTCCTCCTGATGTCAAAATTCTTTATGAAGCCTGAATCTGAAGTTTTTCCAATACCAGGAACCAGTTCTGATCGCTATATACAAAGCTCATTAACTTAAGGTCAAAACCCCCGGCATTCAAGAGTTTTTTGAGGTCGTCTTCATAGAAAAAGTGATATTTAGCGTTGTTTTTTATGAAGAGATTAACCATCAAACCAATTGTTGCAGGAAGAATAAATCTCCCTATGAAGACAGAGTAATGTAATAGCCATGCCTTCGGATGTTCTTGTTTTAATGTTGACAGGTGCTCTTTGACCACGGGAAGTATTTTCGGGTTACCAAAGGGAGTAATCAGAACAAGGCGCCCTTCGGCTTTCAGAACCCGGTTTAACTCCTGAAGCAGATTAAGGGGCTTTTTAATGGCATAGAGAACATTGACACAGGTAATCCCGTCAAATACACCATTGTCAAAAGGCAGTTTTTCATTAAGATCGAGTTCTAATAAATCTGCCTGACAGCCTTTATCATGCAGTTTTTTCCTGGCCCTGGCTAACATGGCCGGTGAAAAATCCGCCCCTGTAATCTTAATCTTTCGGTTGCTCTCAAAAAGTTGTAAGAGGAGGTTGCCGGTACCACAGCCGGCATCAAAATAACTGCCATCGTTTTGGGGATTCAATGCCCCTATGGCACGGCTCATCATGCTGCGGTAAGGAATCAGTTGCAGTAAAATTGCATCATAAACACGCTCGTAGATCTGCCAGATTATTCTTTCCAATTTCATCTCCACTTTTCAGTAATAATTTGGCAAGAGCAAAAATAAATAATTTCTCTATATAGTTATTCTTGTTAATTCTGATATTATTTTAACATGATAACCTTATTTTGTAAGCAATAAATTTTAGTTTGCCTGGTGAAAAGCTGAATTTATGTTAAAATCAATGATAATAACGGAACGCAAGCACTTAATTGCCGATCCATAATTGTGACCCGGAGGGAAAAAATGCAACATATCTTTTATCCTGACTCAATAGTAATTATCGGCCTATCATCAAAACCTACCAACATTCCAAGACTAACCCTTGAAAATCTGCTGCGCTGGGGATACCGCGGCCGGATTTTTGGTGTCAATGAAAGAAGCGATGATGCTCATGTTGATGGAATCAAAATGTACAAAAGCATTGAAGAGTTGCCTGTAGCACCCGACCTGGCCTACTGCATGGTTCCCGCTCAACTGATTCCAAAGATGGTCGATCAGTGTGGCAAGTTCGGGATCAGACGGATGGCAATCCCCTCTGGTGGATTTACTGAATACAGTGAGGAGGGAAAAGCTCTCGCGGCAAATATCCTGCAGATTGCCAGGCGCTATGGTATTCGCTTTGTCGGCCCAAACAGTCTGACTGTAGCCAATACCGATAACGGCCTCTGCCTGCCGTTCGTGGCTTTACACAAGGCACCTAAGGGAGAAATGTCGATAATATCCCAAAGCGGCGGGGTCGCACTCAGTCTTCTTAATTACCTCTTCGACGAAAAAATCGGCCTGGCCAAGTTTGCCAGTATCGGCAACAAGCTTGACCTTGACGAAGTTGATTTTCTAGAGTATTACGGCAATGATCCCCAGACCAGGATAATCTGCGTCTACCTGGAAAGCATCAACCGCGGTAAGAAATTCATTGAAACTGCGAAAAAAATCGACAAGCCAATCATTGTCTATAAGGCTAACACCACCGCAGCAGGTGAAAAAGCAGCTATGAGCCACACAGCCGCCCTGAGCAGTGACGAGGCGATCATTGATTCTGCCTTTAAAGAAGCAGGAATCATCCGCATTGACAATTTTCTCGATTTCATACCGACCGTCAAAGCGTTTCACCTGCCGGCCATGGAAGGCCGGCGCATCATGGTGATGAGCCCTGCCGGTGGTTTTGCCGTCATGGGCGCCGACCTTTGCGAAAAGGCCGGTTTTGAGTTTGCCGACATGGGAACTGATTTTTATGACAGCCTGAAACAGTTCAGCAACGCCGGTGTAATTAATTTTTCCAATCCTCTTGATATGGGTGACATTTACGATCCACAGTTAACAGCCCATGTGATCTATTCAGTGATGCACTCCGATCAGGTTGACGGTTCTATTTATATCAGCCAGCGACCCCAGATGCCACAGGGTGAAAATGTTTTCCAAAAGCTCTTTCTGGCAGACCTTTCCAAGGAAGCCTGGGGCTCAATCCTCTCAGCCGGTAAACCCCTGGGCATTTGTCTTTTTGGCCCGACACGCATGATTCAGCAGGCCAAACGTTACGTAGAGTTCCCGATTTTCAATAGCCCCGAAGAAATGATCAATGCCCTGGCCCTGCAGATGAGATTTCATCAATACCGGAGACTAAGAAAGAGCAAGCAGGCCTCAGAGGCCCCGGCAGGGATTGATCAAAATAAGGCTAAATTATGGATGCAGGACAAACAGGGCAATTACGGTGAAGAATCACTGGAACTTCTGAAAACCTACGGTCTTTCTATTACTGCCTCAAAAACTGCCCTGACCAAAGAAGAAGCGGTAGAGTATGCAAACGAAATCGGCTTCCCCGTTGTCATGAAAGTCATTTCACCGGATGCCCTACATAAATCTGATGCAGGAGGAGTTTTGCTTGATCTTGAAAATGTCACGCAGGTTGCTGAAGGGTTTTCGAAGATCCGTGATAACCTCTATCGTTACAACAAAGATGCTCACTTTGCAGGGATAAGGTTGCAGAAAATGGCCCCGGATGGCTATGACATGTTTATCGGTGGAAAACAGGACCCTTCATTCGGACCGGTTATCTTCTTCGGCATGGGCGGTATTTATGTTGAAGTGTTCAGGGATGTGGCCAGTATGATTTGTCCTGTCAGTGCCGACAGGGTCCATGATGAATTTAAGCAACTGCATGCCTCCAGAGTCCTTTCCGGATTTCGGGGTAAAGCGCCCGGTGACATTGATGCTTTCATCGACATGATTGTCAGAACATCTTATTTGCTGGCAGATTTTCCGGGTATCAGTGAACTTGACATCAACCCGGTACGGGTTTTCCAGGCCGGCCAGGGGACTATTGCTCTCGACGCAAGAGTTCGCCTGGTGTTTTAAAATGAAACCAGGCGGACAATAGATCACAGTGTATCTATTGATGATTAAATGCCGGCCTGCCATTTCCTGAAAGCTTCGTGATCCCATTTATCCGGATACTGCTGATAATGTTTGAATATTCGCCTGGCCCTGCTGACAGCCTTGTTAAGCTGCATTAATTTGCCCGGGGCAGCCAGTCCGGCAAAGAGAGAGCGAAGCATTTTTCCGCTTCCGGGAGGCTTAAAAACACCGTTAACTGCATTCTGAAGAGTTGCCGCATCGATTAAATCTTTTTTGAAAAGAAAATCGAGATCGTCATGCTCCATAGCCTGCAGCGCTGTTCTCAGGGCAGCCAGGGCGGCATATGAAGGACCGCGGTAACTATCAAGATAGAACCGGGTATTAATAGCCCATAATGTGGCGATATCATTACGGTTCTCGCGAGCCGCTTCTGCAATAACTTCAGCAGCGCTTAGCCCGTTGACAATTGCCGGTCCCGCCCCACAGCCTGTCGTTGGCACAGAAGTTGAGGCAGCATCGCCGAGGACCAGGAAACCATTGGTCACAAAATTCGGAAGGGGTGCTCCAACAATACAGAGGCTTCTGCCCCCTCTAATTTTTTCTGATTTTATAGCGGGATGGCGGCTGATGAATTCTTCAATAATGTCCCTGGGATCAGGATTGGCCGGATCATTTTTCACTCCGGCACCAACATCGATTCTCTCTTCGCTATGCATATGTGTCCACTGGTAACCGCTGTGGTAACCGTAGCGGTAGTGGTCGACAATCGCTTCCCCGTCCCCTTTTTCGGGAACAAAAGGCCTCACTTCCCTGTGCACCAGGGCAAAATCACCATCCCGGAAGGAATCGGCCAGACCTGTGTATGCAGGAAGCCCTTTTCGCAGGATGGAATGGAAACCCGATGATTCCACGATCACGTTAGCCCTGACTGTTTCTTCTTGCCCGCTTTCGCTGTTGAGGACAATAACACCCTCAACCATGACACCATCGGGGCCCTTATTTCCTGTTTCAGAAAAAAGCAAAGACCTGCCTTCATGGCGGTAAAAGATCCGGGCTCCTGCCTTTACCGCCTCTTCAACGAGTAACTGGCCCAGGCGGCGGCGATCTGTAGTAATCATCCGAAAAGGAACCTCTTTAGAGCTGACCAGCCCCGGAGATAATATCTTTAGCAGGGGCACAGCATGCTTTTCAAAGATGCCTCCATCAGCGGGGCTTTGCTTAACCAGGCTGCCCTGCCATTCCAGGCCCTCTAACTCTGGCATATCGAGGCCTGCCTTTTTCAGGGCGGCATATTCCACAGCATCAGACCAGTCATGGCCCAGTTCCTCAAAGCTGCCTTTTTCATAAATAGAAACGTCAATCCCCTTGAGGGCCAGCTCCCTGGCTAAGATTACTCCTCCCGGACCGGCTCCGATAACCACTACTTTATAATTACCCATAACAGTTCACCTGCTTTATTTAGCTTTCTATGCCACAATGCATTTTGATCAGTTTTTTACAGGAATCAATATCATAATTGTTGCGAATAGCAATCTTCTCCATAATAGGTGACCCACCGCCATGCAAACCGCCAACCTGGGCCACCCCGGCGTGGGCACAGCAAAGCATGTCTGAAAGGGTCCGGAATAGGCGGTGCTGATCTTCTGCGGAAACCCCGTCCTTGCGCATGATGTATTTCTCCATCATATCTCTGGTCTCCTCGGCATAAAACTCGTCCTCATAGGGCAAGGTAGCCGGCAGACCCCCGGCAAGGTCAGCCAGGGTTTCATACTCATGATATAGGTTCACCCCGGCATGGTAACGACCGACATTGGTATAGATGATATTGGGAATGTGGGTCCCCGAATTGGCCGGAGTTGATTTGACTGAAGCAGCAATACCGGCAGCATAAACCAGCTCTCCGGTAGCAATCAGTTCTGATAATTTATCCTTGACATGTGAAGCATCGCCAACACCGTTATAATCGGCAACCAGGGCCGCAGCACCAAGGATTAAATCAGTAATAGCCGGTTTACAGCCAGTGTAGCTGTGACGATGATAGGTAGCGAAAAGCATGGCCAGGATGCTGGCAAAATAGGTTTCTCCACAGAGAAATACTCTTTCCCAGGGCACGAGAACATCATCAAAGACGGTCATGGAGTCGGCTAAACCAAAAAAATGTTTAGTCTTACAATGTTTACGTTCCCGGGGAGTTGTAATACGGACAACCTGCTTTATACCCGGTGTATCGGCGGGAACCGAAAAAGCTACAGCCCAGTCGGCATCCTTGTCTGTCATCAAACGTGTCGGCACGGCAACTATTTCGTCGGAAAAGGGTGCGTTGGAATTATGGGCTTTACAACCGCGAACAATGATTCCTTCCTTCTTTTTTTCAACCACCCGCAGGTATAAATCGGGGTCACTTTGCTCGAAAGGCCGCTTGGACCGGTCGCCCTTGACATCTGACTGAGCACAGTTGCCAACCAGGTCGTTTTGCTGAAAATATTTCATGAATTCTATAAACCGTGGATAATACTCGGTACCAAAAACATCGTCGCAATCCTTGCTGACTACCGAAATGGCATTGAGAGCGTCGATACCCATACAGCGTTGAATGCACCCCCCGGCCTTACGGCATAACTGGCGGGTCAAATCCTGCTTTTTCAATAGATCTTCAGAACTCTGGTGGATGTGGCAAAGACGGTGAATCTCTTCACCGGTCAGGTGAGATTCGGTAGTGATTAAATTTTTCAAAGCCGGCTCATTAACCTGATCAAAACTGTTGGCGATCAAGTCAAGGCCGGGTTTTAAGCGCGGATCATCCCGACCGATACACTCTCCTCCCATGTAAATGTTTTTCCGCATTTTATACATGCGTTCGCGGTATTGATCGGCAGTGCTTATAGCCATTGATAGTTCTCCTTTCAAGATAACCTCATTTTTCCTTGGCGCTAATAATTGCTTCCCGGTATACTAAATTTAGGTATTGCTTAATAAATTCAATTTAGCGGCCTTAAAATCCTGCTGCAAACAGTTTGACCGCTTTTATTAATTAACTTACAATAACGTCAGGGGAGGATCAATTATGAATTACGGTGATGATTTTCAGTCTTTAAGTAAATATAATCGGCAAAGTTTGCAGGGAAGGAGTCTCGATTGGACCAATAAGCCCCCTCTCTACAAACAATACCCATCAAACCTGGAAAGGTTTGAACTGGAAAAACCGGACCGTGATGGCGGACTGCCTCTATTCAGCTTGTTACAGCAAAGACGCTCAGTCCGTAACTACAACAATACCGCCGCTGATGCACAGAAACTCTCCCAGGTGATCTGGGCAAGCCAGGGCATATCACTGGCAAATGAATACCACCAGTTCCGGACAGCACCATCGGCGGGAGGCCTGTTTCCGATCGAAACATATTGTGTTATTAACCGGGTTAAAGATTTACAGCAGGGTGTCTACCATTACCAGGTTCCTTATCACAGCCTGGTATTGCTTAAGGAAGGTAATCTCGGGCCGGACCTCGCCCGGGCAGCCCTGGGGCAGAAGATGCTTAGTGATGCCGCCTTCACCCTGATCTGGAGTGCCATGATTGAACGTTCAAAATGGAAATATGAGCAACGCGCCTATCGTTACATTTATCTCGATGCCGGTCATATTGCCCAGAATACCGCCCTGGCAGCTCTTGCCTGCGGCCTTGGCACCTGCCAGGTGGGCGCCTTTTTTGACGATGAAGTCAATAAAATTATCGGCGTAGATGGCGTAAAAGAATTTGCTATCTATATGTCGGCAGTCGGTGAACCGTTATAAGAACAACCACTGCAGTTTCCCATCATAACAGGGAACAAAAACCGGTAAAGATGCCCTTAAAAATCACCGAGTGTTCGCTCCTGTAAAAATATCTGCCACCATTCTATGATATCCTCTTCACTGCCATCACCCTGTGCGTCCGGCGGGTCGTCAGGCTGTGTATCACCGTTATCCGGTGGAAGTTCAGGTTCAATGTCATCGGGAGGTGGCTGGCCTTGACCATTATCATCGTCAACCAGATCATCTTCCGGCGGTTCAGGCTGATCGTCAGTAAGGTCATCATCATAATCTTCCAGATCATCTTCCACCGGGGCGACAAAATCAAGGTGAAGGTCGCAAGTTACCCGCGGGGCAAATCTTTCCATGAAATAATCACTTCTGATCGTACCGGCAGCACGGCAGCCCTGTGTAGGCCTCAGACCCGATACAGAGCAAACTTCCATGGTCACTACACCACTGGGGCGCATGAATTCCCTGATCTCAAGGGTCTTAAATGCTTCCAGGAATACTTCACGCATGAAGGCTGTCGAATAACGCCAGCCCTGCTGGATACCACCTATTCTTGGTTCATCATAACCCATCCAAAAAGAGGCAACCAGGTTGGGAGTATAGGCAACAAGGTAAACATCTTTCCAGTTTTCTGTTGTCCCAGTTTTGGCGGCAACCGGCCGATCAATCTGCAGGGCGCGGCCAAGGTACTTGCGGACAAAATCCTGCAGAATATCATTGACAATGAAAGCGGCCTGCGGGCTGATGACCTGCCTGGGGTTTACTTTCTGCTCGTAGAGTATAGCGCCGTGACGATCTTCTATTCTCTCGACGGTAAAGAGATCAACCCTGACCCCGTCATTGGCCAGGACACTATAGGCCTGAGCCATATCGATGGCGCTGACTCCATAGGTAAAACCACCCAGGGATAGGGCCAGATTGTCAATTTCTGATGGATCAATACTCGATATGCCCATTCTTTCGGCATAATTTACGCCTACTCTTGTCCCCAGGGATTGGAATACCCGGATAGCCGGAATATTGTAAGAGAAGTAAAGGGCATCACGAGCCGGTATTAAACCCCTGAAGCGGTTGTCAAAGTTTTTAGGCTGCCAACCCTGTGGCCCCGTAAAAGGCGCGTCATTAACAGTAGAAGCTGCCCCGGCTAAAACCCCTTCTTCGAATGCGGGCGCATAAGCAATAATCGGTTTTATTGCTGACCCGGGCTGCCTTAAGTTTACGAACCTGAGCACCTCATCAACAGTTTTGCGGTATTCACGCCCGCCTCCGAGCGCTCTAATCCTGCCGGTGACAGGATCTGCTACAACAATAGCAGCCTGCGGCTGAGGAACTCCTCCTTCTTCGTTAACCATTTCCTGTAATTGAGCCCTGGTCAAATCCTGGCCCAGGGGCAACGCAGCAACTGCTTCCCTCACCCTGGGCATATCCAGGTAGACAGTAGCCGGATAGAGATCCGTGCGGTTCAATACTTCCTCAACATGCACTTGCATGGCTGGATCAAGAGTGGTGTAAACACGCAGACCACCATTATAAATAGCCCTGTATGCCTCTTCACGGGAACCGATCGAAGGCATGGCGCTAAGAATTTTGATCAACTCCTGATGAACAACATAATCAACAAAATGGGGGTAGGGATATTCAGGACTTGCAAGTTCGGCATAAGTAAGTTCCTGGTTTAAAGCATCCCTATACTGGGCATCGCTGATAAAATCAAGCCTTTTTAAACTTGAAAGCACAGTTTGCATGCGCAATTCTGCTTCAGCTTTATTGTTAATGGGATTTAAATGGTTAGGCGAATGAACCACACCGGCCAGCAGTGCTGCCTCGGCAATCGATAGATCTAAGGCGCTTTTAGCAAAATAAGTTTGGGACGCCGCCTCGATACCGTAAGCTCCGTTACCAAAATAGATGCGGTTTAAATAAAACTCGAGAATCTCTTCCTTGCCGTAGCTGCGTTCCAGCTGAATGGCCAACCAAATCTCCTGTATTTTCCTCCTGTAAGTCATTTCTGTCGTCAGGAATGCATTCTGAGCCAGCTGCTGGGTTATGGTGCTGCCACCCTGCACAATTCTTCCCGCCTGGTAGTTGACATAGGCCGCCCGCATACTACTGATGATATCAAAGCCATAATGATTAAAAAAACGCTCGTCCTCAATGGCAATAAAAGCATTGCGAACATGCTGGGGTACACTGTCCAAGTTCACTATAATACGATTCTGTTCATCATGCAGAACAGCAATTTCCTGGCCACTGCTATCATAAATATAAGAAGTTTCAACAGCAGTCAGTCGAGAAGGATCAAAAGGAGGGGCTTCATTTAGATAGTTTACAACAACTGCTGCTGTTGCTCCACCGGCAATAATAAATAGAATGAGCAGAAGAGCCAAAAGAGAGTGTAAGAAGGTGCGAAAAAAAGCCTTTCGCTTACCCTTTTTAAAACGCGACGGTTCAACCTTAAGATCAAGGGGTTGTTTTTTTTCCGCCACCAGATTTTTCCTCCCTGTTTTTATCTCTCTCTAAGTTAATAGTAAAAAACCTCTATTTGCAGGACCATATATAAAGCAGTCTATAACTACCGGTCAAGCCTTGCATCAGAGGTTACTTGTTTAATTATAACACATTTTTTTATTGAGGGTAAATTGGAGCAACAGCTATTTAGATCTGCCCTGATTATTCTCAAAAATAAAAATACATGCTCTTGCAATCTCAATATTAATAATAATACCTGTAACAGGATTACCCTGAGCTATTACAAAAGTTATGCAAGACGAGACAATCCGGACCCCCTTATCAATTAATATTTTGGCATTAATATTGCTTGTAATAATTATGTATAATAACAACCAGGAAGGGGTTTTTAACATGGACCGGGAAGCAGTCTTACAAGAAAGCAGTCGCATCCTTGAGTACATCCTCAAAGATGACCTAACTGCAGATGAAAAAGAACGTATTGTCTCTGACTCGGTAGAAAATTATGGAGAATATGTTAATCCGGCAATTCTATCTGCCCGCAAATCGGTTTCTTCGGATTACTCTTTTGTCGAATGGGAAGATGAAGGCGCTGTTTTTCGTGACACCCACGGAGTCGAGTTTATTGATTGTCTGGGTGGTTTCGGTATCTACATGCTCGGCCACCGCAATCCAAAGGTTGTCGAGGTAGTTCAGGCTCAATTAAACCGCTATGCCTTGCACAGCCAGGAACTGGTCGAACCATTGCGCGGCTATCTCTCTAAACTTGTCGCCATGATTACCCCCGGTGATTTGCAGTATTCGTTTATCTGCAACGGCGGTGCAGAGGCAGTGGAAATGGCTTTAAAATTAGCGCGCCTCGCCTCGGGCAAAACCTGGTTTATATCAACGGTCAACGCCTTCCACGGCAAATCGATGGGCGCAGTTTCGGCTACAGGAAAAGGAGTTTACCGCCAGCCTTATATCCCCCTCATTCCGGGCTTCCAACACGTGGAGTACGGCAACGCAGATGCTATGGAAAAAGCGATCTCAAACCTGATTGCAGTCGGTGAAACTGTGGCAGGGGTTATTGTTGAGCCGATCCAGGGTGAGGCCGGTATAATTGTGCCTCCGGCCGATTATCTACCCAGACTGCGTGAAATCTGTGATCAATATGGTGTTTATCTGATAACAGATGAAATCCAAACCGGGATGGGACGGACCGGGAAAATGTGGGCCGTAGAAGATGTTAACGTAGTTCCTGACATTCTGATTATGGGTAAAGCATTCGGTGGAGGAGTAATGCCTATAACCGGCATCGCCGCAAGACCGCCTCTGTGGCAGAATATGCTTGACAATCCCTGGATACTCGGCTCTCCAACATTTGGCGGAAACCCGCTCAGCTGTTCAGCAGCAATTGCCGCCATCAGGTATACAGTTGAATGGGATATCCCGAAAATGGCCGAAGAAAAGGGTAACTACATCCTTGACAAGTTAAATGCTTTTACGGAAAAGTATTCTGTCCTGAAAGCGGTGCGAGGCAAGGGACTGCTGATTGGGATGGAGTTTCCGACAGATGAAGCCGGTTTTGAACTGGCCAAAGACCTATTCGATCAAAGGGTTCTTGTCGGCGGCACCCTTAATAATGCCAGGGTAATTCGTATCGAACCGCCTGCGGTCATCTCTTACGAGCAAATTGATACGGTCCTGGCGGCGCTGGAAAAATCTTTAGCCCGTCTTTCCAAGTAAACCGGGGACCCGGTCTAGCAGAATCTAGAAGAGGAACCCTTTCGAAAAGCGGTTCCTCTTCTGTTATTAGTTTTAAAACATATTTCGCAGGTCCCTAGATTCGTATTGTGTTGTTATGACCGCAACTAAAAACAAGTTGTCTGATCCTGCAGTAAAGTTATTGTGCCTGCCATGATAAAAATTCCGACCCAAATAATAATACCAACCCACAGATCAACCTTTGACTTGACTTGCATTTTTTTATCTTCCTTTCATACCCGACAAAAGCAAGATTGTAACTCGAATTTTCAACACTGTGGGCGGATTATTTTGTGTGCCCTTTAGGTAGGCATATAGAATTCCCAAAATTTTTCATCACAGTGAATCCATGATTTAACTTCTTTATTTAGTCACATCATGAGGCCTGTTGAATAAACCCATGAATTACCAGGTAAGCGAAAATCTTTGCCCGCGGTAGGGGCCTGCTTATAAAGATTGTCTTTTGGTTGTGGCTGTTATAAACATAATGTCCAATGCAGTGTATACTAAAATCGCCCTGCGCCAATAAATACAGCGGCGCATAAACCGTTTCTCACATAATAGGGCTGTTATCGTAAGTTGCTTTTCGTATTCTACAAATCAGTACTCGCGCCCCACCCACTTTGCTGCTGCAACGGCATTATCAAACCCAACCTGAGCAGGCCTTGACCTAAAACGCAGGTTGCTATACTATTTGCATTATGAACAATTAAATAAGTAAGACCTTCGATCCATTGTTCCTGAGGTTGGCTAATGCTCGCTATGGAAAATGGACGTCAGGGTTCGGCTGGAAACGGCCGCGCCTCCCGTTGCGGAAAGAAGGATCAGAAACAACGTAAGGCTGATCGCATTTCCCTATGGGTAAATGCGTTTTTTTATCGGTTATATAATTAAATCTTGGAGGCGATAGCTTTGTTCAGCCAGGAATTACTGAAGGGAAATGGCTTTATTGACTGTCAAGTGATTGGAAGATTTACAAGCAAAAGAAATCAGTTATACCTGCTAAACTTTACCGACTTTACCGGCAATAAGAAACAGCTTGTTTACAAAATACACAATCACAGAACAAGGCTGGCCAGGGAAGTAGAAATGCTTTTTCTTTTTAAAAATAGTCCGGTTTTAGCACCAGCCCTGGTTAAAGTGATCGGTAATGGCATATTGATGGAATATGTCAGCGGACCAACCATCCTTGAATATATTTCATGGCAGGAAAAAATACATTTTCAATACAAGGAACCGCATATTGAACCAGCCATGCAAACAGTTAAACAGTTAGCAGAATGGTTAAAGAGCTTTTATTCCGTTACCGAAAACAACCTGGGTCGCAGGGTTGTGCTTGGCAATATCAATCTCCGGAACTTTATAATCCGCGACAAACTTTATGGGGTTGATTTTGAAGATTGCAGAGATGGTTATCGCGAAGAAGATGTCGGGAGACTCTGTGCCTTTACCATTACCTACTCACCGCCATATACGCCCTGGAAAAAGGCTTTTACAAAAAATATGATGGAGTTTCTATCTTGTAAATTAGACCTTGATCAGGGTAAGGTCATCGACTGTCTTTCTAGTGAGCTGTCACGCATAAATAAACGAAGAGGTTATCGCATAAGAGCCGGTTGGATTGAAGATGTATTCAGAACCATCTAATTTAAGGGGCATTATTGAACCTGGCGAATTTTTTCTTGACCAAAGCAGCTCTTTGTTATAAAATGTACATTGAAATCAATCACATAGTATCACCTTCGATCCACTGTATCTAAGGCAGGCTTAATGCTATGAAAGGTGGACGATAGGGTTCGGCTGGAAACGGCCGCGCCTCCCGTTGCGGAAAGAAGGATCAGGTAAGTGAACGATGATCGCATTTTCCAACGGAAAATTGCGATTTTTTGTTATGAGTTCAAATCCATAAATAGGGAGGTGAAAAAATGAAACTGTCGGCAAGAAAC
>CAZVLE010000013.1:0-3307 GCA_964627855.1 uncultured Syntrophomonadaceae bacterium | reverse complement strand
TTAAGAACTACGTTCTTACATTGGAAGAGTTTGAAAATGCACAGGCTAAAAACCAACTATGGGCAGCGGTTACTTTGGATAATCAACCCGTTGGTTTTGTGATGGCCCTGGTAAAAGGCAAGTCGGTGATGATGGCAGAACTTGATGTAGATCCTGAACATCAACGCAAAGGCCTTGGCAGAAAATTGGTGCAAACTGTTATAAATTGGGCTCGCGAAGAGGGTTTTAATCACCTGACGCTCACCACATTTAGTAATGTTCCATGGAATGCACCATTTTATGAAAGAATGGGTTTCCGGCGTTTGCACGGGTCTGAATTAACTGCTGATCTTGTTGCTGCTTTAGACCGGGAAGCGGAACTTGGGCTAAAAGACAGAGTGGCAATGCAAATTACATTATCAGCTCCAGAAATGAGCGAACAGCCTAAGTAATAAAAATGATGATGTCAAAGTTGTTTTTGGTGGGATCATTTGTTTGTTCTTTGTGGCCGAGGGATCAAGCCGGAATATACTAAAATACGCTATAATGAAAAAATCACGGAGGTATCGTCGTGGGTCCTAAAACAACCGCCAGACTCGCCGATTTTTCCTATACTTTCTTTCTGCTTGTATCCACTGGTCTGGCCTTTTTCAGCTTTGAAGGCTACTCGCTCCCGAGCAATACCACCAGTCATTTAGGCGCACAGGGCTTTCCTCACGCCTGGCTGATGAACCTTGTCTTTGTCTGCCTGGGCCTCATGGCTTTCCTGGTCACCTTTGCCACCCGTATTCGATTTCACCAGGTGTTGGGGGCTTTATTCGGTTTAAGCTTAATACTGACCGCCTTTTTTCCCCATGCTCCCCTGGTTTCAGGGCTTTAGTACATCAAGCGAAGCTTGGCAGTTCTTATCTTATATTTCAAGACCTGACCCCATGTATTTTATTAAAAATGAAGCATAGGAGAGGTTACAATATGAAGCGCTTTATCGCTCTTCTGCTGTTAGGATTGTTTCTGCTAACCGGTTGTCAATTGTCTGAGCTCTTCAGTTTGCGGCCTGATTCATCTAAAGCTACTGCGGAAAGTGAAACGGCGGCGTTCCTTAAATCAATGGGTGGTTATTACCTTCCGGATAGCGATTTTATATATGTCGATATCATGGTGCCGCTTGACCACAATAACCCTGATAATGGAAGCATGACCACAGTGGTTTTCGGGGTGCTTCCTGCTTCCGGTGTTCGAAAGGGCATGCTTGTTATTGCTACCGGTGGCCCGGGTAGTTCCGGTCTCTACGTGGCCGACAGCTATGTCCCTTATTACGACTCCACAATCCCAGAGAACTTTGACCTGGTCTTTTTCGACCAGCGTGGCATTGGTCTTTCCGGAGACCTTCAGTGTCCTTTTGCCACGGCTACCTATTATCTGAACCTGAATGAGTGGGATACCTCGGCTCCCGGAAACGAAAATAAAATGCTTCAGGATACTGAACTATTTGCACAAGCCTGTTTTGAAGAAATGGGAGAACCGGCCATCCTTTCTTACCTGGGAACAGCCCAGGCTGTGGAAGATCTCGAAGTATTTCGCAGCATGATGAACGAAGAGAAATTTTGGATCATCGGGGAAAGCTATGGAACCCAATTTGCCCAGACATATGCTGCCCGCTATCCTGATCGCCTGGCCGGCATGATTCTCGACGGGCCAGTGGATCTAACCCATAGCGGCATCGAATACTTTGAAGAGAGAGCTAGGGTTTCTTATGAAGTGCTTGTGGCAACGCTTGAAGCCGGAAACAGAGATGAGGATTGCGCTGCTGACATGGGTGAAGATGCTTTGGCGGTATACGCCAGGTTGGCCGGGAGACTGAAAGAAGAGCCAATTGCTTTTAATTTCCCCCTTCCCCACGGCGCCTCAGATACCCGCCATTTTACATTTAATGATCTGGAAACAGTTGCCGGCAACAGCCTTTATGGTGAAGATTCCAGGATGCTTTTTCTGCGGGCTCTTGCCTACTACTCCCGTGACAACGACTTGGTGATGCTGGCCAGGCATCTCTACAGCGCACTGTCTGTCGATCCGGTAACTTTAGAGGCAACATACGATCCCTCCTACTCCGATGCCATCTATTATTCAGTGCAGGCACAGGATTATTCTTACTTCGAAGGAACCCCTACAGAACGCGCTGATGCCTACCTGCAAGCCGGCATACCGGTCGAAGCCGAGCTACCCTACATGGCCAGCTGGTTTTACGGAGACCTGCCGGTGGTCTTCTGGCCGGGAGCCCTGGAAACCGATGTCAGGCCTGCGCCGCTGGCGGCTGAAAACATACCTACTTTTGTCCTGGGTTCAACAGCTGACCCTGCTACACCATACTCTAATGCGCTTTCGGTTTTCCAAAACCTCTCCGATGGTTACCTGATTACCCAGGAAGGTGGACCGCATGTTATTTTCGGGAGGGGTAATTCCTGCATAGACGATCTGGTAACCGCTTTCCTTGTCGATGATGTAATGCCCGAAACACGCCAGATCATTTGTCAGGGCAGCATTATTGAGGATTTTATTCCCCTGGCCCCTCGCCATGCCTCAGCTTTTGATAGCATTCTGGAGACCCTGGTTTCCGCAGACGATGAAATATATTATCTGCCGGAATACTACTACTGGGATTTTGTTACGCCTGTTTCGAGCGGCTGTTCCTATGGCGGAACCCTGACATTTGCCCCTTCTGACCAGGGCGAAACCTTTATTCTCGATGAATGTTCTTTTAGCGAAGGTCTTGTGATGACCGGTGTTGGTGATTACGATTATGACACTGGAATATTTACCTTGGAAGTTGAGGTAAATGGTGTCTTTGAGGGAATGCTAATATTCAAACGTGAAGCTATTGGGCGGATTACAGTTACCGGCACAATTAACGGTAAACCGGTAAATGAGTCGCTTTCAGGGTTTTGACAATGAACGAATAACTGGATAACTTGATACACTGTGTAGACAGGCAAATCAGGTCACTAATCGCGAGGTGGAAGCTGTGTTTAAGTTAAATAATGTGCGTTACAAAAATATTTTAAACATCGAGGAGCTTTCGATCGAAAAGGGGCAAACTACCTGTATTGTTGGTGAAAGCGGCAGTGGCAAAACTACCCTGCTTAAGCTTCTTAACCACATGATCGATTATAGCCAGGGGACAATTAGCTACATGGAAAATGAACTCAAAAGCCTTAATGCTGTCATGCATAGACGAGAGGTAATCTTGCTGCCCCAGGTACCGGTTATCTTTCCGGGTACACTCAGGGACAATTTGCTCATCGGCCTTTCTTTTGCCGAAAAAGAACCGGTA
>CAZVLE010000012.1:0-4919 GCA_964627855.1 uncultured Syntrophomonadaceae bacterium | reverse complement strand
TGTGGATTTTATGACTCTGCCAGATGGTTGGGAGCGCAAGTACTGGTGGGAAAAAATTTATGATGCCAACGATCGTATAGATTTAGCCCGGGCCATCGGTCGGTTGGAAGGTGAATTCGGCCCGAATATTTGGTGGGATCTAAGGGCAGCCGAGACGGAAACAGAAACTGACCTGACAAATGTTGATTTCAGCTCGATGGGCCCAATGTACGAGTGGGCAAAAGAGGTTTATGAACAAAATAAATCGGAACTAACCGAGGCTATAAGTCAAATCATGAAAGGGCCTAACCCTGATTTGCCTGGTTTATGGAGCGAGAAAAAGCCATATGGGGATATTTACGGCTCAGGTGACCGGATTCTCGACGACCGTGGAGACGAATATATCAAGCAAAATGATGGCAGCTGGGCAGCTACAGGCAATAATTACGGTCCCTCCAAGCCAAGCGATCAAACTCCGGGAACAGAAATTGAAACAGCGAGCCAGCCGCAATCACAATCACAACCACAACCGCAACCACAGCCAGATCCGCCGCAACAAGGTAATGTTTGCCCTTATTGTGGTCAGGATCCATGTATGTATTATACAGATCCTCAAAATGCTCCTATGGATTGCCATATGGCGAACCAGGATTTTGACAAAGGATATTAAGATTTTTTTGATAGATTCAAAATGATTGTTACGGAGATGTATGCGATTTAAGCCTGGCTGTTTGAAAGAATAAATATTGCATCCCTATTAGCCAAAGGAGCAAAAGATATGAGCAAAGAATGGTTTCTCTACCAGGGTAACGAACAGAAAGGCCCCTTCTCTGATAGCGACTTCAAAAAGATGACTTTGAACGGCGAGATAAAGCCGGACAGCCTGGTTTGGTCAGAGGGCATGGCAGAATGGATTGCTGCTGAAGCGGTGGAAGGGCTGCTGCCAAAGAGCTCCTCCACCCCGCCGCCTCTTCCCGATAATTTAATCTCCAAGCAACTCCCGCCTATTCCGAAAAACCCGCCCACTCCTGGCGCCGATACAAACAATGAAAAACAGGCGCAACCAGTTAATCCTTCTGCAGAAATAATACCACCCTCAACTGCAGATAGAGGTCCGACAGCCAACAACAGTCCAAATAAAAAGCAGGGTTTAATGAAGATTGCCGTCATAGCTATAGTTATTTTATCTCTTATTGCAGCAGGAACGATGTTCTATTCTAACTATTCTGGCGTAAAAGAACCACTATCAATGCTACCTGATCAAACCACAGATGACGGAGAAAGCTATTTAAGCTACCGCTCCGAAACCCATACCAACCTGACCAGCGCATTTATCCTTTTCGGGGAACTTATGAAAAACCCGCTTTACACCAATGAATGGGAAGCCGACTTACAAGCTTCCATGTCAGCAATTATGGTTATCTGCAATGACATTTTGAGTTCCAGCGCTCCCTCAGAATTCCGGGAATCTCACGAACTCTTTCAGGAAGCCGCTATTGATTACTTCCAGGCAATATCTTCTTTCATTGATCTCCTACCCGAGCAGGCTGAAGGCTACCTGCTTTCAGGTGATCAAAAATATACCGCCTCAATCAGCTTATTGCCAAACAGCAATTACACCGGGCCCGGGCTTGGAGGCAGCGGAACTTCTCAGGAAACAGGTAGCGCAAAAGTGATAGTAAGAAATGGTTTAGGAAACTACGCTATATATGTTGTATTATGCGACCCGATTTATGCCAATATTGCGATAAATCGTATCGACAACAGTGTCTTATTACCTGGAGAATTTGTACAATTTATCGTGGAAGCCGATGAACTCTACGATTTCCAGGCAGAGGATGAAAACGGAGTTATGTATTTCCGTAAAGATGTAGTAATTACTGAAGATGGTTATTACTGGAAAATAACTCTCGATGATCTACGATAAAGGGCTGTTGTTAAGGAGTGCATAAATCTTTAATAGATATTGAACTGCAACAGCATTAGCTATCTGCCGATGTATCGATCGTTTTCCCATCGGCCGATTGTTTTTCGTCCATTGGGGTCAATATAGGTGCCCTCGCCATGGAAAAGGTCGTCTTTAAAGCCTCCGGTATACATTGATTTGTTATTGTAAAAGTAGGTGCCGACTCCATTTCTACTGCCGAATGCAAATTCTCCATCGTACATTTCACCGTCTGCATAAATGAACGCACCTCTGCCATGAAACCTGCCATCTAAGAATTCGCCGAGATATTCGTCGCCATTGGTGAAAACAGCATTACCTGAGCCGTTTGGAATTAAATTTATATGTTCGCCATAATATTTAACGCCTTCTTCAGGATAGTCCAGCTGAATTAAGTGGTTTTCCAAAAATGTAACTTTCAATTGACTGCCGTCCAAACGCGTTAATATACCTCTTCCATAAAAATCGTCATTTCTAAATGCACCTTCATATGTTCTGCCGTCTGCAAAATGATAAACTCCCCGGCCATTGGCCATATTGTTCTCAAACTGCCCGCTGTATTTATCGCCGTCAGGCCAGGTGTATGTTCCCTGGCCGGAAAATAGGCCTTCTTTGAAATCACCCTCGTAGCTGGCCCCGCTCTGCCAGTTTAATGTTCCCTGGCCGCTATACAGACCATTTTCAAAAGCGCCGTTATAGGTTGCTCCATCCGCAGTTACCAACCGGCCCTGCCCGTGGGGTAGTCCGGTTTGCCACTCTCCTTCATAAACAGTGCCGTCGGGATGCTCCCAGGTTCCTACTCCCTGGGGCATATTAAGCCTGACCTGACCGGTATAGGTGCCCTCCGCCCAGGCTATTTTTCTGTCCAGCTCAAAATACTTAGAAACGCTGATGGCTCCTGCCGCAATGAGGGTTAAAACAACCAGGATTATGATGGCTATCTTCATTAAGCGCTGCTTCTTTTTGGGACCGGTTTGAGCTGCCGGTTCTTCAGCTACAGTTAAGGGTTGCTGTATTTTTTCTGCACAAGGATTAATAGGTTGCGCCTGTTTTCCATTATTTGCTTCGGTGGCAGAAACAGGCGGAATAGGCAGGATAGGTGGTGTATGCTTAAAGTTTGAGATAGGCGGGATTTTCGGAATAGGCGGCGGGGTGGTAGAGCTCTTTGGAAGCAGCCTTTCCACTGCTTCGGCAGGGCTCCATTCTGTCATTCCCTCTGACCAGACCAGGCTGTCCGGCTTTATTTCGCGCTTTGATGCCATTTTTTTGAAGTCTTTATCTGTAAAAGGACCTTTTTGTTCGTTATCCTGGTAGAGAAACCACTCCTTGTTCATGTTGAGTACTCCTTCGGCTGAAAATTATTAAAGAAATAATTAAAATGTTTATTACCAATTGGTTATAAAATCTTAAGCAATTGTGCGGGAAAGGTGTTTACCTTCTAACTCGCCAGGTTCCACTAAATTTAGTGCCGTCAGGCCAGGTTTGCACAAAAGTACCTTCGATCGTACTCAGGTCAGAGGATACAGTGCCTCTAAAAACGGCAATAATTAAAGAACCTTGAAAATTAGACTTATAGGTGAATTCAAGTTTCCGGCTTTCGCTGTTAAAGGTCGTTGCACATTCGGTGCCATAAGCGGTTACTGTTGCCTGGTCAGAATTTGCTGCCTGGTTAACAGAAAAAACTAATTCTTCGTTAGTACCGTATTCATAGGTTACACCACCGTAATCCGGCCCGGTATGATCTGTGATAGTATATGTCCCTACCCACCTGCCGGCAATATTGAGATGTTTTTTTTCAGTGCTAACAGCAGTTTGTTCTGGTTCATCTTCATAGTGGGCTGCTTCTTCAGGTCCAGAGGGTTGGGGCGCAAGGTTAGGGAAAAGTTTTTTCATTTTTTGTTTTTCAATATGTTCAGTCAACGCTTTGTTCCACTTAAATTCATCATCCTCACGTCGCTCGCGATCTTCACATGATAATATCCTAATTTCAACATCAGGTGAACATCCTACTATAAAAGCAGTAAGAATTAAATAAAAGGTTAATCTCGATAAAAATCTATAAATAATTTGCCGTTTAGACATCACGTTCCACCTCTCAAATAATTTGCCTGACTGAAATGGGAACAGAAACCTGTTACAAAAACTCAACTCCTATGAATTGCTGCATGGTCTTTGCCCCTGACATACCGCCACGACATGATGATCAGGTAGGAGAGCCCGGCAAAGACCAGAATAATCTGAAGCCATTCCACGCCATCGACCAGCTCAAAATGCCTGTAGGTAAGGCCGGGATTGAAAATGCTATCCATCGTGCCGAAACCGCTTAATACAATCTGAACGATCAGGATAGAAGACAAGGCAATCACCACCCAGCCCAGTAAGGGGGCCAGCCAGATGGTGGCCAGGGCCATGAGCATCAGCATTAGTGGAATGAATAGATCTAGTTCAAAAGGATAAGGCAAGGTAAAGACCGGAACAATCGCCAGGATTACGATTATGGTCCTTAAAAACAGCCGGGGCAAGGGGCTTTTAACCGGTTCATCCGCCGCCGAAGCAGAGCCTTTTTCTGCGATCTGCTTCGCCACGTAGGCGGCAACAGGTTCATAATTGCCGGGGTTACAGATTAGAATCTGCACCGGCCGCCAGCTGTTGCGCAGGGTAATGGTGCAGTGCCTGGGGCTGTATTCGGCCTTAGCCAGGAAGCTCCAGTGGGTTTGCTCTGTTTCCCTTGCTATAGCTAAGACACCGGCCCCGGCGGTGCCCGGCTTAAGGCCGAGGGTTCCGAAGATAGCAGCAGCCCGGTTGACAATTTTTGCACGGATGTCGATGTTTTCGATGACGGCACCTTCCTGATCAAGCGTAAAACGTACCCTGATCCGGTTGCCGAAGTAAAGCAGCATCACCAGGAACATCAGCAGTGCTAAAATTCCCACCGCGATTAAGGTAAGCAGAAGCATCGATGGAACCGCTGATAGCTCTCCGGTGACGATCATGA
>CAZVLE010000011.1:0-7451 GCA_964627855.1 uncultured Syntrophomonadaceae bacterium | reverse complement strand
CAGTCGGCGCGCCGGCGAAAAAAATTACCCGCTTTTCCCTGCCGCCCGGTTGGCCTCGTAGAATATAGTGGCTTTGCCCTTACTATTGATCCACGCATACACACAAAGTGCCTTTACTGTCCTCCAGACAAACATCCTGAAGACAGTTATTGTGCCTGGGAATTTAGCCTTAGGGATTAGCCTTGCAAAAACTTAATATTATGATATAATAATATTGAAGGAGGAGAATCCTGTATGGATATTGCAAATGAAATGGTTTTAATCAGGGAAAAAGCTGCTTTATTAAAAGCCCTTTCCAACCCTGTCCGTCTCTGCATCGTCAGGGAGTTGATGCAGCGAGGTTCATGCAATGTTTCTTCGATGCAAAATTGTCTGCAACTATCACAGTCTACCGTTTCTCAACATCTTGGCAGGTTAAGAGATTTGGGTATTATAATCGGGGAACGAAAAGGAACAGAGGTTTATTACAGCATCGCGAGCAAAGAAGCGGCAAATATCGTCAGGGTCCTCTTTAATTAATTAAATGATTTGAAGGAGGTCTGTAAATGTTAAAGATTACAGATGCAGCAAAAGATCAATTTATCAAATTTTTGAATGAGGAGAATAAGCAAGAAGCTTATATCCGCATTTATGTCAGCGGAGTCGGCTGAGGTGGCCCCAGGTATGGTCTGACTCTGGAAGAGTCGGTTCAGGAAGAAAAAGATATCATCGAAGAATCCGGCGATGTAAAGCTGGTTTTTGACAAGGGAATAGCAAATTTCCTGGAAGGAAAGTCGATTGATTATCATGATGGTCCACGGGGTGGTTTTGCGGTTACAGATCCTGCTGCAGGCGATCAATGCGGTGGGTGCAGCTGCTAAGAACATTAGATAATTAATAGTAAAATATCAATTGATGCCGGAGGTTAAATGATGGCGACGAAAAAAGAACAGGTTTATAAATGTCAGGTGTGTTCTAACGTGGTAAAAGTGGTTGAAGAAGGCGTTGGAACCCTTGTTTGCTGTAATAAACCGATGGAACTGTATTCAAAGCAGTAAGCTGAATGAAAATGCTTAGATAGAAATCTTAGATTATGTTAATCAAAAAGCCAGGATATCTTATTTCAAGATCCTGGCTTTTTGAATCAATTGATATGCTTTAGATTAGATGTTTATTATTCGTCGTATGCACCTTTAGACCAGAAGAATTTAGGCATTTTGCTCATATCTTCACCGTCGAGAGTACTCATCGGTTCAGGTGGGTCTGACTTCTGGGTAGCCAGTGAGACAAATATTAAAGTCAACAGGCTGATTACTGCCGCCGGAACCATGGCGATAAAGATAGCATCTTCCTCGAAAAAGTCAGTTGCCGGCATGGCCCAGAACCAGAATAGGAGGGCCCAGGAAACAAGGCCGGTGATGAAGGAACTGACTGCTCCATAGGCGTTGGCTTTTTTCCAGAAGAACCCAAGTATATAGGCGGACCCAATGGTAGCCAACTGGATGCCGCCTGATAAAACAATCAGTTTATAGACTGTTTCAAAATAGAGGGCAATCGACATAGCTAGCAGGGCTGTGATCGGAATACAGATCCTGATCACCTTGAGAATTTCTACATTATCGGCCTGCGGCTTAATATTGCGGTAAATGTTGTGGCCGACCAATGTGGAGACAATCAGCACATTGTCGCCTGAGGTGCTGACGATTGCTGCCGCCAGGGAAACGATAAAGAGGATGCTGGCCCAGGGCGGCAGGAAGTTGTAGGCGGCCCAGGGCAATACGTTTTCTGCCTGCGATTCTATATCGACCACGGTGTCCATGAAGCCGCCGGTAAATACGGCAATCCCAATCAGGACAGGAATCATGCCGATAGTCAGGTAGAGCACACCACTGGTTAAAAAGCCGGCTACGGCAGTTTTTTCATCTTTAGCTGCAAGGGCGCGCTGCATTAAAACCTGGCTCGGCACATCACCTAAAGACAGGGTTGCCCAGGCTGAAATGTAAAGCAGCACGGCCAGCAGGCCAACGTAACCAAGGTAGCCTCCGTCAGCTTCGCTTTCGATTTTCATCGACCAGGTGGGCAGCTCCGCCCAGTTAACCCCGTTTTCAATCAGACCGCTTAATCCGCCTACCTGCCCCAGAGCGGCCGGCAAGAGGATCACCAGGCCGACGATGATCAGGATGAAACCGATCATGTCGATCCGGGAAAGGGCCCACAGGCCGCCGAAAGCGGTGACAATGATAATCACTAGAGTAGCGATGATTACAGCGGTGCTCATACTGAAGCCTGTGGTCAGATAGACGATAATACCTAACGCTACCAGCTGACCGCCAAGCCAGGCGATTGCCGATAGAATCTGGATAATGGTGTAAAGCATACCGCTTAAGTAACCGTAGCGGTGGTTGAAGAAGTCGGTAACCGTGGTATACTTAGCTTTGCGCATCCGGTAGGCAAAGAAGATACCAATAATGACCATGCAGAGTGCCGGAGCCCAGGGATCGAAGATAATCCCCTGCATACCGTAAAGCAGCGCATAACCGGCGGCGCCCATCATCGCTCCGGCGCAGATCCAGGTGGCGATAATTGAAGGTACCATGAAGATAAAGCTCATCTGGCGTCCGCAGACTACCAGGTCGTCGCATTCGTGAACGCGGCGGCTGTAAAACACCCCAAGGGCAATGATCACAACCATGTAGATGCCTAAAAATAGCAAGATCCAGGGTGCCGTAGAAAATACTGTCAGAATGCTGTCTTCCATCTTACTTATCATTCCTTCCGTTATTAAAATGGATGCTAACGAAGGTTGTTCTTAGCCTCCGGCTACCCGGGGGTAGACTGTGACCACTTCACCTCCTTTGAGCCTGGTATGATGATCAACTTTACGGTCGTCGATCTGGACAAAAGAAATCGAGGAGGTGGGAATGTCCAGGTTTTGCAAGATATCATAAACCGTGCACTGTTTACTTTCATTTTTATGCTCGAACTGCTCTGAGCCCGGACCGTATTTTTTAAGCGGTCCTTTTAAGCGCATTGTAACTTTTATCATTCCCGCCTCCTGTCTAAATCCAACCAGTAAATCTAAAGCTTAAGTTCTTTTTTTCTTGCCTCTGTTATTTTACCATTTTCATCCCAGCCGCGCAGTTGGTAATAATCAGCAAGCATTTTATCGTACTCTTCACGCGGCAGAAGCCTGTCTTTTGTAAAGCCGGTGGTCAGTTTTTCTTTATAGATTCTTTCCGGAAGGTAGTCATCTTTACGATCAAATCCTTCTCTTTCATTGAACAGACGGGCCAGGTTATAGACCCTTTCGCCAATTACAGTCAATTCATCTGCGGTAATCTCACGATCGAGAGACAGGCTTAAAACTTCAGCCATGCGTTCAGTGCTCAATGCCCAGAAGTCGCAAAATATTGCCGAAAACTTAACAGAGTTGTCATCCTGCATCTCTTTAACCAGCTTACCTTTACCTTCGCTGGTAAAAGGATCAATGTCTCCAAAAGCTTCGACAGCCGCAGGCCAGGCCCGTAAATGACAGGCACCGCGGTCTGCAGTACCGTAAGCCAGGCCCATTGACCATGAGCCGCGCGGTTCATAGCCAGGGATCTCCAAACCCTTAACATGCATGGCAAAATCTTTTCCGCCAAATTTATCAGACATTGCCCTAACGCCCTTGGCCAGTTCAGCTCCCACACCTTTCTTGTTGGCTATTAGCCCGGGCATTTCAAGGTATCTATCAACTTCGCCGAAGCGGATGCCAAAATCATAAATGCCTTTTTCAGTTAATTCCATCGCAAAGGCAGTAGCATTACCGGCTGAAATTGAATCGAGACAGTAATCATCACAAAGGCGGTTGAACTCGATCACTGCCTCAAGATCACCTATGCCACAGTTGGAGCTGCAAAGAGCCAGCGTTTCATATTCAGGACCTTCAACCCTGGTCGTGCCTTTTTCCACATAGTTGCCACAGGCCAGGGGGCAGGCGAAGCAAGCTTTTTTCGCTTTCAAAGCTTCTTTAATCGCCTCTGAATCAACCTTGTTGTGTTCATCGAATGTTCCTTCCTGGAAATTGCGAGTAGGAAGAATTCCTGCAGTCTGGCTTAGCTCGACAATCATCGGTGTGCCGTCACTATAAGCCCACATATTGTCATCGCTCATCGTATCTTCACGCCTGATTTTGTTTAATGCAGCTGAATACTTGCGTATATCATTAACCTTAACGCCGCCGCTTCCTCTTACAGATATTGCTTTCAGGTTTTTACTGCCCATTACTGCGCCGATACCGCCGCGGCCTGCCTGTCTATATAGCTCAGAGCTGATGCAGGCCATGGGAACGAGGTTCTCTCCGGCCTGTCCTATGGCCAGGGTAATCACATCGCCAAGAGTTTCAGCAATTACATGTTCAGTTTCATGGGCGCCCTTACCCCAGAGCGCAGCCGCACTGCGCAGTTCAACTTGATCATCATTGATAAAGAGGTATACAGGCATTTTTGCTTTACCCTCGATAATAACGGCATCATATCCGGCATACTTTAATTCCGGTGCGAAGTGGCCACCAATAGAGCAGTCAAGGATAGTGCCCGTGGCCGGAGATTTAGCTGCAACAGCCAGTTTTCCGCTGTTCGGTACAATGGTACCTGTTAACGGACCGGTCATTAGAATGAGCTTGTTCTGATCAGAAAGAGGATCAATGCCCGGCTCAAGCTCTTCATAGAGATATTTTATGCTTAAGCCTTTACCACCCAGGTAATCACGGGCCCATTCTTCATTTAAAGGCTCAATTGTTGCTTTGCCGGTAGAGAGGTTAACTCTCAATACTTTTCCGGTGTAAGACATTATTTTTTCACCTCCTCAAAGGTAAGTGCATCTGTCGGACACCAGTTGGCACAACTGCGGCATTGAACGCAGACACCGATGCCTTTTTCTTTCCTGACAATCACCTGGGTATGGCAAATGTCAACACAAAGGCCACAGTCAGTACAGAGGTCTTCGTTGAAGGAAAGACGCCCGTTCTTTTCGATTATAGCTTCGACAGGGCATGATTCTACACAGGCCAGGCATAAATCACAGGTTTGGCCTTTTGCTATGAGGCCATTGCGGTCATAACGTGATGTTATTTTTAGCCTGGCCAGGCGCGGGTTAAAGACCCCTTCATTCTGGGCGCTGCAGGCAAGATGACAGAGCTTGCAGCCGATACACTTTTCTGCATGAAAAAGCAGTGCTTTCAATTAATATCCACCCCTTTCAAATAATTTATATTTATATTGTTTTGATGAGCCTTTCCAGTGTTTCCAAAAGGAAGTCAATTTCTTCCAGTTTTATGTTCAGGGTAGGCTCGATGTGCAACGTTGATTGCTTTTTTAAGGAGACCGTCGTTAAGATACCATCGTTAAAAAGATTTTCGGCCATACTAAGCGCTGTTTTTTCATCATCAAACTCCAGTCCGATTAACAACCCCTTTCCTCTGACCTCTTTAAGGTTTGGATATTTTCTTACCATCTTTTCCAGGTAGGGTAAGAGATAGGCTCCTTTCTCCGCTGCTTTTTCCACCAGACCTTCATTAAAAATAACCTGTATAGTGGTTATCGCTGCAGCGCAGGATAATGGAGTGCCTAGATAAGCCTTTGCATAAGCTGTCGAGTATTTTCTTCTCTTTTCAAAGCTAGCTGCTGTAGTAACAAATGCCCCCATAGGTAATATACCTCCACCAAGAGTATTCCCGAGGCAGAGGATGTCAGGTTCTACATTATAGTGTTCAATGGCAAATAGCTTGCCGGTCCTGGCCAGGCCGGTTTTTGTTTCATCAACGATAAAGAGTGCCTCGTTTTTAACGCAGAGGTCGTATACCTCGTTTATGTATTCTTGTGAGGGAACAATAATTCCTTCTTCATAACAAATTGGCTCTAAAATAAAAGCTCCGGGTGTTTGGCCGGTATCATTACAGTTACTAAAAGCCTTTCTCAGAATATTTAAATCGCCCAAAGGAACTTCAATTATAGTAAAACTTGATGAATAACTACGGTGCCCTTTTTTCTGTTCGTTCTGCAGCTCGGGTTGAATTGACACATTTCTACCATTGTTACCCGTCTTAATAATTAGCCTTTTATTGTTAATACGACGTGCCAGTTCAATTGCTCCATCAACGGCATCTTCACTGCTTTCACAAAAAAAAGAATACTGCAGTTTGCCGGGTGTGATCATGGCAATAATCCTGGCCAGCATAGCTTGAAGCGGTGGTAATAGTTTATGACTGTAAACAGCCTGCTGTCCAAGCTGATTCTTTACCGCATTTATAATCCTTGGGTGAAGATGGCCTACATTATTTGCATTGTATACTCCCAGGCAATCAAGATATCGACGTCCCTGAATATCGATAAAGCAATTATCAATGGTTTTCCACTCGACAGCTGCTTCATTGAGGCAGATATGGTTTTTATTGGTGCAAAAGAAGTCAGACTCAACGTTGTTCTGAAAACCGCTTAGTGTTTCCCTAGTAATCCATTCCCGGTCCTGAGGACTTAAATCTAAGTTAGCAGAGAAAACGAGTGCTTTTTCGGTATATTTAATTACCTCTTCAGGATTACAAGCCATCAGGCAAACCTCCGCAAAGATCCTGACTGGCAGATAAAAGTGCACAAACTGCCAGACCTGCTTTCATGGATTATATTATAGCAATATTAATGCCAAATATTTTACCCACCCAGTTATGGTGAAAATTTTATATTGTTAACATCATTTTTATTGGATAAAAGGTAACTATATGCTATATTTACAAGTAAACACTTCTCGTTTTTGAGATCAAGGCTTGAGATGCCTAAGCGGTGGTGCTATGTCCTGGAAAAAGAGAAGTGCATCAGGCACTGCTTTTGAAGGAGATTGTTATGACAGGATTAATGCGAATACAACCTATGGTTCAGGATTTAGCAGAGGCAATTGCGGCAGCTCTGTCTATCGAAGTGGAAATTGTTGATGAAGAGCTCACTGTAGTGGCCGGAAGTAGTTGCTATAGTCATAAGATCGGGCAAAAAGAGGAATTGGGCCTTCTGGAGAGCGATTATCTGTATGCCAGGACTTTACGCAGCGGTGAATCATTTGTGGTTAGTGATCCTGTCAGTGATCCTGAGTACGATCCTTCTTCACTGGAAGGCACTACTCCTGAGTTAGCTGAGATTTGTTCACCGATTATTATGGACAGCACTGTAATTGGCGTAATCGGTTTGGTTGCCTTTACTGATCAACAAAAAAAACATTTGTTAGCAAAAAAGGCTGCAGTTCTATCATTCTTACAGCATTTAAGCCGTTTTTTGGCTGCTAAAGTGTCCGAAAGCGAAGCTGTGGAGCGACTTACCAGGTTATCAAATGAACTTAGCGCTATCTTGGAAACCATTCATGAAGGGGCTATGGCCATTGATGGCCAGGGTATTGTTACTCACTGCAATACCACTGCAGAAAAACTGCTAAAGTTAAAGCGAGAA
>CAZVLE010000010.1:0-43808 GCA_964627855.1 uncultured Syntrophomonadaceae bacterium | reverse complement strand
TACGCGCAGCTTTACCTGCTTTATGGTGAGAGGCCTCCGGGTTTGGTAGCTACCGTTCTCGAAAGAACCGTGGAGGGGACTGCATGGAACTATCTCACTGAAACGGGGGAGCCTTTTTTCGACGAGTCCTACGATCACATCTACGCTTTCAAAGACGGTTTTATTGTGGATATAAATGATATGTATGGGTTTTTAGGAGCCGATGGCAGGCCAAACGAAGAAATACCGCTTTTCGACTACTATATTACCCCGGAAATACCCGGAACCTGCAATCCAGATGCAATGAATGTTGCTCCCGGTTACGCCATGCTCAACAAAGACGGACTATGGGCCGTACACCATGACAACAAGATGCTGACCGGATTTGTTTTTGAAGAGGTCATGGACTGGGGCCAGCCGATGATCTTTGACGGGATTGTGCAGATGATCGCCAGAGAAAAAGATCTTACAACTTGCGGTCTATACAATCTTGACAGCGGCAGCTACATAATACCACCAGATAAATTTGATGAGGTTCACTACTTGAAAAGTGATCGGGCCCGGGTGTTACAAGAAGGTCTTTACGGATTTGTCGATGGCCGGGGAGAAATTGTGATCGAAGCCAGGTATGATTACGCCACTGCTTTTGAGCATCAGGCAGCGGCGGTTATCGAAGATGGTTTGCTCAGTTTCATCGACAGGGATGGCAACCGCCTGGTTGAACCGGTAGAAATCGAGCTTGAAGCTAATTACTGGTTGTTTGTTCAATATATCGAGGGGCCGGACCTTTATCGTAGTGTTGATTCCAGTTATTTTGACCTGGGCGGCTGGATAAGGCAGCCATAGGGGCAGAGACGCAGTATAGCTTGAATACCGAAAGATGTTGCAGTCAGAGCATTGGTGGTGCCGGGGCAATTCCGCCGGCAGAGACCGCTTAACTAACATCATGAAGAAACGGGATAGATCAGCTCTTCCTTATAGCCGGTAATGATTCTCATGTAACCGCTCAAACTTTGATTTAGCTCATCATCACCGCTATCAATCAGCAGGCGACCATATTCCAGAGAAAGTATTTTATCGCGGGTTGCCACGACGATAATGTTGTCGACACCAACTTTTTTTATGACTGCTGCACTGATCTGCTGGTTGCCGCGGCCGAATATGTAACCCTGACCGCCAATAACGGTCACTATAATTTTTGCCGGCCTGCCTTCAATGAGGTTTAGAATCTGCTCTTCGCGGGCATCGGCGGCAAGCAGTTCGCCGTTTAAGACAATATCGACTCCGAGCAGGGTATTTGCCAAACCAAGTTTTGCCATGATCGGACCGGTGGTAGATCCGGGACCGATAATGTAAACAGTATCGGGGACCATCTGCTCGACAATCTGTTCGGCAATAGCTTCCAGCAGTGAGTCCTCGGTGGCGGCACCGCCAATTTTTAAATGCTGCATCAAGCCGCCGGAACATGGAACAAAAAGGTAACCGTAGAGGCGGGCGGTAAGCCTTCCGGCGCGGAAAGCATCTTCGTCAATATCCATTACTTCAGCTCTGCGCAGGGGCAGGCTTCCTTCCTCTAAAAACTGGCGGGCTAGCTGACCAGCGCTGCGTGGGTTGACAGCATAAACAGCGGAATGTATTTTTACTCCGGCCGGTATCCCGATTACAGGCAGGTCATGATCTTCGCCGAGAACATTGAAAATATTGCGTGCCGTTCCATCGCCACCGGCAAATAGAAGCAGGTCAATTTTTTCAGCAGCCATGGCTGTAACTGCCGCTTCGGTATCGGCCGGGCCGGTATTTCCCGGGAAAACAGAATGATCATTCTTGTGTGTAGCCTCCCCTTGCGGTAAGAAGGCAGGCATTTGAGCAGCCTTGCCGACCATCTGCACTTTAAAACCGTTCTGTCTGGCCAAATCCTCTCCCATTTCACCAGGGACAGTGAGCAGTTCAAGAGAATCAGCAAGAGGAATCAGCTCCCGCAGGGCCCGGGATGCCTTGGCAGCAGCCTCAGGCTTCGCCCCGAGGGCAATGGCTTGTTCAACAATACCCGGGCCATCGGTTCCCTTTAAGCCAACCTTTCCGCCCATCCCGGCAATCGGGTTAATTATCAAGCCGACTCTCTTCATCGGCGGGTTATGTGCAGTGCAGTTTTATTGATGGCCATGGCTGACTCCCATACCGATTCCGATAGGGTCGGATGAGGATGGATCAGGTCGGCGAGTTCAGAGGCAGTGCAACCTTTTGCCAGGGCCAGGGTCCCTTCCTGGATCAAATCCGAGGCATGAGGTCCCAATATATGCATGCCGATGATTTTTTCATCCTCACCGGCGGTAATTATTTTTACTGTCCCCTCACTTTCGCCCTGGGTCGCTGCTTTGCCATTGGCTGAAAAGGGAAACTTACCTGTTTTCAGGTTATCTAAGTTCTTTTCTTTTGCCTCTTCTTCACTAAGGCCAACGCAGGACAGCTCGGGATCGGTAAATAAACAGCTGGGGACAGCAGATCCGTCAAAACTGGCATCCATGCCGGCAATGTTTTCTACAGCAACTATGCCCTGGTGATAGGCTGTGTGTGCTAAAAAGTAGTTGGGATAGGTGGCATCACCAACAGCATAAATACCGGGTATATTGGTCTGCATTCTACTGTCAACCTTAATCCCGCTCTTGTCATAATCGACTCCTAAAGCATCAAGATCCTGGTCACCAAAGGACGGTTTGCGCCCAACAGCCAATAGCAGGCTTTCCGCCCTAACAATTTCTTCTCCCTTACGGGTGTCCACAGTTAACTTGTAAGCTTTCTCTTCTTTTTCGATCATCCTGATCGGTGCATTCATCATAATCTCGAGACCGGCCTTTCGCAGATAAGTTGCCAGTCGGCGAACCATCTCCAGGTCCATACGCCTCAAGAGGCGTTCGCTGCGGTGAACGATAGTTACTTTTACACCGAGACCCATGAAGATTGAAGCCATCTCAAGGGCAATGACGCCCCCGCCGATCACGGCCATCGTTTCCGGCAATTCTTCCAGAGCCAGGGCTTCCTTGGAAGTTATAATGCCGGGCAAATCAATTCCAGGCGTGGGTGGATATATTTCGTCGCTACCGGTAGCCAGAATAATATTCTCTGTGTCCAGTTCGACTTTACCTCCGTCGTTCAGCTTCACGGCGACCTTACCTGGACTGAGCGCTTTACCATGACCGTAAAAAAGATCGATCTTATTACTTTTAACCATCTCGGCAATATGGCCAACCAGTTCGCTGACCACAGCCTTTTTCTTAGCCTGTAGGCGGGGATAGTCAAAGACAAGTTCTTTGAAGATAAAACCAAATTCATCAGCGCTTTGCAGGCGCCTGTTCATGGCTGCTCCGTGAGTTAACACCTTGGTCGGAATGCAGCCGTGATTGAGACAAACCCCACCGAGCGTATCCATCTCAATCAAGGCAGTTTTTAAACCAAGGGAACCTGCCCGAAGCGCGGCAAGATAACCTCCCGGTCCACCACCGATAATAACTACTTTATACTTATCACTCATATCTCACACTCCCTCAAAATAGTCCCTGCAAAACCGTGCCAAGGGGACGGTTTGGGTTTATAGACGGCGGTCCTGGCTGGTGAAGACCGCGGGTATGACCATGGAAAAACCTTTCACCAGGGCCCTGGTCATTTTTTCATAGCTGACGTTGTAGCCGAGATCATGCAAGCCGGCAGCCTTAGTCGCAAGATTAACCGGCACTCCCTTTTTGCCGGCGGTATATTCCTTTTTCAATACTTTATTGTAGAGATCAAGCGGCAGTTTGAAAAGAATGGCACCATGCTGCAGTACTATACCGTCGCGGCGCAGTTGAGCGCTGCCCACCACTTTTTTATCCTGAATTTTAACTTCGTAAGCCGAAGGCATATCAAAGCAGGATCCAGGGGCAAGCCCTCCCCGGGACCCTTCTTCCGAGGTCAGGGAAGCAACGATTCCAAGCAGGTTAAAAGCAGTAACAATTCCCCGACTGATACTCCGGTAGGCATCCATCACACCACCCTTGTTGATAAAAGGGTGCGCCTCCGGCACTACAATGCTGTAAGTTAATTCATGATCATGCAGCACGGCCCGGCCGCCGGTTGGGCGGCGGACTACATCTATTCCGGCATCACGGCAGGCAGAAAGTTCAACAACCTCGTTTTCGTCCTGAAAATAACCGAGACTAACTGCAGGAGGAGACCAGCGGTAAAGGCGTAAAGTCGGCGGGCATTCGCCCGAAGAAACCTCTTCCATGATCTCGAGGTCTCTTTCCATATTCACTTTGCCGGATAGCGGCGGGTCAATAATTAGCCGCCACTGATAGCGCATTGATTATTCCTCCTTCGGCCCATTTTTCTTCTTCCTCAACAATAAAGGGGCTCAACCGGTATTGACCAAATTCAGGGCAGTCTGCAGTTCACTTGCTTCCAGAGGGCGGGGAAAGTTATAAATAAATCCTCCCGGACGTTCATTATAAAAGGGACGGTTGCAGTCCGGACAGCCGCTGGTTTGAAAGGCTTTGCCATCTGCAAGACAATTAAACAATTCATTTTCGCTCAGACCAAAAGAAATCAACTCTCCCGCCGCAAACTGAAAAGATGAAATCTCTGCAGCACCTGTGTGCAGCAGGTAATACCCGGCCTGGATGCGGCGATAGCTTTCCGGATCAGGTGGTTCATGATTTGCCAGCACCGTGCCTCTCAGGGGGAAAAAGGCAAAGAGGGCAACAGTAACACCAGCCTCGATCAACCTGGCTATCAGGGACAACATCTCTTCCTCGGTTTCACCGAGCCCACAGATCAGATGTGTACTCATTCTTCCGGGCAGCTTCTCCGCACACTCGAGTAAGAGGTCCAGGCGTTTTGAAAGCGAGCTGCCCTTGATCTGATGGTGCCTGGAAGGGTTGGCAACATCCAGAGCAATACTGATCCGGTCAACCCCGGCGTCAAACATGGCTGCAGCTTCTTCCCCACTACTCAGCCAGGCTGAAAGAGAAAGCGGCAGATCAGTAATCTTTTTCACCCGGTCAACTGCCTGCAACAGAGGTCTTAAGCCCCCGGCATGCCTGACAGACTGGAGGCAAATTCGCCTGAGATCATGATCTTTTAAGGCCAACCCTTTTTTAAAATCATCCCAGCTATACTCGGGCCAATTGATCCTTCCCAGCCGGTCTCGCTCTTTACTGCCTCCGGTTCCCCGGGGGCAAAAAGTGCAATTCATCCGGCAGTTATCACCTGATAGAAGGTATGCGGTTGTGGGACGGGCATCGAACCGCCTGGAAGAAAGTCCCAAAGATATGGCAGTGCCGGCTGAAAGACGGATCATAAGGAGCAGCACTCCTCCGAAATTGAAATATCGAGACCGAGCTCTGCCGCCCTGGCGCGAGCTGCCGGAGCCGGTAGTACAATCTTATTAATACCTGCTTCCAGGGCATAGGTGTCGACTGTCTCACGGTAACTGCCGGCCGGCCGCATGCAGCCCAGGTAAAGCGGTGTACGGGGAAACATCAGCCGGGCTGTAGCAATAAAGTGAGCAACATCTTCAGGCAGGGGCGGTGAACAATCACTAAAAACGGTGCCGACTGTAGGGCGAAAGATGATCATGCTAATTGCTTCTACTGCTTCCTTTCGAAGCAATCGCAGGGTATTGTACTCTCCCCGAATCTGACCGGCATTAAGGCCAAGACAGATGTGAGGTATGACCCTGTTATATTTCTGCAGGCTACGATATGAAACGAGATAATCTTTGACAGTCATGGGTAGGTGATAGACGTCACCAATGGTTTCGTTATCACCGACAAAATCAAACGAAACTACCCGGGCCACATGGGACAGGCGCCTCGATTCCTTTTCATTAACAAGTCCTGTGTGAAGATTTATGGGGCCCCGGCTGGCAAGTTCCTCCAGTTCCGCCCATCTTTCAAAAAGGGGAACCCTGCCATCTCGATCAGATCCCCCGGACACCAGGTAGCTCTTTTCCCGGCCTCTTTTGCTGCCGAGAACTTTTTCCAGGGGTAGCATCCCTTTGAGATAATGACCGTCACAATGGGAACAATTCAAAGCACAACTGCTTCCGGTCACACTGACGGCAAGAGTGCGGTTTGGCGCAACAAATTCTACGGCAGCAGGGAAAAAGGCTTCACGAACCTTCCAGGCACAACGCATCAGGTCTGTCAAATCTTCTTTTGCCTGCATAGGTATCTTCTCCATACTTTATAACAAAGTTTTTTACTGTTTTTATTATAACTTCCGGAATAAAGCAGGGGAAGCAGAAAAGTTAATCCTAACCCCTGCCACCCCCACCCAACCATAACAGCCACAACTTGCCCATAAATATGAGCAAAATGAACTGTTCTTCTGCTCTTCAGGCAAGTCTACTCTTTTTTCCAACGCATCACCGGGCTGCGGGCGGCACGCACTTCATCAAGCCGGCCAACCACGGTATTATAAGGACCGTGAGCGATTCTCTCTGCATCATCATCGATAGCTTTCGCTATATCTTCCATAGCCTGGGCAAAGGCATCCAGAGTTTCCCTGGCTTCGGTATCGGTCGGTTCAATCATCAAGGCCTCTTCGACAATCAGGGGAAAGTAAACAGTCGGGGGGTGAAAACCCCGATCAAGAAGGGCTTTGGCTATGTCGCCAGCCCCGGCACCTTTCTTTTTTTCCGGTCTTGCCGACAGGACAAATTCATGTTTACAGAGTCGATCATAGGGCAAATGGTAAGTTTTTTTCAACAGGTTCATCAAATAGTTTGCATTAAGAACAGCATCTGTCGAAGCCTGTTTCAAACCTTCCGCTCCCATCATACGCATGTAGGTATAGGCTTTCACAACTACTCCAAAATTACCGAAAAAAGAGTGGGCCTTACCAATGCTTTCAGGGAAATCATAATTGAAGGTATAAGTATCTCCATCTCTGTCAACCAACGGAACAGGCAGGAAAGGCACGAGTCTTTCTTTGACACCAACCGGTCCTCCACCGGGTCCGCCTCCCCCGTGCGGGGTGGAAAGAGTCTTGTGGATATTCAGGTGGACTACATCGAAACCCATGTCACCCGGCCTCGTGTAACCCATAATTGCATTCATATTTGCTCCGTCATAATAGAGCAAACCACCTGCCTCATGAACAGTCCTGGCCATTTCAATGATCTCTTCTTCAAAAAGACCAAGGGTGCTGGGGTTGGTTAGCATCAGGGCTGATGTAGTTTCATCCACTGCTGTTTTCAGCGCCTCAAGGTCAACAAGCCCCCGCTCATCACAGGGAATCTGAACCACATCATAACCAGCCATACTGACGGTGGCCGGGTTTGTACCATGGGCGGACAAGGGAATCAGCACCTTGTTGCGTTTGTGATCCCCCCTGTGGCGGTGATAGGCCTGAATAATCATCAGCCCGGTTAATTCACCATGTGCGCCTGCTGCCGGTTGCAGAGTAAAACGGTCCATGGCGGTGAGCTCTTTCAGACCCTCCTCCATATTATAAAGCAGTTCCAGGGCACCCTGCACAGTTTCCTCCGGCTGACAGGGATGCATGAAAGCAAAGCCGGGTATAACCGCTGCATCTTCATTTACCTTGGGGTTATACTTCATCGTGCAGGAACCGAGCGGGTAAAAACCGGTGTCAACTCCGAAGTTCCTGGTGGAAAGCTCGGTGTAATGGCGAATGATTTCGTTTTCCGACAGCTCGGGCAACTCGAGAGGTTCACTGCGCATTAAGTCAGCCGGCAAAATCTGCTCCAGCGGTTTTTCAGGCACATCGGATGACGGCAGTGAATAACCCTGGCGGCCCGGACGGCTCATTTCAAACAAGAGAGCTTTGCTTTTTCTCATTTCCATCCCTCCATTTCCCGGACCAGGTTGTCAATTTCTTCACGGGTTCGTTTTTCGGTCACGGCTATTAAGAGCGTGTTCTTCAATTCCGGGTAAAGTGGAGAGAGCTCAATTCCACCGAGAATATTGCTGTCAAGCAGGTGCCTGTTTAGTTCATGCGGATTGCCTGGAACAGTAACGGCAAATTCCTTGAAGTTGGATCCGGGGAATGCCACTGAATAACCATCCAGCGCTGAGATCTTTTCACGGGCGTAGTTGGCCTTTTGCAGGCACTGTTCAGCTACTTCCCGCAGCCCCTGCGGACCCATGGCGGCAAGATATACCGATGCGCCCAGGGCAACGAGGGCTTCATTGGAACAAATGTTGGAGGCCGCTTTTTCTCGCCTGATGTGCTGTTCCCTGGTCTGCAAAGTGAGGACATAGCCTCGATTTCCCTCACTGTCTACAGTTTCGCCGGCAATGCGACCGGGCATCTGGCGCACGAACTTTTCACGGGCCGCCATAATCCCGAGAACCGGTCCGCCGAAAGAAGCAGGCACGCCAAGGCCCTGGCCCTCGCCAACCACTATATCGGCACCATATTCAGCAGGCGCTTTCAGGAGAGCCAGCGAAATGGGATCGGCTGAAACCATGAAGACAGCTTTCTGTTCATGGACAAGGTCTGCGATGCCCTCCATATTTTCAACAAGGCCAAAGAAGTTAGGCTGCTGAAGAACAACGGTTGCCACCTCTTTATCGATCATTTTATCAAGACTGGCCCGGTCGGTACAACCCTCAAGGATGGGAATCTCCTCCAGTTCGAGACCACGGCTCTGGAAGTAATTACGCAGCACAGCCCGGTAAAAAGGGTTAACGGAACGCGATACCAAAACCTTGGAACGCCGCGTTGCCCCACAACCCATGACCGCTCCCTCGGCAACAGCAGTGCCGCCGTCGTACATGGAAGCATTGGCAACATCCATGCCTGTTAACTGGCAGATCATAGTCTGATATTCAAAAATGGCTTGTAAAACACCCTGACTGATCTCCGGCTGGTACGGTGTATATGATGTATAAAACTCACTGCGGCCGGTAACATGCTTTATTATTGAGGGAATAAAATGATCATATATTCCCGCCCCCATAAATGATCTACAGTTTTGAAAGTGTCTGTTTTTTGCAGCAAGGACGTTAAGATGAGAGATTACTTCCGATTCCGCTAAAGCCGGCGGCAAATCAAGTTCCCGCTGCAGACGGATGGAATCCGGAATGTCACTGAAAAGATCTTCAAGATCATTCAGGCCGATTGCAGCGATCATTTCCTGCCGATCTTCATCGGTAAGGGGAAGAAAGTGTTTACCACCCATAGGCTATTTCTCATCCTCCTCCACAACAAATTTTTCATAAGCCTCTTTATCCATCAGCTTTTCAAGCTGGGTCGCATCTTTGACCTCAACCTTGTAAACCCAACCATCACCGTAAGGGTCAGAATTGATTGACTCAGGCTGATCGAGCAACTCCTCGTTAACCTCGACAACAGTTCCGTCAACGGGAGCATAGAGGTCAGCTACAGCCTTTACAGATTCGATCACTGCTGAACCTTTACCGGCCTCAACTTCAGCACCTACATCGGGGAGCTCAACAAAAACAATTTCACCAAGCTTGTCCTGGGCATAATCCGACAAGCCAACTACAACGGTATCTCCTTCCGGTCTGGCCCATTCATGCTTTACGGTATACCTGACACCATCAATAATCTTATACTTCATTATTTTTTCCTCCTGTAAAAAGGTAATTTGGTAACCCGCGCCCGGTAAGAACGATTGCGAATCACCAGGGTTAATTCCCGGTCTTCCTTAACCACTTTGGGATCTAAAAAGGCCAAGCCAATAAATATGTCCAGGGTCGGCGAATAAGAACCACTGCTGACCCAGCCTGCTTCAAGGTCACCGGCTTTGACTATGTAGCCTTCACGGGGCACACCCCGCTCAAGCATCTCAAGACCGTAAAGCTTTCTGGTCAATCCATCACTTTTCTGCCTGAGCAATGCTTCCTGGCCGATAAAGGACACCTTCTTGTCAAGAGCAACGAAACGGTCCAATCCTGCCATCAGGGGAGTCAACTCTTTCCCCAACTCATGACCATAAAGTGGCATCGCTGCTTCAAGCCGCAACACATCTCTTGCTCCCAACCCGGCAGGACTCAGTTCATAGCTCTTACCGGCTTTCCAGACAGCGTCCCAGAGGGTGGAAGCTCGATCATTCAGACAGTAAATTTCGAAGCCATCTTCACCGGTGTAGCCCGTTCGTGATACTAAACAATTCACACCGGCCACATCAACATCGGCCCTGAAATGATAATTTCTCATTTCAGCCAGAGAAAGATTTGTCAGAGACTGAAGGATCTTTTCACTATTAGGACCCTGAAGGGCAATCTGGGCGTAATCGGCAGAGAGATTTTCGATTATCACATCGCCAAAATGGTTTTCCCGGAACCAGGCATAATCTTTAGCAGTATTGGCAGCATTAACGACCAGCAAAAATTCTTCAGCGCCAATGCGATAAACCAGGATGTCATCTACCACTCCGCCGTCAGGGTAACAAACAGGACTATAGATAATCGCATTATCCTGCAGCCTTGCAATGTCATTTACCAGCAATTTCTGGAGATATGCTTCGGCATCGCTACCACGAACTGCTATTTCTCCCATGTGAGATACATCAAAGATGGTTGCCCTTTTACGCGTATCATGAACCTCTTCAACCAGCCCTTTGCTGTACTGCACAGGAAGAAGCCAGCCGCTATAATCAACTATTTTGCCATTCAGAGCCAGGTGCTTTTCATAAAATGGTGTTTTTTTAGTCTCACTCATCTTTAGGGTTCAAACCTCCTTTCTTTTAATGATTTAAAGGGCAGAAGGCAGTCCAACCAGGCAATCGCCGGTTAACCTTGATGAACGTGCACTTTCCCGGGTAAAAGCCGGGCCTGCATCTTTAATTAAGATATTTAGCCCTTGCCTCCTGTCATAAAAAATACAAAAGGACAGAGAAAGCCAAACGGCTAGTTCTCTGTCCCTGATACCTGAGAGATTGCTCCCTTAACCTTGAAGAGGCTTTCCCCGTCGGTGCCCTGCTTCAGCAGGTGCTCTCCAGAGGTGCATCCCCCAATGGTACTGAAGCCTGAGAGTTTCCCTTCCACCCGCCAGGTGAAAGGTTGCTCCTTCGGCGTCCGCTAAGCGGAACTCTCCCACAGGGTTCATTTGCATATGATTTATTTTAATTATATAACAAGAAGCTATTCGACGCAATTCAAAATAATCCTTCTAATTAGCAGAAGAAATATTAAGCAGCAGAAGTGATATAATAATGACATGTTGGCTCAACAACTTGGAGATGCGATCCTGCTGCTGGCCTTAGGTTTGAGCGGCTGGTTTTTAATGGCTAAATTACGCTTTCCGGCAGCCGAAGTTTTAGGACCTGTAACCCTGATCGGAACTTTACGGGTGCTGCAGGTTGATCTCCCTCTATCACCACCCTTTTTATTTCCCCTGGCCCAGGTCATTATCGGCATATTTATAGGCTCAATGCTCAACCGGCAGACAGTGCATGAGCTAAAACCGATGATTCTACCTGCTGTTGTAATTGTCTCGTGGGCCTTATCGATTATTTTTGCGATAGGTTTTTTCTTGGCCAGGTTTACTGCCCTTGACCTCTATACGGCTATGCTTTCAGCCAGCATGGGCGGATTGCCAGAAATAACGATCATCGCCCTGGCCTCAGGGGCAAGCATTACCGTGATCGTAATTACCCAAATGTTACGCCTGCTGGGAACAGTTTTCATTTTTCCCCTGATTATCAACTTTCTTGAAAAAAGAGAAAAGGGGACAGGCAGCGAAGCTCGCCGGGAAAACTCCAATAGCAGCAACCAGGATAAGCATAAGGTTGCAGACAGGGATAAAAGGGACGCAGGCACTTATCTTTCAACGGCCTTGACCAAGCTGAAAAATACATTTTCTTTTAGATCATTCATTAATCTGGCCCAGACAGTAAGAATGTCATGGCTAAGGGTAATTTTTACCCTGATCGTGGCCAGTGTCGGGGGACTGCTCTTTGAATACCTCAATGTGCCGGCAGGCTTGCTGGTAGGTTCAACAATTTTTATCGCCGCTGTATCAGTTGCCGGCATCAGAACCAGCAGGCTATCTCCCCGTCTTTTTGACCTCCTGCTGGTAGCAATCGGAGTTATTATAGCCGACAATATTTCGCTGGAAACTGTAGGCATAGTCGGCAATTGGCATTTTTTAACCCCCATCCTGATTGCCACAGCTGCCATCTTTGCAACTTCTTTTGCCATTTCCGCGGTCATCTGTCGCCTGACCGGCTGGGATTACCCGACTTGTTTCCTGGCAGCTGCACCCGGCGGTTTTACTATGATGACGCTGCTGGCTATCAAGCACGGCCGCGATCCTTTCAAGGTTTCTATGCTTCACCTCTGCCGTCTACTCTCAATCAATATGTTTCTGCCATTCCTTTTTATGTACCTGATGAGCCGCTAGGGGCAAGTCTATTAATTAAATCCCCTTTTTTACTTGTAGTTTTTGCAAGCCGCCGCTCTCAGATCACTCGCCTGGAATTGTCACGGCACTATTAAGCTACAGAAATTAAAATGGGGCGGCTCCACCTCGGGAATCCGCCCCTTATGACTGTGCAATTAATTCCTGTTACACTTTATCTATGCGGATGGCACAAACCTTGGTTTCTGGTGTCTTTGCCACCGGATCAAGCGCTGCGCTCGTCAACAGGTTCGTGGGGCATTCGGCAAAGTGAAAACTGAGCGAAGCGACACCAGGCTGGCTGCGCCTGCTTATTTTCGCTTTTACCTCTAGTTCGCCACGCCGCGACGTTACCTTAACCATATCATCATCGGCAATGCCCATTTTCTCGGCATCCAGGGGGTTGACCATGATCTGCTCCCCGCCGCTTAAATCGTCCAGTCCATCTGAATAACGGGTCATAGTGCTGTGAAACTGGTAAAGACTCCGTTCTGTTGTGAGAATTAAGGGGAAGTCAAAGTCACAGCAGTCTTCTGACGGCCTGTACTGCAGGGGCATCAGCTTTGCCCGGCCCGATGGGGTGTTGAACTTCTCGGTGTGGAGAATCGGTGTACCGGGATGATCATCTGTTGGGCAAGGCCACTGAATCCCTCCTTCTTCGAGTCTGGCATAGTTAATGCCGGCGTAACTTGGTGTCAGCGCAGTCATTTCATTAAAAATCTCCTCGGCGCTATTGTAGGCAAAGCCATCGGCTCCCATTTCATTGGCAATGGCGCTGATTATCCACCAGTCGGGCTTGGCCTCACCGACGGGCTCAATGACCTTACGAACTCGCTGTACCCGACGCTCGGTGTTAACAAAGGTGCCATTCTTCTCGGCAAAAGAAGCTGCCGGCAGGACGACATCCGCTTTCTGGGCTGTTTCGTTGAGAAAAATATCCTGCACAACAAAAAACTCGAGTTTATCCATAGCCTCAATTGAATGAGCGGCATTCGCCTCGGTAAGAACAGGGTTCTCGCCAACCAGGTAAAGAGCCTTAACCTCTCCACTGTAAGCGGCATCAAAGACCTCTGTATGTGTCAGGCCAGGCTTGCCGCTGAGCGATGCTCCCCAGGCTTCTTCAAACTTCAGCCTGGCTTCATCATTATCAACCTTTTGATAACCGGTAAAAACATTCGGCAGTGAGCCCATGTCACAGGCTCCCTGCACGTTATTCTGCCCCCGCAGGGGGTTTACTCCCGACGCAAACTTTCCAATATTACCGGTAATCAGGGCCAGGTTGCTGATAGCCATGACATTGTCGGTGCCATGTGAATGCTGGGTTATGCCCATGCAGTAAAGAATTGATGCAGGATCATTTTCAGCATAGATTCGTGCAGCTTCAACAATCTGATCCCAGGCAACTCCGGTCATATCGGTAACGAATTCAGGTGTGAACTCATCCAGGGATTGCTTGAATTGATCGAAGTTCTCACAGCGTTCATCAATGAAGCTTTGATCATGCAGGCCTTCCTCGATGATCACGCGGGCCATTCCCATCAGGAGAGCAACATCGCTGCCTGGCTTGATTTGCAGGAAAAGATCTGCAAAGCGGACCAGTGGTACTTCCTGTGGATTAGCCACGATTAACTTGGCGCCTTTTCTGACTGCTTTTTTCACCTGATAACCGATGATCGGGTGAGCTTCGGTAGTGCTGGTACCAATAGCCAGGATGCAGGCCGCTGATCCAATCTCGGCAATAGAATTGGTCATCGCTCCGCTGCCCAGGGTTGTGGCCAGACCGGCCACGGTGGGAGCGTGTCAGAGCCGGGCACAGTGATCAATATTGTTGGTGCCCATCACCGCCCTGGTAAATTTCTGTAAAACGTAGTTGTCTTCAACTGTGCACTTGGCCGAAGCAATGGTAGCAAAATTTCCTTCCCTGTAGTGGCCCAGTTTTTCGGCCACCAATGAGAGCGCCTCGTCCCAGCTCGCTTCCACCAGTTCACCGTCTTTGCGAATCAATGGCGTGGTCAACCGTTCAGGAGAGCTGACAAAGGAGAGACCAAAACGCCCTTTAACACAGAGGCTTCCACTGCTTGCCGGGCTGTCATGAACGGCTGTCGAACTGACAACTTTGCCGCCCCTGGCTCCAACGAGGATACCGCAGCCACAGCCGCAAAAGGGGCAGATTGTCTCCACTTCATATGTTGGTTCGAGAGTCTTACGAGGTAGAAGAGCTCCAACCGGACAGCGAGACACACACTCCCCGCAGGTTACGCAGGTCGAATCTATAATCGGCTTATCACCGAGTACACTGATCCTGGTTTCAATGCCGCGAAAAGCAAAATCAATACACTCATCACCCTGGATCTCCTCACAGGTGCGAACACAGATCCCGCAGAGAACACACTTGTTCATATCGCGCAGATAGTATGGGTTTGAATCATCAATGGGGAAATCGAGAGCCGGTTTGCGCATCGCTTCCAGTCTATCTTCGTCAAGACCGATAAAGCGGGTCAGTTCCTGCAGCTGACAGTTGCTGTTTTTGCCACAGTTCTGGCAGTCATAATCATGGTGAAGAACAAGTAGCTCGAGGTTGAGCCTGCGGGTTTGATCCAGTTCTTCGCTTGATGTGCGAACTATCATCCCCTCTTCTACCGGCGTCATGCAGGAAACTGTGGGGCGACGCCCTTCGATCTCCACCAGACAAACCCGGCAGACTCCGACCGAAGTGAGGTCCTCATGATCGCAGAGATGAGGAATATAGATACCGTTTTCCAGCGCTGCTCTTAAGACCGAGGTCCCAGGGGCAGTCTTTATATCAACACCATCAATAGTAAGGTTAATTAGCTCTGACATTTGCATCCCTCCTCGCAGGCTTCCAGTGGGTCTGATGCGGCAATCCCTTCGGATAAGACCTGGACAGCGCCTACTTTCTTCGGGCAGGCATCGAAACAGGCGGCACACTGGGTACATTTATCCTGGTCTATTTCATGAGGCTCTTTCTTTTCACCTGTAATCGCATCAACAGGGCAGGCCTTGATACAACGCTGACAGCCAATACATTTTTCAGCATCGATGTAATACTGCAGCAGCGCTTTACAGGCCAGGGCGGGACAGCGTTTTTCGATGACATGCGCTTCATACTCATGGCGAAAGTAGCGCAGGGTGGTCAAAACCGGGTTCGGAGCAGTTTGCCCCAAACCGCACATTGAGCCTTTCTTGACCGCCATGGCCAGTTCTTCGAGCATGGGCAGATCTTCAGGTTTGCCACGGCCTTCCGTTATCGCTTCAAGAATATCATACATCTGGTCAGTGCCGAGACGGCAGGGAATGCACTGGCCACAAGATTCTTTTTTCGTAAAACTGAGGAAATAACGGGCCATATCAACCATGCAAGTATCTTCGTCAACCACAACCAGTCCACCGGAACCCATCATTGCCCCGGCAGCTGTGAGAGAGTCAAAATCTATGGGCAGATCGAGATGTTCATCCGGGATACAACCACCGGATGGACCTCCGATCTGAGCAGCCTTGAATTTCTTTCCATAGCGAATGCCCCCTCCGATGTCAAAAACAACTTCACGAATGGTGACACCCATCGGTACTTCAACAAGGCCGGTATTATTAACCTTACCGGTCAGGGCAAAAACCTTGGTACCCTTGCTTCCTTCAGTACCAACAGAGGCAAATTTTTCTGCTCCGCGGCGGAGGATCAGGGGAACATTAGCCAGAGTTTCAACATTATTGATAATCGTCGGTTTCTTCCAGAGCCCTTCTACGGCCGGAAAAGGAGGCCGGTGACGGGGCACACCGCGCTTACCTTCAATTGAAGCCAGCAGGGCTGTCTCTTCACCGCAAACAAAGGCTCCGGCGCCTTCCTTAATCTTAACCTTAAAACTAAAACCAGAATTTAAAATATTGGCGCCGAGCATACCATAATATTCTGCCTGCTTTATAGCTGTGCGTAAACGTTTGATAGCCAGTGGATATTCCGAACGAACGTAAATGTAACCTTCATCTGCACCGACGGCATGGCCGGCTATAAGCATGCCTTCAAGTACAGCGTGAGGATCACCTTCAAGAATACTGCGATCCATGAAAGCGCCGGGGTCACCTTCGTCAGCGTTACAAACAATGTACTTTTTCTCGCCGGGGCTGCTGTGGCCAAATTGCCACTTCATACCGGTTGGGAAACCGGCCCCACCGCGACCGCGCAAACCGGACGTCTTGACCTCGTTGACGACATCCATCGGCTTCATTTTCAGAGCATTTCGCAAGCCCAGATATCCACCGCGGATGATATATTCATCTATATTCTCGGGATCAATTACTCCGCAATTACGCAAGGCCAATCGCATTTGTTTGCCGTAAAACATGATCTTGTCATGGTTGATTACTGTTTCCTCAGAAACGGGGTCTTTATAGAGAAGGCGTTCAACCATATTACCCTTAACCAGGTATTCTTCAACTATTTCCGGAACATCTTCAGCCTGCACGCCACAGTAAAATACATCTTCAGGATACACAATAAAGATTGGCCCTTTTTCACAAAATCCATGGCAACCAGACATAATAATGCGAACCTTATCATCCAGTTTGTGTTCCTGTAGCGAACTGATCAGGGCTTTCTGCACTTCACCGGCTCCCGAAGATATACAACCCGTTCCGGCGCAAATTAGAATATGCCTTTCATACACGTTTGTCTTCACTCCTTTCGTAAAACATAAACAACATAACCTTGCCTCCTGAATCTCTTACTATCAATGATCACGGAAAGCAGAGCTGTGCGAATACTTATCGACAATTGCTTCACGGGCTATTTTGCAGGGTTCGCTTTCGTGGCAGAGTGGTCCTTCCAGGCAGCATTCGACAAAAACATCACATCTTTTTTCCTCGCTGTTGAAACACTTTTCACAACAGTGATCGATAAATTTTTCCATTTAAGCTTCCCCTCCTCCCGGCTTTTCCTCACCAAAAGTTTTGATTGTTTTTTCCGTTTTATCGGGATCCAGTTTGCCAAAAGTTTTATCATCAATGGTCATCACCGGAGCCAACCCGCAAGCCCCGATACAGGCCACTTCTTCGTAAGTATAATTCATGTCCTCGGTAGTACCCCCAACATCGACATTCAGAACACTTTTTAATTTGTCGGCAATTTTGGCGGCTCCCCGCACATGGCAGGCGGTACCGCAGCAGAGACGTACTATGTGCTTACCCCGGGGCTTGAGGTGGAACCTGGCATAAAAAGTAGCCACTCCAAAAACTTTACTTTCCGGCACCCTGACAAAACGAGCCACCTCCTGCATTGCTTCATCCGGCAGGTAACCGATTTCCTCCTGAACATCCTGTAAAACCGGAATTAGTTCATTCTTTTCACCTTTGTATGAAGCAAAAACTGATTTTAATTGTTCTTCCATGACATCACTCCCCCTTGACTATTAACCTAAAAAATCTTCTTCAGCTTGTACTTGTTATTGAACAACAAATATTATAGCGCCACTTCATGCAAATATAAATATGCAGACTTCCCTCTATTCTCTTTCTGTCCTGATTAATCCTGCCTGCTTCAAGCAAATAAGTTGCTGAAAAAATAGACGCAATTGACAGTTTATCCAGTAATTATCGACTATTTTGACACTCCTGAAAGGCAGCCGGAGGTAAGCATTTCGGAATGCTTCTAAAATATCTTGCTAATTGAATATGCTAAAGATATAATATAGTTAGCAGGAAAGGTTACCCTCTAATGAAACATCTTTTAGAATAAGGAGGCAAATTATGTTATCAAAGAAATTGTTAACCAAGCTTAATGAACAGATTACCCATGAATTCTATTCGGCTCACTATTACCTGGCCATGGCTGCCTATTTCATGAAAGAAGACCTCGACGGGTTCGCCAATTTTTTTATTGTCCAGGCCGAAGAAGAACGCTTTCATGCCATGAAGTTTTTTAACTTTATTTTTGACCAGGGAGAAGAAGCAATTATTACCGGCTTTAAAGATCCGAAACACGACTTCACTTCAGCTGAAGAAATCTTTTCACTGGCCCTGGAACATGAGCAGCTTGTCAGCAGCCTGATCAACGATCTGATGGCCATTGCCCAAGAAGAAAAGCACTACCCCAGCATCAGTTTTCTACAGTGGTTTATCGACGAGCAGGTGGAAGAAGAAGCCGGAATGAGTAAACTGCTGAGTAAAGTGAAACGGGTTGGGGATAAAGGGCATGGTATTTTGATGCTTGACAAGGAACTGGCCACCAGAACCTTTGCCCCTGAAGCTGAATAAACTTCTACAAAGGCAGTTGCTAACGGAGAAATAAAAATAACGGCCCGCCAGTTTTATAACCGGGGGGCCTTTATTCTCGTGGTAAGTGATGGTGCTCAAATTCGCTTAATTTACCTAAATTCCACGTCAAATCTATAATTTCCTTTTAAGAGTATTTTTATGAGGAATCAAACCTGCTTTCAATCAATCAGCTAAAGAGCATGCAAGCAGGTAAAAAGTGTTAATCGGAATCTCCCTACAATGAATTTGAATACGCTTAACAAATAATCTATTATGCATAAAGGAAAATTTAGAACAGAGAACCGTCCCTAAAAATTTTTTGTTGACAGTAGTTGCAATATGATTCTATAATACAACCATAATATAACCAAGGATGTGCTTACCATGGCAAACCTGACGATTAGAAACATTCCCGATGAACTGATTAATAAGCTACGCCGCCTTTCTGAGCAGGAAAAACGAAGTATGAATAGCGAGGTGTTGGTATTAATGGAAAAATGCCTGGCAGATTATACTCCGGAACGAGTGAATAACCAGATTTCCGTTGATGCCCAGACAGAACTGTGGAATAAACTGGCCGGCGAATGGGAAGACCCACGATCTGCAGACATTATTGCAAAAGAAATTAGTGCTGCACGAACCCGGGGGCGAAAGGTGGACTTTCCAAAGTGATTCTGCTTGATACAGATATATGCATTCACATTCTGCGGGGCAACCGGATGATAATTGATAAGCGCCGGCAATACCCTAACCAGGTGGCGGTACCTTTTATCACTGCTGCTGAACTTTACTATGGCGCGGAAAAGTCGGCAAACCCACAGAAAAATCATATTCTGGCTGAACAGTTCCTCCTCACGGTTACTGTTATTCATTCTACCAACCAAATCATGAAGCGTTTCGGCATTTTAAAAGCTTCTCTCGAAAACAAGGGCTTTCCCCTGGCCGATGCCGACCTTTTTGTTGCCTCAACTGCACTTGAAACCGGCCAATTTCTGGTTACCGGAAACATGAAGCACTTCAGCAGAGTTGAGAACCTCAGGCTGGAGAATTGGCTTGAATAGAACTTTCAGGGGGCAACATTTTATCTTTTAATTAGTCCCTTATTCAACCAGCAGAATGGCGTAGCGATTCATCTCCTGGTCATAGCTGCGTAAAACTTCAATAGGATAACCTGCGCTGCGCACTGTAGCAAAGACATCAACCGCCAATGATTCAGGCCCCGGGCGGGCATCATCTTTGTTAATACAGGAATCCCTTTCACCGCTGCAGGTTGAACAAAGCCTGCATTCATCCATGAACATCATGAAAGCCTTGTGGTAGCCGGCCCAAAAAACTTCTCTTTCTAGAGTAACAAGCTTTTTACTGACATCCCTGCTCCAGGGAACACGATCTTCTGGTTGATCAACTTTTTTTACAAAATGAAAGATCACCGCATCAGTATACTCGGCAAAAAATGCCCGGCACTCCTCAACAGTCGGAACCTGCGGTGGGCAGGTTGCCTTCTTGCCGTAACTGCTGCAACCGAAGGTGCATTTAAAACGGACCCAGTGAGCCAATTCAATTTGCGTAGTCTTGATCCAGCGAAAATCTAAAAAATCAAAACGCCTGAAGATTTTCCCCAGGTTGTCCTGCTCTTTACCGTTCATTTGCACCTCCGATCCAGTCGCTTCCCAGGACCCGGGAAGAGAACTGCTGATTTCCCATAACCGGTCGAGCGGTAAAAATTACTTTGCAATCACTAGCGTCCGTTATTTCTTCCGCATGGTGGTGCCATAAAAGAAGTTCAACAAAAACAGGTTTACTCCTTCTTATAGCGGGCTGGATTGTTGATAGCATGGGCTACTATAATCTATAATAGCTTCAGACAAAGGAGGAACGATTATGAAAATGATGAAAGGGATGCTCATTGCTCTTGCCCCCGTAACGGTTTTCGCCATTTATGCTTACCGTTTAAATGCAGTTCTTTTAATCCTGGTCAGTATCGCCGCAGCAGTCGGCTCGGAAGCACTTTATCAATATCTCTTTAAAAAACCGGTTAAGATCAAAGACTTGAGCGCAGTTGTCACCGGACTGCTCCTGGCTTTAACTGTTTCGCCATCGTTGCCCCTCTATGTGGTCGCTGCAGGGGCCGTCGTAGGTATTGTAATCGGCAAGCAGGTTTTTGGCGGTTACGGCAAAAATATTTTCAACCCGGCTTTATTTGGCAGGCTGTTTATTGTTTATGCCTTTCCGGGCAGCATGTCTCCCTGGCTTACCCCAATCGACGGCTTAAGCACAGCAACCCCCTTACAGATAGCACGCAGTGAAGGAGTGCTGACCCCCCTGGGCGATCTATTCCTGGGTACCATTCCCGGCAGTCTGGGCGAGACATCGGCCTTGCTGCTCCTTATAGGCGGCGGCTGGCTGATCTATAAAAAGTACGCCAACTGGCGCATACCACTAAGCGTACTGGTTACAGTAGTGATCATCTGCCTCCTGACCGGTGAAAATATACTATTCCATCTTTTTTCGGGGAGCTTAATTCTCGGAGCCTTTTTCATGGCCACCGATCCGGTCAGTTCGGCCAAGACACAGGCAGGGCGCTATATATTTGGCGCCGGCATAGGTTTAATCATTATGGCCATGCGGCTGTGGGGCTGGTTGCCGGAAGGAACTACCTTTGCGATTATCGGTATGAATTTACTTGTTCCCCTCATCAATCGTTATACCAGGCCGAAGCCGAAAATAGCCTGAGCCCAGGCAGGCATTTATGATCATTGAGCAAGTAAATCGCCTAAAAACAGTTTTAGCTCACCAACATCAACGGCCAGTCCCCTGACCTCCGATGGATCACCATCCGGCAGGGTGGCGAATACAATGCCTACTACTTCACCCTGCTCATTAAAAAGGGGGCTGCCGCTGCTGCCGGGATAGATCATCGCTTCAACCACCAGAAGAGGAATTTCACGACTGCCATGATATAAGTAACCGGCCATTAATCCTTTATTGGCAATGCGAGCAAACTGCATGGGGTTACCAATGACTATTACTTCTTCACCGGGGTTGATTCTCTTTTCTGAGAGAGAAACAGTAGGCAAATCTTCTGCCTGCAGATTTAAAACAGCCAGATCAACATGCGTTGAGGCCGACCACTCTTCAGCGATAAAGGTGCCCCGGCCCGGAAAGGAAACCCTTATTATAGCGGCATCATCAATCAGGTGACGGTTTGTGATGATCAAACCGGAGGATTCAATATTAAAACCGGTTCCCCTCAATTGCCGGGACGGGCCGGAACGATTATCAACGGTAACCAGCACTACTGCATCTCTCAACTCTCTGACCAGGGGATCATCAGAAAGTGCCCATGACTCCCTGAGAAAGACAAAGGTCGGTCCGGCAAAAACAGAAAGCCAGCGACCGGTCACGGTAAATATAAAGAGAAGGGCCAGAACCAGAGCCACGGCTCCGATATAAAAGCGCCGCCTGCCGGAAACAACGCTCAGGTCATCTTCCCCGCCCGCTTCAGCATAGCGCCTGTTTATCTCCGCGATCAACTCGCGATCTGAATCATCATTATCTTTTCTGCTAACCACATTAACCTCCCGGTTCACGGCACCAACAATTGTTTGTTTCTCAGCACTGACAAGGCTATAATAAGAACTAACATTTATAATAAATCGAGATTCAACCAAGACCTCAATCAAGGCAGGCAATGAAATGAACAAAAATAGTTACGAACCAAAAGCCATGGCCCAAAAAAAGAGGGCTCTTAAAAAAAAGATTCACCGGGCTCTTTTTGAGGCTCGCAATGCTCTGCACAGTGGTGACGAAGAAACTGCCCGCAAGATCACCCGCCAGATCATGGCTGAAGCTGCACCGGCTGCCCTTGAAGCCAGCAAGGAAGGCTCCTTTAACTGGGTTGTAGAAGCCTTAAAACCACTGGATGATCTGCTGCTGCCCGATGATGAAAGCACTTAAGAAAAACTTTTTGCAAGCCTGTAAATAATACGGTTGCAATTTAATTTGATAAAAAATATCAAGATCCTTTTTCTAAAACAGATCATACCAGTTGTGCCGCGAAAAGCAATGTGCTAAAATATATATAACCACTATGGTTATAAATTATAGTTGGTAACGGGAGGCGACAAAATGAACGAAGGAAAACTCACCACAGCAGCACATGATCTCAGGGAGCTTACAGATTATCAGCAGGGAGCCGTGGTTAGCAAGGAAATCCTAAAAAAAGATACAGGATCGGTAACCTTGTTTGCTTTCGACAAGGGACAGGGTTTAAGTGAGCACACCGCTCCTTTTGATGCCCTGGTCTCCATAATCGACGGCAGTGCAGAAATTACCATTGAGGGTGTAGCTTACCAGGTAAGGGCGGGTGAAATAATCATCATGCCGGCTCATAAGCCCCATGCCCTGAAAGCAGTTGAGCGCTTCAAGATGATGCTTGTAATGATCCGTTCCTGAAGATAAATCTTACACAAATTGGAGGTATGACTTATGTCTTTCAAAATTAATGATACTGTAACCTGGGTCGGAAAAATTGACTGGGAACTGAGAAAATTTCACGGAGAGGAGCTTTCAACTCACCGGGGCAGTTCCTATAACTCTTATTTGGTCAGGGGCAGCGAGAAGACTGTACTGATTGACACTGTCTGGCGCCCCTTTGCTGAGGAGTTTGTTGAAAACCTGCGTAAGATAATTGATCTTAAACAAATCGATTATATCGTAGCCAATCATGGTGAAGTAGACCATAGCGGTGCCCTTTCTGCACTCTTGAAAGAAATACCGGGCACCCCTGTTTACTGCACAAATGCCGCAGTTAAATCTCTGCGCGGTCAATACCACGAAGACTGGAACTTCCAGCCCGTTAAAACCGGCGATAAAATTGACCTGGGCGACGGTAAAGAATTGATCTTTATAGAAGCCAAGATGCTGCACTGGCCTGACAGTATGTTCTGTTACCTGACCGGTGATAGCATCCTTTTCCCCAACGATGCTTTTGGTCAACATTATGCCAGTGAACTAATGTACAACGACCTGGTCGACCAATGTGAGCTTTTTAGCGAAGCTATAAAGTATTATGCCAATATCCTCACACCTTTCAGCAAATTGGTTACGGCTAAGATCAAAGAGGTAGTCGGTCTTGGAGTCCCTGTCAACATGATCTGCCCCAGCCATGGGATAATCTGGCGCGACAATCCTTTACAGATCGTTGAAAAGTACCAGGAATGGGCAGACGCCTACCAGGAAAACCAGGTTGCCATTGTTTATGATACCATGTGGGATGGTACTCGAAAGGCTGCTGAAGCGATCGCCGCAGGGATCAAGGAGGAAAATGAAACTATTGCGATTAAGCTCTTTAACGCAGCCCGCTCAGACACCAATGACATTGTTACAGAAATATTCAAGTCAAAAGGCATAGTGGTTGGATCACCGACCATAAACAAGGGCATTTTACACTCTATTTCTGCCCTGATCGATATGGCAAAGGGCCTCAGCTTCCAGAATAAAAAGGGAGCAGCCTTTGGTTGTTACGGCTGGAGTGGTGAATCTGTGAAACTGATTAACGGTCTCCTGGAAGAAGCAGGATTCGAATTGATCAATAAAGAGGGTTTAAGAATGATGTGGAGTCCGGACCAGGCTGCAATCGAAGCCTGTCACGCCTATGGAAAAGAAATCGGCGCAGCCCTAGCCTAAAAAGTTCCCCTATAATCAGTTACCGCGGAATGATTATGATTAGCCCTGTTCCTGCAAACTGATGCCGTTGAAGTATATATCAAGCAGGTTAGTGATTTGTGCTTCATCAACCTCAACGTTATCGATAATAATCATGCCGCCCATGACTATATAATTAAGAGCGAGGAAAAGACGCCCGGCCATTTCGATATCAATACCGGGCTTAATTTCCTTATTTTTTATGCCCTCTTCAAGCAGGCTTTTTATACTGAGCAGTAATTCCTGGCGCCGGTCAAGAACCCAGGATTGCAGTTCCTGAAAGTTAAGCGGCCTCTCATTGAATAACAGGCGCAGTTTTTTTCGATTATCTTTCAATAAATCAAGATGGGCATTAACGATGGCTGACATTGTTGTTTTAACCGAAACAGAGTCATTTAAGTGCTGCGTAAATGATTGAAGATATGACTCAGTGCAGTATGAAAAACATTCCTTAAAAAGAACTTCTTTACTGGAGAAATATTCATAGACAGTACCTTTACCTACCCCGGCCAGCCCGGCTATCTCATCAACAGTAACCTGGTAAAAGTCTTTTTCTAAAAATTTCTCAACTGCTGCCGATAAGATCTGTTCCCGCTTGCTGCCCGATTTACTTTTTCGGTTCTCGCTAACAGCCAATGATTATCGCTCCTTTTTCTGAACCGGTCTTCTAAGCCGGATGGTTAAGGACAACCATTTAAGGTTCCTTTCGCTCGCCCTACCCGGAAATACTATATAGAATAATGATCACCACGGCCAGGATAAGAACAACCAGCATTCGCAAAACCACTTTGTAGAGAGGTGTTTTGCTGCCATTGTTTTTTATTCGATCATTTGGCTCGGCATAGAATGAGCCCTCCCGTGGTTCGCTGCTGTTATGAACTTGATCCTTCGTTAGCAGCCTGTAGATTGAGGGAATAGCCAGTAGCAACAGAAAAGTACCGGTTATTTGTCCGCCAATGATCGTTATTGCCATCGGCGCCTGCAACTGACTTCCTTCGCCAAAGCCCATAGCAAGTGGCAAGAGGCCCAGGCAAGTGGTCGCTGTAGTCATTAAAATAGGCCGCAGGCGGGCCGTCGCTCCTTCAATGATTGCTTCGCGCAGGGGTAAACCGTGTATTCTTATCTGCTGGTTAATAAAATCAACCATGATAATTCCATCGTTAACGAGGATGCCGGAAAGAACTACCAGGCCGATCATCGCCGGAATGCTGAGATTATTTCCTGTAACTACCAGGGCCAGGATTGAGCCGACATAGGCAAGAGGAAGGCTGCAAATAATAATAAAAGGATGCCGTAAAGATTCGAACTGAGCGGCCATGACCAGGTAAACAAGAAGTGCTGCTACAATGAGAACCAGCTGTAATTCTGAAAGAGCTTCACCCATGATCGTAAAGCTACCCGCCGGTTCGATGGTATAACCTTCAGGCAAAATTATGGTTTCCAGTTCCTCCAGGGCCAGGTCGGTTGCAGAACCAAGGTCAATATCGCCGTACTGCATTTGGATCTGACCAACAATCTTTTGATCTTCACGCGGGATGCTTTGAGGCCCAAAAGCTTCGCTAATAGACGCAACCTCTTCTAGCTGCAAATACTCCCCTGCAGGGGTATAGAAACCGATCATTCCGATGTCATCAATAGTTCTGATATCACTTTTCTGGTAACCGAGAACAACACTGAGTATTCCGGCATCAGTTTCAATCCGGCTGACCGGTATGCCCTCCAGGGCCTGACGGACAGCCGTAGCAACCTGCAACTGGGTAACTCCCTTCTGGAGGGCCTGGCTTTGGTCGAGGCGAATATGGATTTCAGGCCGACTTTCTTCCAGGGATGATTGCACATCACTAAAGTTATTGTTGTTTTTTAGTAGCCGAACAGCCTGATTGGTAAATTGAATTACTTTATCAAGTTCATTTCCGCTAACTGTTAGATCGAGAGTGGTTTCCACGCCGGCAGCATCAAGCAATGATTCTCGCATGACATTTACGGCTGCGCCACCTGAAAGGGTCTCGACCTCTGCTCTTACTTCTTCGATAATCTGTTCAATCCTATCTGTCGCTGCCGGTTCCACTTCAGCCCTGATTCTAACCTGGTTTGACGAACCACCTCTACCGGGCAAACCCATAAAGCCACCGCCGCCCACCTGGGTTGAAAAAGAAACTATATCTATATTATCGGCCAGAATTGCCTCAACGTCTCTGGCGTAGTTATTGCTTACCGCAAGAGTCGTACCGGGGGGAAGATTTGCATTAATACTAAAGGCTGACTCATCGGTAGGAGGAAAGAGTTCAGTGCCAAGAGTGGTAAACCCGATCAAACCAATACCAATAAAAAGCAGTAGACCAATAACAACCCACCAGGACTTGTTGACGGCAAAATGAAGCATCCTGCGATAAAGAGACTGCCCCCCTAATTGTGTCTCATTAACCTCTGCCTGATTACGCAAATGCAGCGAACGTGAAGCCAGAATTGGTATCACGGTCAGAGCAACAATCAATGAGGCAAGGATGGCACAGGCAACTGTCAGGGCAAATTCCCGGAATATCTGGCCTGCTAAACCGCTTAAAAACACCACCGGGAAAAAAACTGATATGGTGGTCAGGGTTGAAGCGGTAATTGCACCGGCAACTTCTTTAGCCCCGTTAACGGAAGCATCGGAAGGGTTTTCACCCAGCTGATAACGCCGGAAAATATTTTCACTGACAACAATAGCATTATCAACAAGCATACCAGCTGCCAGGGCCAGACCTCCGAGGGTCATGAGATTAATCGTTATATTTGTAAAATATAAAAGTGTAAAGGTAGCAATAATCGCTGCCGGTATACTGATGCCGATAAACATTGTTGTCCGCCAGTTTCTTAAGAAAAGAAGCAAGACAATTATGGCCAGAGCTGCTCCTCCGGCCAGAGACCAGGCCAGTTCAGCCAGGGCTCGCTCAATTTCTTCGGCCTGATCAAAAGTAGTATTAAACTGGATTTCGCCGAGTGTGCCCCCGCTTTCATCGCTAAGCTGGTCCAGGACGTTCCTGATCTGACGGGCAACGATAACCGTGTTGGCATCGCCACCTTTTTGCAGGGAAAGGTTAATGCTTGGTTGTCCGTTGAAACGGGCAATGGAAGTGGGGCTGTATAGATCCTGCTCGATCTCGGCAACCATGCTAAGCCTGATAGGGTTAATGGGAAAATCTTCTTCAAAACCGAGCGCGTCCATGTTCAAACCACCGGGTGACATAGAACCCATAACCATCGCTGTGGCCAGGTCAAACAATTCTTCTTCAAGCAGATCCGTTGCATCATTAACCCCTCTATCGAGTTGTCCCCGGATATTGGTAAACCAGGCACCAAAATCAGGGATTGAAACAATCGGTTCACGCCGAATAGTGGACCAATTTTCATGAAAACTGACCAACAGGTAGTTGCTATTTGCTTCAACAATGAGGGGATTTCTTTCGGCCAGCCTGGAGATACTCTCGGTTTCAAGCCCATAACCGGTTATACTCAGCGGATCGAGGGGTATGATAATCCGCTCGCTGTCCCAAACTGAATCATCAATCAGCCAAATATCTTCAAGGCGGACTGGCTCGGAAAAAGAGGAAAAGCTACTGCCAAGGTCAAGCCTTATTTGTCCGAGTGAGTTGTAGGAAATGGCCAGACGATAATTTTCCGGTTCATAATCTATATGCGGTCTGGCTGTAAAAAGCCGGATCCCCCTGTCGAGATCTACCTCATCGCTTGCAGCAAGGCTACTATCAATCGGAAGGTAAAGAATACCGCCGGCCATATAAGCCCTTTCGAATTCAAAAAGATCATCCCAATAAATATCACTAATGGGAACATCTAAAGCCATGCCGCCACCCGATAAAAAATCGCCTTGCCCGGCTAACAGCTGGTTAAGATTAAGATCAATTTCCCGGCCAAGCATTTCTTCAAACTTTTCCTGGTCGATTTGAAACCCCACTATCAGGTCAGAAAGCATTTCGCTTTCGGCATAACGACCCAGAAAGCGAATTCTCACCTGGCGATCTTCAAGATCGATGATACCGGCAGGCAGATCAAGCAGGCTGGCCCTTAAAACATTGGCAATCTGGTCGAATGATACCTCGTACTCAGCCATAAGTTCAGGGGAAGTCCTGATGAAAAGATCCTGCCTTGCACCGCCCTGGACCTGAACGCTGGCTACGCCAAGAATCGATTCCAGGCGTGGCGCTGCAACTTCCTCCAGCCATTCGGTAAGCTGAACAAAATCATCGGTACCGCTTGCTGCCACAGACATGATCGGTATCAGGGTCGGATCAAATTCAAGAATCATGGGTCTCTGAACACCATCCGGTAAATTTAACAGATCAAGACGTACAGAGATATTTTCCCGGATATTTTTTACATCAGTACCCCAATCAAAACGAAGAATAACCAGGGAAACATTTTCCTGTGAGACAGAACTCATGCCGGTGAGACCACCTACGGCATTTACTCCTTCTTCGATTGGCTTTGTAACCAGCTCGAGAGTTTCCTGCGGCGAACTGCCGGGAAAAGTAGTTATTACTGCCATCACCGGAGGCTGTATATCGGGAAGCAGATCGAGAGGACTCTGATAAAGACTGACCAGACCGATTAAAAGAACCAAGAGAAGGATTGTCCCCGTGGCTACGGGCCTTTTGACTGCTAATTCTGACAGGTTCACACGGGACTACCTCCGAAAAACATAATGACTGACCAGTCGGTCAGTTACATTTTTATTATAACATAAGTGAGCCGGGTTGAGAGCAAGGCAGTTGAAGTTTTACTATTCTGTAAAAGCCTTTTCCCGGATCAGTTCCCAGGCCAGACGAACATATCTTTCTAATGTTTGCTTATCCATAGCTCAATAACCCTCCAGGTTTTCTGAATTAATCCGGCTTTGTTATAATAAAACAGTGGTAACCGGGCACCTGTTTTTCTTTTCAGGTTGACCGACTAACTGCTTATTATTATAAGGTACGCGAAGGGAGTCGGAAAGATGAATTTGTTTTCTATGCCCTCCGAAAGCAGTGACGAGGAAATAGTGGAACTGCTGCTGCCTGACCGGGGTATAGCCATTGAGCGGATCATTTCCACGGGCCAGGCATCTCCGGAAGGTTTCTGGTATGAACAGGTAAGGGATGAATGGGTCGCTTTACTGCAGGGAGAGGCGGTTCTGGACTGGGAAAAGGGCAGACGCCTGGAGCTGAAAGCGGGGGATTGGATCCTGATTCCGGCGGGTGAGCGACACCGAGTTGAGTGGACATCAAAAAACCCGCCCTGCATCTGGCTTGCGATACATGGCAAGATTGTTTAGGGCTTAAGAATAGTAAAGCAGGAGCAATTACTCTTTACGATTCCGGGCAATCGAGTAGGCAGCCAGCGCTATGGAAGCCATTTTGCCCATCGGTGGTTCATTGCGGGAGGTAAGAATTACCGGTCGACTGGCCCCGAGGACCAACCCGCCCATCCGCCCACCGGCAAAATAGATAATGGCCTTACCCAAAATATTACCGGCCTCGATATTGGGAACCATGAGCAAATCTGCTTTGCCGGCAATGGGGCTATCAATGCCCTTGTGCAATGCCGCTTCATAGCTTAGAGCTATATCAAGCGGTGTCGGTCCGTCAACAAGAGCTCCCGGAAAAGCTTCCTCGGCCATTTCTTTTAAAGCCCTGGCATCAACAGTAGCCGGAATTTTTAGGTCAACCTTTTCATTGGCAGAAAGCACGGCAACCTTTGGCTCAGCAAGTCCAATTGCATGCAGAAACTCAACAGCATTTTGTAAAATCGCTTTTTTCTGTTCCAGGTTAGGGTTAACATTAAGACCACCATCTGTCATATAAATAAGGCGGTAATAACCGGGCACCTCGTATATGGCAAAATGGCTGAGAATGCGATCCCTGCGCATACCGCCATCGGGATTGAGCACTGCTCTTAAAAAGTCGGAACTATTGACCATCCCCTTCATCAATATATCAGCATTACCTGAAGCAACCTCTTCTACTGCCCTGCTTGTTGCTTCGATAGGATCGTCAATATCAATAATTTCAATACCCTGCAGGTTCAGGCTAATCGTCATTGCCTGACGCCAGATCTTTTCTTCCGGCCCGACCAGGACAAAATCGACAAGGCCTTCCTTGCGACTGTCCCTTACTGCTTCCAATACCGTTTCTTCGGCAGCAGAAGCGACACAGAGCCGACAGGACGGCAGCTCCTTAACTGCTGTTATTACCTGGTAAAAGTTCTCAAAAGACAATGCCGGTCAACCTCCCTCTGGACCATCGGTTCATAATTCTCTTTGATCAGTATTTTAAAGCATTTTCCTCGCCCCGTAATACCCTCAGCGCTCCCGCAGCCAGTGCTTCCAGTTCCTCTTCTCCGGGCAGTATCATTACCGGCGCTAAAAATGAAACCTTTTTCGTGATCATTTCAACAAAGCTTTCAGCATTGGCCATGCCCCCCGTAATAATGATCCCGTCTAAAAACCCTGAGAACAGGGTTGCCATGGCCCCTATTTCTTTCGCGACCTGGTAAGCCATGGCCTCAACCACCTCCAGAGCATTTTGATCTCCTGCAGCTATATTCTTTTCAACGGCGGCAAAGTCCTTGCTCTGAAGGTAGGAATACAAACCACCCCGCGAAGTAAGCATGGTTATTACTTCTTCTTTACTATACTCACCACTATAACACAACCTGACCAGGGCCAAAGCCGGCAGGGTCCCGCAGCGCTCCAGGGAGAAGGGGCCCTCCTCGTTAGCATTGTTCACATCTACCATCCGGCCACCTTGATGAGCAGATACTGATATACCACTGCCGAGGTGTGTTACCACCAGGTTCAGCTGATCATATTTTTTTCCCAGCAGCAAGGATGCCCTCCTGGCTACTGCTTTCATATTGAGAGCATGTGACATGCTCTGGCGGGGAACACCTTGCAAACCTGAATAACGTGCCACGTTCATCAGTTCATCGACTGTAACCGGATCAACAGTATAGACCGGTATTTTTAGCTCACGCGCCGGCGGCAGGGCAATAATCGACCCCAGATTAGAGGCATGCCAGCCATATTTAGCCTCGACTAGGTCTTCATAAACTGCATCGTCGACCTGGTATGTGCCTGAAGCAAGCGGTTTCAGTAAACCACCCCTCACTACAAGAGCAGAAATTGTATTGAGGGGAATCATTTTATCTTCAAGCAAATCAAGGACTGCTTGCCGGCGAAAGCGGGCCTGCTCTTCACGATCCTGATCCGGAGAAACTTCACTTGTAGAATGGCGAAGAGTCTCCTTAAAAAGACATTGCTCATCTATGAAAAAACCGATTTTTGTCGAGGTCGAACCCGGGTTGATGGCCAGAATATGATACATTTACCTATCTCCGCTCATTAATATTTCAATCAGGTATAACTAGATTATTACGCCTTATCTTATAGGGCAAAAAGCTCGCTGTGAATCTTGGTTTGCTCTACACCGGACTCTTTAAGCTCAGCTATGACAGTCTTATTCATTTCTGCCGGACCGCAAACAAAGAATTCCCTGTCTGCCAAAGAGCCAAGTTTTTCTCTAATATAAGCTAAATTAATCCGTTCACTTCTGCCGGCCCATCCCGGCTGACCGGTTATCACATAATGAATCCCCAGTTTGGGCATTTCCTGCTTCATTTTTTCCAACTCATCTTTGAAACATAGTTCTTCTTCAGAACGATTGCTCCAAAAAAGGGTTACCTTTCGAGCAAGTTTGAGATCATACAGATAACGCAGCATGCTCATGAAGGGCGTGATTCCAATTCCACCGGCAATGAAAACAAGCTCATCACAGCTGTAGTTGAGAAAACTAAACAATCCGTAGGGGGCATCAATATAAGCGTAATCTCCGGGTTTGCTATCACCAATTGTCGCGGTAAAATCTCCCGAATCCTTTACTGTGATCGAAAGGTTGTCACGGGCCGGGCTGCTGGAGATAGTAAAAGGATGCGCTGAAGAAAGGCCGCTATCACGCAGGAGCTGTAAAAACATAAACTGGCCCGGCTTGTACTGCACCGTTTTACCTTTAAAATAAAGGCTCCAAACATTATTAGCTTCCTCTTTTACCTCAACAATTTCGTAAGGGTTACGTCTGACTTTAATAATCCTAACCAACCTGTAAATAATTACAGCCAGGTAAATTAAGGTTATAAAGATAAAGAGGTATTGCAGCAGCGAACCCGGTGCTGAATGGTAAAATACATGAATGAGCACCAGTGGGAATAAGATGTAATTGGCCAGATGAATGTTTCGCCAGATCTCATAGGCAAGGCCAATTTTTTTATGTTGAGAAGCAAGGGCACCGGTGACCATGAAACCAAGCAGGGCCACCGCTCCAATCAAGATAAAAGCATTGGAGTAAATATCGCCAAAGACAATCAGACGATAAAAAGCAATAAGCAGGGCATGCCCGAACAATAAAACAAGGCCGGCACGGCCAAAAAACCGGTGCATCTGCAGCAAACGGTCAAGGCCTGCACTTGCCTCGATAAACCTGATCCGTGAGACAAAAAGAAACTGTAAAAACACCATCGTAAGCCCCAGGGACGCAAAAAGAATGCCGAAAGATCTCAGATAAAGAAGTGTAAAAGGACCGAAATTGGTAGAGGCAATCCAGGAAATCACTGTAGCCATTAAAAACAGTAGCACAATTAATGATGCCAGGGAGCGTGAACGCATCTTGTTCCTCCTAAAAAAAATGATAAAAATGTTTATTGCAAACTAAGCATAATACAAAAACAGCGCTGTCCATAATCGGTCAATCACCTTGATGCTATTGTATAAAAAAGACTCTTACATTTCAAACAGAAAGGCTTTTAATCTTTAGTTAAAATATCTTTCACCGCTTCATATTTACCGTGGTTTTTGGAAAACAATGCCGGCAGACAAAAAACTGCTCTTACTGGCCGGTTTTTCTTTAACTATAGGTTATTTTAATCCCCGTTTCAAAATAAAGCTTTTAATTTAAAACATTCACTATCCATAGAGAAATGCCCCGATCAGATAACAGGCAGCGGCTCAGGCTTCACGACTGCCAGACTTTTCTACCTCTGCCTGCTTAATTGAAAGGGCAATTCTTCCTCTGTCACGATCAACAGACAAAATTTTAACCGCTACCACCGATTCGATCTGCAAAACTTCAAGGGGGTGCTTGATATAGCGATCAGAAATTTCTGAAATATGCACGAGGCCATCCTGATGGACACCAATGTCGACAAAAGCACCGAAATCAACGATATTTCGCACAACCCCCATTAGAACCATGCCCGGTTGCAAATCTTCGAACTCAGTGATTGATTTAAGAAAAACAGGCCCGGGTAAATTCTCGCGGGGATCGCGTCCGGGTCTGCGGAATTCGTCAAGAATATCAGTAACTGTCGGCACTCCGGCTTCAAGATTTGATGCCAGAGCAGCAATTTCTTCCGGAGAAAGGGCAGGCACACTATCGCTGCGGCCAAGTTTTGCCGGGTCAAGAGCAAGCTCCTTCATTATTTTTTCGGCTAGAGTGTACGATTCAGGGTGTACTGCACTTCGCTCCAGGTAGTTATCGCTGTCGGGTAAGCGCAGAAAACCGGCACACTGCTTGAAAACCTTCGGACCCAGACCGCCCACCGCAAGCAGCTGTTCTCGCGACTGAAATGATTTCAGTTCATTGCGGTAAGCAACTATTTTCCCGGCAACATTAGAGTTGATACCGGCCACATAAGCAAGCAGTGCCGCCGAAGCACTGTTTAAGTCAACCCCGACACTGTTTACGCAACTTTCAACCGCCCCCGCCAGGGCATTATCGAGCTCCCTGGGCGGCATATCATGCTGGTACTGCCCCACGCCGATCGCTTTCGGATCAATTTTTACCAGCTCGGCCAGGGGGTCCTGCAGGCGCCGGGCAATCGATATGGCGCTGCGCTCAGCGACATCCAGATCGGGAAACTCTTTGCGGGCCATATCCGAAGCCGAGTAAACGCTGGCCCCTGCTTCATTAACAATTGTATATTCTGCTTGAAGGTCATGTTGCTTGATTAAATCGGCAATAAATACTTCACTTTCCCTTGATGCCGTGCCGTTACCGATAGCAATGCAATCTAGCTTATGCTTTTCCAGCATCTCCAATACCTTTTTAGTTGCCCCTCCCACATCCATTTTAGGAGCGGTAGGGAAAACTGCATCTACAGCTAAGAGTTCACCGGTTTCCGATAGACAAGCCAGTTTACAGCCGGTGCGAAAACCGGGATCCCAACCCATCACTCTACTGTTGCGAACAGGTGGAACCAGAAGACGGTTTTTTAGATTCTGCTTAAAAACAACCAGGGCCCCTTCTACTGCTTTTTCCAGCAAAACCTGCCATACTTCACGCTCAAGCGAAGGGTGAATCAAGCGCCGGTAACCGTCAACTGCGGCTGAGCTGATCAGTTCACGACAGGCCTCGTTCTGTTCTTCCTTTATATAGAGCGCTTTTATCTCTGTCATAACCTTTTCTTCAGCCACTTCAACTTTCAGGTCAAGCACCTTCTCCTTAACCCCGCGGCTTATGGCCAGAACCCGGTGCCCTTTTATTTTGGAGAGCGCTTCCGTGTGCCCGTCATAATCATCGTAGGTATTGATACTTTCATTTTTTTTCTTGGCGACATTTATCGATCCGGTTTGCTGGAAAAGCCGGCGCAGTCCTTTGCGCACGACAGCATCATCAGAGATCATTTCGGCAATGATATCAGCGGCACCCCCGAGCGCCGCTGCCCCGTCCAATAGTTCTTTTTCAGGATCGATATACTGATTGGCCTCCGCTTCAGGATCAATCCGGCCTTCAAGAATTAACAAGGCCAGTGGTTCAAGACCCTTTTCCCGGGCTACAGAAGCCCTGGTCCGTTTTTTCGGCCTGAAGGGACGGTAAATATCATCAAGTTCAGTAACGGTAGCCGCTTTTTCAACCTGCTCTTTAATTTTCGGATTCAAAGCTCCCTGGATATCGATAAGGCGCAGCACCTCTTCACGCCTCAGTTCAAGGTTTCGGTAGTGGGTAAGCCTTTCCTGCAACAGGCGCACCTCTTCATCACTCATTCCGCCGGTCATTTCCTTGCGGTAACGGGCAATAAAGGGGACGGTATTGCCTTCGTCGAGCAAGGCCGCCGTCTGGCTTATTTTACTCTCGCTCAGATTCAGCTCTTTGCTCAAACGCTTGATAATATGGTCCATTATTTTCTTCAACTCCCGATGGGAATAATAATATTTAGTATTATATCATCATGCTCAACTTTTTAATTAAATTCCCGGCTAACCTTTAGGTTTCTGCAGAGGCAGGCCGGAGCGACAGAGGGGGCAGTCTTGCGGTTGATAAGAGTCTATCTGCATCGATACCAGAGCACTTTGCGGCAATCCAAAATTAACCGCGCCTCCCGAGCGATCAACAACTATAGACACACCTACTATAGTAGCTTTGCAAGACTTAAGCAGATCAATTACTTTCTGCACCGAACCACCGGTAGTAACTGCATCTTCTACCACCAGGACCTTTTCCCCCTCTTCAATCCGGAAACCGCGTTTAAGGATCATTTTACCTTTTAAAGGCTCTGTAAAAATGGCCCGGGCACCGAGAGCTCTGGCCACTTCATAAGAGAGAATGACTCCACCCATAGCCGGACCGATCACTGTTTCAACCCCTTTATCCCAGAAAGGTTCAGCCATTAAACGACAAACCTGTTCGGTTAGTTGAGGGTGCTGCTGGAGCTGCGAACAGAGCAGGAATCGATTGCTGTGGCGTCCTGAAGTAAGCAGAAAATGGCCTTCCAGGATAACTCCCGTTTTCTTCAGCATCTCGATTATCATTTCTTCCTTCATTTGTGGGCCTCCATTTCAGCAATTATAGCCTCTGCTGCCTGCAGCGGATCGTCTGCTCTCGTGATCGGGCGCCCTACTACGAGGTAGTCTCCTTTCTGCCTGATTACTTCAGCCGGTGTAGCCAGGCGGGCCTGATCACCGGCAATACCGCCGGCGGGTCTAATTCCAGGAGTAAGGGTTATAAATCCTGGCGACACAGCTTCTTTGACCGCTTCTATCTCCAGCGGCGAACAGATTACCCCGTCTAGACCGCATTCGGCAGCAAGTCTTGACATGAGACAGACTTTCTCGTTGAGGCTTCCAGGACAGCCTGTTTCATTTAAATCAGAGGCCTTCAGGCTGGTCAGGACCGTAACGGCCAGAAGAATAGGTTTTTTTACTTCTCCTTCAAGTGCTTCCCGGGCAGCAAGCATCATTTTTCTGCCACCGGCGGCATGAATATTGAGCATCCATACCCCGAGGGCGGATGCCCTCTTTACAGCCATGGCCACCGTATTCGGAATATCGTGGAATTTCAAATCGAGAAAGATCCTGTAACGAGAGGCTAGTTCTTCAACCAGATCCGGTCCTCCAGCTAAAAATAGTTCAATGCCAATTTTAAAGTTTACACCCAGGAGACTCAGTTCTTTTGCCAATTCACAGGCCTGCCTGGGGTTGGAGTAATCGAGAGCGACAATTAGACGTTCCCCTTTATTGACGGTCATGATTTGAAGACTCCTTTTCGCGCGACACCCTCGAGCAGATCAAGGGCAGGCAGATTAGTGTTAATCATGTAATCTTTAATTCCTATTATTATTTTAGCGGGAAGCTCTGGATCATAAAAAATACCAGTTCCAACAGCCACCGCCCTGGCCCCAGCCATAATAAATTGCAGGGTGTCTTCGGCTGAAGTGATACCGCCCATGCCTAAAATGGGTATTTTAACCACTTCTGCTGTCTGCCAGACCATTTTCAGGGCAACAGGCATGATAGCCGGACCGGAAAGGCCGCCAAAAACATTGCCCAGCAGAGGTTTTTTCTCTTCAATATCTATGAGCATCCCGGCAAGGGTGTTAATCAGCGAAAGGGCATCGGCGCCGGCTGCTTCAGCTGCACGGGCGATCTCGGTAATATCAGTCACATTGGGCGACAATTTTACCAGCAGGGGTTGCGTTGTCTTATTACGAACAGCGCTGACAACCTCAAAGGTTAAGCCCGGATCGGTTCCAAAAGCCATGCCTCCGGCTTTGAGGTTGGGGCAGGAAATGTTGATTTCAATTCCACCAACCCCTTCTGCTCCCTCCAGCCCGTCTGCAACAGCAGCATATTCTTCAACTGTTTTGCCAACGATATTAACAATTATGGGCGGTCCATATTCAAGCAGCAGGGGCAGATCTTTTTTTAGAAAAGATTGTAGCCCCGGATTTTGCAAGCCGACAGAGTTCAGCATTCCGGAAGCAGTTTCGGCCAGGCGGGGTGGCTGATTACCCGGCCAGGGTTCGAGTGAAACACCTTTAACAATTATTCCGCCAAGATTTTTGAAGTCAACTAATTCCCGGTACTGGTGCCCGTAACCGAAAGGACCTGAGGCCATCAAAATCGGCGTTGAGAGCGCGATACCCCCTAAGTTCACTCTCAGATCCGGTTCAATCATTGAAAATTACCTCCCCTACAGGAAAAACCGGCCCTTCACTGCAGACAGGTCTGTAGCCATTTTTACTTTCTACCGTACAACCAAGACAGGCCCCAATGCCGCAAGCCATTTTTTCTTCAAGGGAAATCCAGGCCGGTATGTTATATTGAAGACTTAAAGAGTCAATTTCTTTGAGCATGGCACGGGGGCCACAGGCGTAAAGAGCCCGAAAACCGGGAAGCTTGTCTCTTAATATTTTGATGACATTACCTCTTTCTCCCCTGCTGCCATCATCGGTGACCTCCAGTACGGTTAGACCGGTTTGAGCAAGATCTGCAGGGGGACAGACAAGCTGATCGGCGCTACGGGCACCATAGATGAGTGTGCGCGGCTCTCTTGCCGATGCGGCGAGAAATGCAATTGGCGCTATACCCATTCCACCGGCAACCATTAACGCCTGCGGCCTAAGTGGAGGAAACCCTCTGCCCAGCGGGCCGTGCAATTTGATCACTGATCCCACCCCGGCGGCAGCAAGGGAGGCAGTTCCCTGCCCCTTGACGGCAAAGAATAAACTGAGTTCTTCCCTTTGCCTGTCAACACCAAAAATACTCAAGGGACGTGGCAACATCTTTTGCCGGGACCCGGGGACATGAACCATAACAAATTGTCCCGGAGAGGCTTTTTCGATAATAGAAGGAGCCTTTAGGGTCAGGCGGCAATATCCGGGTGCAACCCTTATATTTTGTATAACCGGGGAATCTGACAGAACGCCGCACCTGCTTTCACCCAGAGATAACACCTTCTTTCATCATTACCTGGCCGCCCACCAGGGTCATAACCGGAATTCCTTTAAGTTTGCGGCCGGCAAAGGGAGTATTGCGGGATTTCGAATACCAGGTTTCAGGCTTAATCGTTAAGCTTCTTTCAAGGTCAATTATTGTCAGATCAGCAGGACTACCCTTTTCAAGGGTTCCTCCTTCAACATTTAAGATGCGGGCCGGATTCAAACTCATTTTTTCTACAAGTAAGTTAAGAGTAATCTTTTTATTCCTTCCAGATGAAAATTCATTAAGCATGAGCGGCAGCGTCGTTTCCAGGCCGGATATACCAAAGGGAGCAAAGTCATATTCAACATCCTTATCATCGGGATGATGGGGGGCATGATCAGAAGCAATTACATCTATTGTGCCGTCAAAGAGCCCTTCCCATAAAGCCTGGCGGTCCTGTTCCGATCTGAGCGGGGGATTAACCTTGGTGTCGGTACTGTAACCGGAATTCTTCACGGCCCGGTCACTAAGCAGCAGGTGATGGGGAGTTACTTCAGCTGTAACTGGAAGACCCTCTGCTTTAGCCCTTCGCAGCATTTCTACCGAACCTGCCGTCGAAACATGGGCGACATGAAGGCGGCCGGCGATCTTTTTAAGTAGAATCAAATCGCGGGCAAGCATCGTTTCCTCGGCTGCTGCAGGAATTCCCCGTAAGCCAAGAACAGCCGAGACGCTACCCTCATGCATCATCCCAGCAGCTGACAAATGAGGATCTTCTTCGTGAGCAATAATGGTAACACCAAGGGCACCGGCATACTGGAGGGCATTTTGCATAATTGCACTGTCGAGCACAGGTCTGCCGTCATCGGAAAAGGCCACGGCGCCGGCTTGCTGCATTAAACCCATTTCGGCTATCTCTTCCCCCTTTAACCCCCTGGTAACTGCCCCCACAGGATAGACCCGGACCATAGCATGGCGGGCGCGTTCACGCACGTAGCTAACCAGTGAAGAATCATCACAAACAGGTTCTGTGTTGGCCATTGCCGCAACAGCCGTAAACCCTCCGGCTGCCGCCGCCCTGGTACCGGAAATAATATCTTCTTTATACTCCTGTCCCGGATCACGGAGGTGTACATGCATATCAATTAACCCCGGTAAGACCACCAGCCCGGTAGCATCAATTATTTCCGCTTCAGAGGGGGGTTCCAATCCTTTTTTCACTTCTTCAACACGGCCGGAACAGAGCAAAATATCAGTTTCCTGATCTAAGCTGACAGCAGGATCTACAACCCTGCCGCCTTTTATCAGTAAAGGTTTCATTCTTCTTTTACCCCCCCCAACAACAGATAGAGCAGCGCCATGCGCACAGCCACACCGCCCGTAACCTGCTCGAGAACCACCGAACGGCGTCCGTCTGCCAGTTCTGAGCTGATCTCAACACCCCGGTTCATCGGACCGGGGTGCATGATTAATACATCTTCTCGTGCTCCTTGGATGCGCTCTTCCGTTAAACCATAAATTTTTGCATATTCACGCAAGCTTGGGAATAGCCCAGCCTCCTGGCGTTCTTTTTGCAGCCTGAGGGCCATGACCACATCGGCCGACTCAACTGCCTCTTCAAGCCGGTTATGATAGGTCACCCCGAAAACATTCAGATCAGGCGGCATTAGCGTGGGAGGTCCGCATACAACTACATCGGCTCCCATTTTTCGTAAACCCCACATATTTGAACGCGCCACTCTACTGTGGCGGATATCGCCGACAATAACAACCTTAAGTTTTTCCAACCGCCCTTTCTTTTCCAGGATGGTAAACATGTCAAGTAATCCCTGGGTTGGATGCTCATGCATACCATCTCCGGCGTTGATAACCGAAGCTTCAATATTACGGGCCAGATACTGCGCCGAGCCGGACACAGGGTGCCTCATAATGACACATTCAACACCCATTACTTCAACATTTCGCACTGTGTCTTTCAGGGTTTCTCCTTTAACCAGGCTTGAAGATGTTCCGGCCACACTGACCGAATCAGCACTCATATATTTCTGGGCAAGCTCAAAACTGGCCTTGGTTCTGGTGCTTGGTTCATAAAAGAGGTTCAACACTGACCGCCCTCTCAGGGTGGGCACTTTCTTTATTTTACGCTGCATGATTTCCCGCATAGAGCGGGCCGTATCAAGAATAAGGGTAATTTCTTCGGCGGACATTTCCTCCAAGCCGAGGATGTCTTTACGCCTTAAAGTTTGCAATTCAGCCATACCACCTTCCTGCTTTTTGTTAGGGCTGCCTGTTCTCAAGAATATCAACCTGATCAAGCCGGTCGATCTCCTTTACCTTAACTTCAACCAGTTCACTGCGCGAAGTGGGAACATTTTTTCCCACGTAGTCAGCCCTGATCGGCAGTTCGCGGTGCCCTCGATCAATCAAAACCGCCAGCTGGATCGTTGCCGGGCGACCAAGGTCAATCAGGGCATCCATGGCCGCGCGGATTGTGCGGCCGGTATAGAGCACATCATCGACAACCACTACATGTTTTTCATTCAGGTCAAAGGGAACATCGGTGGTATGTACTTCAGGCTGGTCCTGTCTTTGGGAAAGATCGTCGCGATAAAGGGTTATGTCAAGAATTCCAAGGGGAAGATCGGAACCTTCTATGTCATGAAGGCAAACTTTTAACCGGTTTGCCAGGGGAACTCCCCGTTTGCGAATACCAACTAAAACAAGGTTTTCAATGCTCTTATTGTGCTCAATTATTTCATGGGCAATCCGTCGTAACGCCTGGGCCATTGCTTTTTCATCCATGACGGTTACCTTGTGGATTGGCGTCATTTTCTCACCTCCTTCCTCATCCTGCTGAACAGATGCGGCGGAGGGATACCGGGTATATAAAAACACCGCCCGGCATTTTCCAAGTGGGCGGTGTAAAGATATACCATTTCGGTTGCCCCCTTGCCAGCCTCACAGGACTATCTTTAAAGGGTGCCTGTTGGTAAGAAGCTTAACACTGATTCGATGCAATGTCAAGAATCTACCCGGAAATATCTTCCTCAGCTTCCGGTATCAGTTCTGGTTCCGGTTCCAACTCCGGTTCGATTTCGGGTTCCGGTTCAGGGTCAGGCTCCGGGTCGGGTTCCGGATCTGGTTCAGGTTCCGGTTCAGGTTCCGGGTCGGGCTCAGGTTCCGGTTCCGGCTCAGGCTCAGGTTCCGGCAGCAGTTCCGGTTCACTTTCTTCATCTGGTGTCAGTTCCGGCGCTAAAGGCCCGGGAAGAGCCGGCATACTGCGATTTTCAACCCTCACTCCAAAGACTTCTTCAATGATTCTGACCCGTTCATCCTCATTTATCAACAGATAGTATATGTTTATCCCATCCCGGTATGACAGCCGGCCTTCGCCACTAAAAACATGTGTAGCGACATCATCGCCTTTTACCCTTAAACCGGCCAAACTTAAAGCTGACAGCTGGAAAAGGTTCAGATCTGTTTCGGTATTTGCCCTGATAGCAAGGTAAAGCCGGGGCATCTTGGTTAAACCCTCCAGGCTAATCATCTGCTGGAAGAAGGAAATCATGAATTGTTGCTGACGCTTCGTTCTGCCTCTCTCACCGCCTAAATAATCTGCCCTGTTGCGAACAAATTCCAAGAATTTTCTTCCGTCCAGACGCTGGCGCCCTTTTTCGATATGCATCGTTCCAAAAACACCATCATTGAACATTTCCGCTTCCACGTCCACATAGACACCGCCAACTGCGTCAACTATTGCCGCAGCGCCATCCATGTCAATTTTCACATAACCATGCAGGGGTATCCCACCTAAAAAATCCTGGATTGTCAGCAGGGTAATTTTAATCCCACCGGCATGCTGATCTTCATCCTCAGGGGTGCGGTTATAACCGTACATGTATGAGTGGTTAATCTTATCGTAAATAGTAGTTCCATGGATCTGGACGTAGCTGTCACGGGGAATGCTGACCGTAGATACCCGGCCGGAACGATAATCAAGCGATGCAATCATGATCGTATCGGGCCTGTATAGCTTGTATTGCTGATCACGCGCTGCGGTGCGGTCGAAACCCAGTAAAACAATATTGATCCGGTCCCCGGGGGAAAGAAAATTACTTCCCTGATCGGGTCTTTCTGCCGCTGACAAAAAAACAAGAGAAGGGAAAAAAGCCGTTAGCACACAAACTGTAATAAGGATAATAAGAAATAAAACAATTATTCTTTTCAATTTGCCACCTGCTTTCCTTTCATCGACCATCATAAAACTCCTTTAGGTCATACCAACGGCAAGGCAGTGTTCGGCAGCCCGGCGTGCCTGGCTAATTAATAAAAGCTGACTTTATCGAATGGCAAAAAGCGCATGATAACCCTTCCCTGGATATTTGCAATCGGAATCGGTCCAACAACCCTGCTGTCACTGCTTTGATTCCTGTTATCACCCATTACGTAAATATGCCCATCCGGAACAATTAGCGGTTCAAAACCTCTGGTCATCGCTTTGTTAAGGTATTCCTCTACCAGCATTTCTCCATTACGGTAAACATGCCCCTGTTTAAATTCAAGCCGGTCGCCAGGTAAACCGATAACCCTTTTAACCCACATGTGCTCATTGTGATTTTGCAGAAAGAGATTAACCAGTGGGCTTTCAATCAAACGGTTTTGGAAAGTTCTCCTGCGATCCGCTCGGCTGTCTATAATAATGATGCTGCCCGGCGATGGAGTTACATTAAACAGGTACGGAGTCAAGAAGACGATGACCCTGTTACCCTGCCTGTCAAATGTCGGCTCCATCGAAACATCATTGATGTCATAGGTTTGACCAATAAAAATACTGATGAACATGATTAAAATAATAATTAAGATAATCTGCTCAAGCCATGATCTCACGATTGAGCGTATTTTTTTAGCCGTCATAGGCCAGGTTTCCTTCCCTTGATCAAACTCATTTTATGGTAACTTCCGTCAGCAATATCTTATTGCGAATCGGACTTTATTGCAATATCAAAGCAACTTATACTCAATGCCGGCCAAATAAACTCTAGAGCTCCCCTTTTAAAAACTTTTTCCGCAGTAAAGGATCAAATTTTTCTATGGCATAACGAAGCATAACCCGTGGCATACTCCGGTAATGCAGCAACAGAAAATTGTATTCCCTGTCAAAATCCCTGTTTCCAACCTCTCTCAACATCCAACCTACCGCTTTGTGAATAAGATCATGCTCATGTTCTAAAAACAATTCAGCCAGATCAAGGGTAGCGTT
>CAZVLE010000009.1:0-5231 GCA_964627855.1 uncultured Syntrophomonadaceae bacterium | reverse complement strand
GCACTGAAAAGCATGACCAAAAGGTGTTCGAATAAACTGGTGTGAGTGTATATCATTCCCTCAATAGAACCCGGCCTGGGTTCCATTGATCCGAAAATTACCAGGCCCCAGAGAGCAGCAAAAAGTAGCCAGATTCCCTGCCGATTGCCCACAATTAATTTGTAAAATGGAAATAAAACCAGGGCCATAACAATTGCGCGCAGGGTTTGCACAGGCAGCTCGCTAAAAGCGGCTTTGTATGGCTCAAAAAAATCAAGGGCTATCCTGCTTTCCTCGGGCACGGCGCTTTGAACCGCCAAAAAGAGAAATGTCACAACCGCTGATGTGAACAAATAAACCAGTATAAACCGGCTCAGGTAAGGCCAAAAATTATTTCTGCTCATTATTGCCATTTATATCTCCTCCTTTACTGATTCCCCAGGCGTAGAAGGCCTCGCCGGCATTTTTTAGGTAGCCCGATATCAGCTGGTCTGAGACCGCTTCAAGTGCTCCTGAATTAACTATCATAGCCAGTCCATGAGTAAATATCCAGGCATACCTGACCACCGCTTCCTGACCTGATTCCTTCATTGCAGCAAGTTCACGACCTTCAGCACTATCCTTTCCAAATTCAGAAAGAAATGACTCTCTCATAAAGTTGCCATCTTCTAAATTAATGCCTTCCGGCTTGTCTGTATAAAGAAAGCGAAAGAGCAACTTCTCGTCCCTGGCAAAAGCTACATATCCGATGGCAAGGTTAAGCAGTACTTGCTCTGTATAAGAGCTCTGTTGGTAACTCTTAAGCAGGATGCGCGCTTTTGCACGTAACTCCATTTCCAGTTCATCGATCGAGCGAAGATGAGAATAAATAGGCATAGTTGAAGAGCCAAGCTTTTTGGCGACTGACCTGGCTGAGACCGCCGCCCAGCCCTCCTCGCGTAACAGCTGAAAAGCTGCATCAATAATCTGTTCCCTGGAATAAACTGACGGCTGAACCACTAAACCACCTCCACTAAGGGCATATTACATATAACATATGTTATTATATATAACGCTTGTTATATTGTCAAGTCACTTTAAGCTCAACACATATTTCAGGACAGGGGGTGGGGGATTTGACACATTTTCAAGTTTGATAATGATGGAGTTTTCTTTGGAGGGGGAAAGCGTGTCAAATCGCCCTCCCCCTGTCACAGAATGGCAGCCTGCATGGAAACTTTTTTCTTCCCTTCGCAAATCCACTGGCTGCCTACCTCGTTGAAACCGAGCCGGGTATGGAAAGCGGCTGAGCCTTCGTTGGGGGGGACAGCATTGATTTCGCAGGTTACAGTCGGTATGCCCTTCTGCCTGGCATATAAAAATATATCCCTGTACAACCTGGTGCCAACGCCGCAGCCCTGGAATTCCCCATCAACAACAATTCGGTCGATGTATAAGAAGCTGCTGTAACGAGAGGCGAACCATCTGTAATTATCATTCTGATAGGGCACGCCGTTTTTCATGGCCAGGAGGAAGGCAACCACCCGGTCTTCAGACACGGCAACACGAAAACAGGCCGCCAGTGAAGCGAGATGGCTGAGTCTTTCCAGGTCCATTGGGCTTGTATGCTCAACTACGGAATCATTAAGTCTGGTAATTGAAGGGTGATCTTTTTTCTGAACATCGCGAATGGATATTTCCTTCAAGGCAGACACTCCTCGACTTAGTCTGTTGATCAGAAAGTAATGTTAAAAAAATTCATGCTCTGTTTAGTTCAGTGTACAGTCAGCGATTCCAACTGTAACAGTTTCGCTTTTTTAAAAGCCTTAAACTCTTCGGCCAGGCGCAACTCTGTCAGGCAGGGGCTGCCGGAGGGACAGAGGGGTCTGCATAACGGTGGAGTTCATCCAGGTAAGGGGTTTTAATTTCTGCCAGGCGGGCAAGGGCTAACAGTTCTTCATTCAGCCTGGTCATTTCAGCACGGGCTGACCGGGCGTGGCGGGCTCCGCCGATATCCAGTAACTTTGAGTTGAAAAGCTTCCTGGCCAGGGGAACGAGAATGAAATCGGGTATGGCAAAAACGGCTTTTAGCGAAGATGGCTCAACCGGAAAACCATGAGCTTTAAGAACCCGGAATGCTTCACGCATCCCCCGAAGCCCCTTCCTGATTATTTCAGGATTTTGGGCTAGTTTGTAGTTGCATGATCCTGCCATATACATGGCATTGGCCAGCGGCCCAACCAGGGCTACATGGTAGCGCAGCCAGGCATCCATGTTACGGCTGAATTCAACCGGGATCCCTGCTTCCCTGAAAGCACTGCTTACCTGTATTAGCCTTTCACTCGTAGATCCATCCAGCTCCCCCATGGTTACTGCTTTGCCTTTAGCGATCATCAGCCGGACGATATGCCCGTCCCTTTCGCCTCCGGCATTAGCAAACCCAAGCAAAACTCTTTCTTTCCCCAGGGCATCGATCATCATCGCAGGACCTTCGGCATTATTGACCATGAAGAGAAAGGTAGGAATCTTTTTATTACCAGCCAGAATTTGAAATACTTCTTCCAGCTGCGTTTTTTGAACCGGCACCAGGCAAAAATCAAAATAATCTTCCTCAGGCATCTTGTCTGTTACCTTTACCACTGCTTTTGCCTGCTTACCTGTATCAAAGTATTCAATTACTATTCCATGCTGCTTGATGTCTTCATAGCGTTTTCCCCGGGCAATAACTGTAACCTCATGGCCGGTATTTTGCAGCCTGGCAGCGTATAAACTGCCAATAACTCCAGCCCCGAAAACCAAGATTTTCAGCTTGTTGTTCTTGCTAATCATAATATCACCAACCCTTTCATGCTAATAATTATTATACTAAATGATCTTCATGGCTGCCCGTATTAGTGGGAGGGTTAGATGAGCAAAACAAAAAAAGGGTGCCATTTAAGTTTAAACCATTAAAACTTAACAGGCACCCATTGTTTTTCTGTTATTGTATTTCGATTATCTCCAGCGGGTGCTGGGGTAAAAGTTCAATGCCATCTTTCTTGATCACAATCGGCGCTTCATAGCGAAAGCCAATCTTATCTTCGGCACAGGCATATTGCATGGCACAGATGAGCATCTCATTTTCCTGGTAGACATGGAAAGGATCGGTCCAGTAGGGTATGGGCCCATCATGCTTGCCGATGCGCCACTCATCGCCCATCATCCCGATGCCGTGCTCAAAGCCGGGCACCATGTAATCGGCAAAACCGTTATCGTCAGCGAACCCAAGCATTTCGGCAGCCAGGCCGGAAGGGGTTATACCGGCCCGGTAAGTTTGATGTGTTTTTCGGACAATGCTAACAAAGTTATTGGCATGCCACCACTGGCGGTCGCTAACCGGGGAGAGCAGGTAATTTACAGAGTGGTCGCCAAGCCCCAGTTTGAACATGGCATGTAAGTCGACCATCAACGGCTCGCCGGCTGCGAGTTTGCGCCGCCCCGGCGGGGTACAGGCTCCCCCGGTATAGCCGGTGCGGTAACCACTGGCAATTTCGTTACCGCCGGTAAAAGACCATTCCCACTCGCTACCTTCTCTGCGCATCGCTAGAGCACCAATACCGGCCACTTCTGTCTCAGTAAGCTTTTTAAAGTTGCCATCTATGATCGCTTCATATACCGCCTTATGGCCTGCGTCAACCTGACGCGAAGCTTCCCGGAAACGGTTAATCGTGCCTTCATCCTTGATTAAAGAAAGCTGGTCGACAATATGGTGGGCATTGATTAAGGTCGCATCGGGCAGGGCCGCCTTAAAAGCTTCATATTCATATTGCGTTAAATTGCCTTCGGGCAAATAATTGGATAATCCCGTTTCATAACCGATCCGGCCTTTACCCGCCTCAAGGTCTTCGAGAATATAGTCGGCAATCTGGGTAATCTGATCCTGGCCGCCCATAGGGGCATAACCCCGTACATTATCTTCATCAAGCCAGCTGTCATCGCCAACCCGGGCAGCATCGATCACAAAAGTAAAGGCCACGGGCAATCCTTCGCGGGGAATAACGACATAGCTGCGCCAGGGGCAGAAAGCATCCAGAGTCCATGAGAGGGTCCGCAGTCTCGAGCCAAGGTACACATCAAGCTCTTCTTTAGCCATTTCAGCCTGGATGCTCTTAATACGAGCCGGAAAATCTATAAAGTAAGGATCATGGTTAGTCATTTCTCAAACCTCCCCTTAAAATTCTGCCTCTACCTTGGCAATTACTTTGTTCAGGCGGTCGGCAATCGAAGCCAGCTTCAGCGCTTTGACCATATTACCTTTTAACTTTAACTTACCGCTCATCAAGCCAACCTGAGCGCCCATTTCCGCCCGCGAAATTTTCGCAAAGGTTTCATAGTCGCCGGTGATTTTAAATTCCGCTTCCGGCGCTTCCCCTTCATCTACCAGGAAACGATCTAACTTACCGTCAACGAAGCCGAAAAACATGTAGCGTTTTTTTCCATCGTGGCAATTTAAATAGATATTGGACATTGATGAGGTAATGTGGTTCATTTTCTCCGGAGTCAGTTCACTTCTGAGCAGCGCTTCCACCTGCTCTTTCCATTCGGGGCTCAGGTAACGCGGTTTGTCGGACATTAAAAACACCTCCGATAGATTAATTAATGTCTTTCCTTACGGGACAGGCCTTGCATAATAAATATGGTGAATCTTAACCCCTCTATTCTCCCCAACGATATTTTTTATCACGCTGCAATAGTTGAAGGTTACACTTCAGGCAAAGTCCGTTATGACAGCAAATCGCAGAACCACAATCGGTACAACCCCATTTTACCTCCTCCTCAACCAAAAAAGCATCCATCCCCTTGTCTCTGATTGAAACGAGATTATCAATCATGCTCAGATGGTATTTTGTTCGATAGCGTTTATCAAGCCCTTTAAGCCTTTGACAGGGGAAATCTCCACACTCAAAGCAGAACTGGACCAAACCTTTACCAACCAGATCACAATGATTTTGCAGATGTAGGCAGTGCTCTCCCCGGGGACGACACCCAGGGCAATATCTTCTTTTAAAACCTTTTTTGTCCAGATCACATAGCATAGCCTGATAATTAACACATAGCCTACAGTTCATACCACAGGGAGCAATAAGCTCATCTTTCAGCACGGCATTTATTCTCCTGACAAAGTGACACAGTATATCTGCAATTTTATGATTATATAATTCTGCTCAAACCATACCGGTCCTTTAAGGAGCGGTAAAAATATCTTTACAGCAAAAACCCTCTGTCATAGAAAT
>CAZVLE010000008.1:0-9231 GCA_964627855.1 uncultured Syntrophomonadaceae bacterium | reverse complement strand
GGAAGCGTCAAACAGAATGCCATTAGCTATTCGGCAGATTTGACATACTTTCGTACACACCTTGTTTAAAGGACTATGATATTGCATATGATGAGTTTTCTCCTCATCTGCCTTAAACTGGGCCATCAATACGCTGTACCAGTGTGGACAGTGGCCAGCTTTAACCATAACATTGAATCGGATCATCACACCGTTGTAGGCAGCGCCTCCCAGGAAGCCGATCTGAAAGTGATCAATCTGGCAGAAAAAGGTGATTTGGCCGTAACCCAGGACTGGGGGCTGGCAGCTATGCTTCTGGGTAAAAAGGTTAGATCACTTAATCCTGATGGCAGAGAGTTCCGGCCGGAAACAATTGATTTTATGCTTGAAGAGAGAGAAGCAAAAGCCAAATTCCGTCGCAGCGGTGGACGGACAAAAGGTCCAAAGAAACGCACAGAAGCAGAAGACCACAAATTTTCAAAGTGTCTTGAGCAGATCATCCAGGAAGAGCTTATCGACAGGGCATAAGCGGTTCAAAATAACCTTTTAAGACAGCAATTTTAAATGATCAGCTTTCTCTTTCAGCCTCTTTTAGCTCTGCAAGAGCATCGGCCAGGGCAGTATTGATCGAACCTTTGCTCTCCTTCTTCTGTTCCTGCAGGAACTTAGAAACATCTTTTTTTGAAACATTTCGGCCTTCCTTTTTCTTTCTCGCCTCAAAGGAAGACAGTTTTTCCCGGTAGCCGCAGGTGCAGATAAATAACTGACCCTCGCCTGAGCCCCTGAGCTCCAGTTTCTTGCGGCACTGCGGGCAGCGGGCGTTAGTTGTTCTGGCCACCATCTCCCGGTGCCCGCATTCCCGATCCGGGCAGACCAGCATTTTGCCCTTCTTGCCCTGTACCTCCAGTAGGTACTGGTTGCACTGCGGGCACCGGTTACCGGTAAGATTGTTGTGCTTAAAAGATTTTTCGCTTGCTTTTATTTCACCAACCACGGCCTTTGCATAATCTTTCATCTCTTGCACAAAAGTATCTTTAGACAGCGCCCCGCTGGCAATTGCCTCCAGCTTTAACTCCCACTCGGCAGTCAGGGCGGCAGACTTCAGATCGGCCGGCACCAGGTCCAGCAGCTGTCTGCCCTTGGCCGTAGTAAAGATCTCTTTACCTTTTAACTCGATCAGGAAGCTGTTGAAAAGCTTCTCGATCACATCGGCCCTGGTGGCAACAGTGCCCAGCCCTCCAGACTTGCTGATGCTTGCGATTAACTTTTTATCTTCACCGGCCATGTAGCGGGCTGGATTCTCCATGGCTTTCAGGAGGCTTCCTTCAGTAAAACGCGGAGGCGGCTTGGTCTCACCCCTGGTTTGTTCAAGAACCTTGATTTTCAGGCAGTCGCCCTTCTTCAACGGAGGCAGGATCTGATCTGCCAGGTGAAGATTTTCTTCCGCCCCGACCCCGACCTCAGCTTCGTCATCATCGTCTTCAAAGGGTTCGGTATAAACAGCTTTCCAGCCTTCCTTCAGCACGATCTTACCGCGGGCGATAAATGTTTCCCCATCGATTTCTGCTTTAATCGTAGTTTGTTCATACTCAAAGGGCGGGTATAAAACGGCCAGGAAGCGTTTCACCACCAAATCGTAGATTTTCTTTTCCCGAAAACTTAAAGCGCTTAAAGAAGCAGGCTCCTCGGTGGGGATAATGGCGTGATGGTCTGAAACCTTACTGTTATCAACAAAGGACTTGCTTACGGTGATCGGGTTTTTAAGCACTGATTGGGTCAGGGTGCGGTATGGCCCAGAGGCGCAGGCCCGCACTCTTTCCTTTAAAGTCTCTACCAGGTCGGAAGAGATATAGCGGGAATCAGTGCGGGGGTAGGTGAGTACCTTGTGGTTTTCATAGAGTCCCTGCATAATAGCCAGGGTATCCTTGGCCGAGAAATCGAACAGCCGGTTTGCATCGCGCTGCAGTTCTGTTAGGTTGTAGAGCTGGGGAGCGGGCTTTTTCTTGTAGACTTTATTTACCTCAACGACGCGGGCCTCTTTGCCTTGGAGCGCAGCCAAAATTTGATCGCACTTTTCCTTGTTAAAGGTTCTGGTCGAGCCGTTTTCTTTGTCCTGCCAGAGAAGCCTCAGCCCGGCAGCCTCGGCGGCAAGACCATAATAGGGTTGTGGTTTAAAACTGGTGATCTCAGCTTCCCGGGCTGCAATAATCGCTACCGTGGGCGTTTGCACCCGGCCACAGGACAGCTGGGCATTAAACTTGCACGTCAGGGCCCGCGTGGCGTTGATGCCCACTACCCAGTCTGCTTCAGCCCGGGCTTCCGCCGAAGCGTAAAGGTTTTCATAATCCCTGCCGTTTCTTAAGTGGGCAAAGCCTTCCCTGATTGCTTTATCGGTAACCGAAGAAATCCACAGACGCTTCAGGCTCTTTTTCACGCCGGCCTTGGCCAGGATCCAGCGGGCCACAAGCTCGCCTTCACGGCCTGCATCGGTGGCGACTACAATCTCGGTTACCGCACCGTTGTGCATCAACTGCTTAACAAGACTATACTGCTTTCCCGAGCCCCTGATTACCTCAAGCTTGAAAGAAGCGGGCAGCATCGGCAGGTCCTCCAGGCGCCAGGCTTTGTATTTCTCATTGTAGACCTCGGGATCGGCCAGCGTCACCAGGTGGCCCAGGGCCCAGGTGACAATGTAGCGATCGTTTTCAAAGTAGCCGTTCTTTTTATTCTGGCAGCCCAAAACCCGGGCTAGATCCTTGCCTACGGAAGGTTTTTCGGCCAGAACCAGTGTTTTACTCATCTTCTAAAACTCCTTTTCTCCTGGAGGTGCCTTTCTACCACAGGTTTGCTGCTTCCGCTAATGATGAGCGCTCGGTCAGGGATATGGCGTTCTGTCTGCAGAAAACCCGGCAGATCCCGCAGCCGTAGCATTTCAGCGGATCAATATAGGCCTTTTCATCACTGATCACGTAGCTGATTGCTCCAAAATAGCAAGCGCCTATACAAGCCTGGCAACCATTACAAGCTTCACTATCCACTACTGCCAGAAACTCTGCCCGGAACATTACCGGGTAAGCATTACCGGTTGCCCGCATCGCCATGCAGTTCAGATCACAATTACAAATCCCGCCGATAAAAGGAGTAACAAAGGTCCAGACTGAATGGATCATGTTTTTCTTCTCGTGCTCCTTAAACTGGCTTAGGGCTTCTTCTTTTGATACCGTCTCCAGACCCGAGGTATCAGGGCCGGTAAGATAGTCGGCCCCAATCGAACGGATTAACCGGCCCATTTCAGTCTCTTCACCCGGTTCCATGCTTAGCCCGTAGCAGTAGCGCTGCTCACTACCCATAGTTGCTTGGCGGCAGATACAGGGCAGCCGGACTACCGAGTTGATAAAGCCGAAAATCTTTTCAATTTCCTCAATCGGCAAAACCTGGCCGTAATGCTTTCTTTTTTGCCTGTTGATCAGAAAAGGCTTTACTACCGCCTGGACAAAGGCAGGCAGCCTGTTCAGATGGTCAAGCAGGCCGATGTTTCTCTTCAATCGCTCCGGGTCTTCAAAAAAATGATGAATATATTGGCGGCGCTTTAAGTCACTCAGCAGATCCTGTGCATAGTTTTCTGCTTGCAGGTACCACTTTTTGCCCTCACCGTGCTGGTGGCAGAATTCACACAAAGAATTTCACCCTCTATCCAATGAAGTTATCCAGTCGTGGATAGTTATATTAAAGTTTTGCCATACTAGCTTCTAACCAGCTAACTAACTCTTCTTTGGTTAGATTTCCGGAGGCTAGTTTCACCATCACTCCGTATACTTCTTTTTCTGATGCTGAAATTTCATAGCCATTCCTTTGCAGGAATATATCCATGGCCACCAAGGCAATGCGCTTATTGCCATCAATGAAGGGATGATTTTTACAGATGTGAAAACCATAAGCTGCCGCTATTTTAGCCAACGAATCATGTAAAAATGATCCATCAAACATCGCCCTTGATTGATCAAGAGCAGATTCAAGTAATCCATCATCACGAATACCTGAAGCGCCGCCGTAGAGGCTGATTAAAAGTTCATGAAAATAGATAATAATTTGTTTCGTTAAAAAATGTGGCTCCATTTATTTAGCCAATTCTTTTAGAGCATTTTTATATTTTTTGTTAGTCCGCTCAAAGGAGGCCGCCCACTGCTCAAAATCAGGATCATAAGGAGATAGCTTAAAGCCATCAGGGTTTTCTACTATATATAGTGCTTCACCCTCTTTAACATTATACTTTTCAAGCAACTCCTTAGGCAGGGTTACTCCGTAACTGTTGCCTACTTTCCTCAATTTAACCTGCTTCATAAGGTTCACCTCGCCACAATTATAACATTTGTAATACAGATTATGCAAATCCGGTTCTTCATCCTTCGGACAACCGATTCCCGAAAACCTTAAGTGCTGACAGGACTATGCTTTTGCATCGATAAGACTTTTCCGCAGTATGCTGTAGCTGTATAGAACCCAACCAAAAAAGAGCACATGCAGTATATCATTGGCGTTAAACCAGATGCCCCTTGCCCATAAAAGTGCTGCGTAGCCGGAGGTCAGGCCGATAAAATAGATAACGATCACCGCCAGAGGCGAGATTATTGACCATCATGCCCGCGGAAGAATAGAATAGCAACCCGCAGATAAAGGATGGCCAGTAGAAAAATAAGCAGCGTAGAGCTTGGCTCGCTCACCAGGCGATTGCCAATTTGGATGTAAGGATGGCTCTCTAGCCAGGCATCCGGTGTGATTAGCGGTTCATGTAGAAGGGCGGTTAGTCCATTACTAAAAGCCACAATCATCACGAGCCCAAAGCTAACAGTGCCCAATAGAACATAAACACTCCAGGGTAAACTTCTTTTGACTGATGGCATGCTAAACTCCTTGCTCTTTATCGTGGCCACGCTGAAGACTGCTCGTTTGTCTTAATTTCTCTATCAATTAAGAAATTCCTATTGGCTTTAATGACGAATAACATTTTATCTATAACTATTACCGAATTATATTGCATTATTATATTGCACTATATATAATATGAAAGGCAACTTGTTTAATATGGATTTGCTTAATAAGTAAAACTTTTGAGGTGTGGCCCGTGGTTAAGAAAACCAAAAACTATACTTTCTCCCTGCCCCAGGATTTGCTGGATAGGCTAAAAGAACATGCCAGTGAAGGTAATGTACCTTCTGTCAATTTTGCAGTTAAAGAAGCAATTGAAACTTACGTGGTGAAAATTGATAAAGAAAACTTATTTAAACTGATGAAACAAGCCGCTGAAGATCCCCTGTTTATGGACGATCTAGAATCTACAATGACAGTTTTTTCTGCAGCAGACTTCGAAACAACCCGGGAGAAAAAGAAATAATGAATTACCAATGGAACATTTATTGGGCTGATCTTAATCCATCCCAGGGCTCTGAACAGGCCGGTAAAAGACCTGTTTTAGTTATATCCGAGGAAGCTGTAAATCAAGCTATCCCGGTAATTACAGTCCTGTGTCTGACCACCCTGAAACCGGGAAGAGCAATTTATCCAACTGAACATCTAATCAATCCGGAAGAAAGTGGCTTAAGAGAGCCTTCCGTTATCATGGCTCATCAGATCAGGGCCATAGCAAAGGAACGCCTGGCTGAAAAGTACGGTACTATTAATAGCGCAGAGACAAGGGAGAGGATTCGCAACATCATCAGGCTTTATCTAGATTTACAATAATTTCAGGACACATTCCGGTTTCCTGCTTTTTTGACCAGCTCTAATTCGTGACCGATATTTAGCATGATCATATTTTTAAAGATCCAGATTTATATGTTTTAATATAGATCCGGATTGAACTAAGCTTAAGGCAAGAATAACCGTTCAAGGGAGGGATAGATAGATGACTGCGCTAATTAGCGAAAAGAAAGGGTTATATAGTCTGGTTGAATTAAAACTGTTCAGAAAAACTCCGGGAGTAGTGTTTGACCTCTACCCCCTGGAAACGCTGCCGCATATTGATGCAATAGATAGGGTTCTGCATGAGAAAAGTGCCGTTTCACCAGGGCCGATTGGTGAAGTTGAACGCCCCTGGTATATGCATACCCACCAAGCTGATAACCTGATTGTCCTTTATGGTCAACGAACTGTTGAACTCTTTAGTAAAAGTCATGGCAAGATCGAAACTTTCGTCGTAACGCCTGATAAAATTTACCATGATGATCAGCTTTTATTTGATGGCGGAGCAGTGCTGGGCTGGCCCCCTTTGGTATTCCACCGGATTGTCAGCGGAGAGCAGGGCTCTGCTTCAATAAACCTGGCTGTTCACTCCGATGGGTTCGATATACGCACCAATTTTAATATCTACGATCTAAACGTCGCTACCGGAAGTTTTAAAACAATCCGCAAAGGAGCCGAAGATCAGTTTTAACAGGGCTCAAAAATATCCCTCGTTCAAGTCTGCTTGCACTGGTAAAAGAAAACCCCCGCTGATAAATAGGCCGATTGCTGGTAAGCTATTTTAGCAGCCCCTATCAAGGCATTTTGGATTTAAAGAGGTATATCGGTAAAAGATAAGATAAGGAGCAATTACCATGGAGTATCCATTAAGCCAAAAGTATAATACCCCCGCATTACTGGCTACGGCCATGGGGCCAAACCCATTCAAATTACAGGAAGAAATGCTACTAAATCATAAAATCCCTGCAGGAAGTCTCGTCTGTGACCTCGGAAGTGGGCAAGGGCATACCAGTGTTATGCTTGTTAAAGATTATGGCTTCAAAGTCTACGCCGCCGATTTGTGGAGTGATCCGCTGGAAAACCGTAGTTTTTTCAATCAAATGGGCTTAAACAGTAAACAAATTACACCAGTTAAGGCTGACGCCACCGCCTTGCCTTTTGAGAAAGAATTTTTCGATGCGGTGGTCAGCACAGACGCCTATAACTTTTGGGGCCGAGACCCAAAATACCTGGACGAAAAATTACTGCCCTTTATCAAACACCGTGGCTATATTTACTGCTGTGTACCCGGCCTGAAAAATGATTGCCACCACAACCTGCCGAAAGAATTGCTACTCTCGTGGACCCCGGAGCAGCTTGCCTATCTGCGTGATATTGTTTATTGGACAGAAATAGTGAATAGCAGCCGTGATGCAGAGGTAATTACTATCTACGAGATGGAAAGCAACGAGAACGTGTGGGAAGATTGGCTGAACCAGGAAAAAAATGAAATTGCAGTTCAATGCCGCAAATCAATGGACGCCGGCGGTGGAAAATATCTAAATTTTATAGCTTTCGTACTCCGGAAAAAATAGTAGCCCCCGTGAATGGTTGCATTGATCTCAGGGTTTGATTTTCCTAATCTGCGTGAAATATATCCAAGGCCACTGATGCACCCTGCTTGTTGTCAACAACCCCGTCCCCCCGACATTATCATTTTGCCACCATTATACTTGCTATACATCAAGATCAAAAGGGAATATAATTTGGTTAACAGGTCAGGCAAAAAAGAGGTAATAGCAGGTGGATAGCGATAACCAGCGCACCAGATTTCTGGCAGTTCGCGATATGATAATTAAGTGGCTGCCCACTCTTTCAACAACTTTACTCCAATCATCTATCAATATCTTCCGGAAAATATAAATTTAGTGATGAAAGGAGCTCCCATGAATAAAACTATCGATGATATCCCTTTTGAAAATGTTTCGTTAACCATGCTGCTGATGCTATACGGTAGGGTGATGGAAAGCCGCTCCGCCGATCCAATCATCACCGACCCCCGGGGCGAAGAAATCGTCGATAAAATTAACGATCAACTTCTATCTTCCAGCAGTAAAACCCTCCAAAATCTGGGCCGCTTTAAACTGGGCAAACGACTCGCCGTTCATGCTGCGATCAGAGCCAGGCAGTATGACCTTTACACCATGGAGTTCATGAAAGCAAACCCGGACTGCGTTGTCGTAAACCTGGGCTGTGGGATGGATACCCGGTTTTTCCGGATCGACAACGGCAAGATTACCTTCTATGATCTCGATCTCCAGGAAGTGATCAGTTTTAAACGAAACCTGTTGGCTGAAACAGAACGCTATAAGCTGCTTGGCTGCTCTGTATTTGATCGCAGCTGGCTTGATCTTGTTTTGGAACAACAAAAACCGATTATTCTGCTGGCAGAAGGGCTTTTTATGTATCTGCCTGCTAAAGAGTTAAAAGAATTATTAACTGCTATAGCCGATCGGATCAACTACGGACAACTGGTTGCCGAAGTGGTGCATGAAAGTTACACCCGTGGTTTTAAGAAATGGTTGGTGGACTTCAAGTTCAAACACGAACTGAATTTTGACCGACCGGTATCCTACCAGTTCGGCATCAGTGACAGCGACGAACTTGAGCGGTTTTCTCCCCGGCTGAAGCTGATCAACGACTGGAGCTACTTTGATTCAGAATCGAAAAAACTGGGCGTTTTAAGATACCTCAAAATCTATCGCAAGGTGCAGTGGACTATTCGCTATCAAATTGGAAATCAGTCCAGGAGTTAGCCAAATTAGTGATAAAAACATACAGCCTCCGTATTAACGCTGGCCGGTGTTTTGGCCCAAGAAGGCAGCAAAGAAAACAAAAATATAGGTTGTTGGGATAAAGGGCTGGCTGAAGCGCTTAAAGCATCAGGTTTTAAAGTTATTACTTGAATCTGCCTTACTGAAAGGGATGATGCCAGGTGACTGGTGAACAAGAGAGGGAAGTACGGCTTCGGGAGGCCCGCAGAAATGCGGGGATTTGGTGTCTGAAGACGTGCGCGTGGCGGCGGAAGTGATCATGGAGCGGCCTTAGGCAGGTGGCAGTTGAACCTCTATGTCGTCACAGCCATTGAGGATATTAATTTTACAGCGAAAATAACTGGGAGTGCAAGATCTAGTCAGTTTTTCCGATTTAACTTAAAACCGGTTATGAAAAAAAGTGATAATTCAAGACCTGACCCCGATATGTGTTCAGTCGTATATATCTTTTCGGTGGCCTATTGCAATTACTGTAATAAGGATTTTTTCGTCTTCAAGTAGACAAAGAATGAGGTAGTCACCAACACGGTAACGCCATTTCCCTTTGTGGTCAGAGCTAAGAGCTTTGCTAAAAAGTCTGGGGTTTGAACAATTTACAAGTTTCTTTTCCAGGTAGCCCAGGATCAGGGAAGCATTGGCCTGGTCCATCTTTTTTGAAGTTTTTAAGGCCAGGTCAGAAAAAAGAATTGTCCACCTGTCA
>CAZVLE010000007.1:0-4516 GCA_964627855.1 uncultured Syntrophomonadaceae bacterium | reverse complement strand
GGCAAAGGCAAACAGAGGCACCGCACCGAATCCGCCGAGAGCCAGGCTGAAGCCGCTGAGCATAGCAAAGACTGCCCCCAGGGCTGCCCCGGATGATATGCCGATCACGTAGGGATCGGCCATAGGGTTGCGGAAAAGGCCCTGGAAGACAGCCCCGGCCACGGCCAGCGAACTACCCACCGCTGCGGCAAGTAATACCCTGGGTACGCGGATTTTAAATAAAATATCACTGTAAACCGGGGCAACTTCAGCTGCCGCCGGTGAGTCGTAAAAAGGCAGGGCATCAGAAAAGAGGGCCAGGATGACCCGCCAGTTTATGGCCACCGCGCCCCAGATCATTCCACCGATCATCACGAGACCCAACAACGCTAACAAAACTGTCATAATCAGCGGCTTGTTAAGCCTGCCGGTTCGGTTTTTCTTAAAGCCAGATGCCTTCTGCACAGTAGTTTCGGTTGGCCTCACAATCTTAAACTGATCTGCTCTGCAAAGATGTCACCCCTTGTTTCCACCCGGCATATTTTCCCTGGAGGACCAGGGAGAAAGTTTTCATGGCGGAAGGTAACATCTACTCTCCCTGAGTCGGGAATAGTTCCGGGTAAAAGAGGACGGCAGCTTCTTCAACCGCCTCGACCACACGGGGGCCGGGTCGGGCAAAAGCATCATCGGAAATGGCGTAGACGCGGCCGTTAATGACCGCCGGCACACTTTCCCATCCCGGACGCCCGGTCATCGTTTCCAACACCAGGTCGGCGGTACCGTGATAATCGGGGAAGAGAATCACCTCAGGCTGTCTTTCCACAACCACCTCAGCGCTCACCTCGGGGTAATTATCAGTTATATCATTAAAAATATTTACTCCTCCGGCCAGCTGGATTATTTCATTGATAAAAGCTCCCTGACCGGCGCTCATCAGGGGATCGGAGTAAACCTCGTAATAAACGAGGGTTCGCCCTGCGGGGGGCACCGTTGCAACAACTGCTTCGACAGCGTTGATTCTTTCCTGCATGGAGGCGATCAGGGCTTCACCCGCTGCAGTGACACCGCTAACCTCGGCAACTAGAGACATGGTCGTAAAAAGTTCCACCAGGGTGGAAGATTCGACCACCATGACCGTTATACCCACTTCGTCAAAGAGGGGCAGCAGGTCTTCCTCATGGATTGTCGAGGCAAGCACCAGGTCCGGTTCAAGTTCGATGATCTTTTCGATGCTGGGAGTGGCAAAACCACCGATAATCGCCTTTTCCTGCGCTTCAGGCGGATAGTTGCAGTATTCAGTAACGCCAACCAGACGATCCTCCAGGCCCAGGGCAAAGAGCACTTCAGTATTGCTGGGTGACAGTGATATTATGCGCTGGGGGCTGCCGCTAAGCACCACTTCCCGTCCGCTTTGATCGATGATAACAATTGCTTCATCTTCTGCCGGCATTTCGGGCCTTTCCGTGTCCGGGCTTTCAGCAAGGTTTTCGTCTCCGCCGTTAATTTCCTCTCCGCTACCGCAAGCGACTGTTATCAGAAGGCATAAAGTGAACAACAAGATCAATATAAGCTTTTTCAACGTCCATCGCTCCTGTCTTTGATAAAGCTCCGGCTTTCAGCAGGGAAAGCCGGAGCTTTTTAACAAACAAAAAACCACGGCAAAACGTGGTTTATACCCCGCCTTACCCTTTCACCCGAAGGGGCTAAGCGTGCTATCAGGCAGGTCTCCTGGCTCATGTTCATTGCGCCCCCTGCCTTCCCGGTCTGGTTAGAGACCAGTGGCTGGAAGGGGACAACTCCCACTTACAGTGGCGGGACCGCGCCGGATTTTAACCGGCTTCCCTTTTTAAGTCTTACGACACCTGATCAGCCTATCTTATCGCTGTTATTATAGCACCGCCTTCGGCTCTTGTCCAACTGGGCCGGCAAAACCGGGGCGGATCTATCGCTGCCGGTTTGCCCGGAGCTTCAAGGCTTCATTTTCCTCCCCCGGCACACGGTTCAGTGATTCTTTCAAAACTCCAGTGTTGGCCAGGGTAAAGATGGTCAGGGCGGCCCAAATGAAACAGAAGCTGATCAGGTCAATCAGCGAGAAGGGCTCCCTGAATATGAAAATACCCAGGAAAAGGGTCATTGAAGGAGCTATATATTGTAAAAACCCCATCATCGAAAAAGTGGTTTTTTCAATGCCGCGGGCAAAGAGCAAAAGCGGTGTTGCCGTAACAATACCTGCCCCGGCCAGAATAACCTTAGATGAAAGGGGCAGCGTTCCCAGGGCTCCAACCTGCCCTGTTTCCAGGTAGGCAATATAGATGATGGCAATAGGCATGACAGCCATGGTCTCCAGGGTCAGGCCGGTAAGAGCATCGACCCTGGCCAGTTTCTTGGCCAATCCGTAAAATGCAAATGTTCCGGCCAGAAAAAGGGCAATCCAGGGCACCCTCCCATACTCGGCGGTCATGATAATCACACCGGTAGCGGCAAGGATCAGGGCGGCCAGCTGCCAGCGTGAAAGTTTTTCCCTGAAAACAGTTACGCCGAGCAGGACCACAACCAGGGGGTTGATAAAATATCCCATGCTGGCCTCAATAACATGATCTGTGTTGACGGCATAGATATAGGTAAACCAGTTAACGCTGATCACAAAACCGCATAAAAACATGAGCAGAAATTTTCTGCCACTGGAGAAAACAGCCAAAACAGCTTTCCAGCGGCCTGTAAAAGCAATTAAAAGAACCATGAAAAAAAATGACCAGAAAATGCGGTGGGCTAAAATTTCCAGGGGTGGTACAGCAATCAGCAGTTTCCAGTAAAGCGGCAGAATACCCCAGAGGGTGTAAGCGACAATACCGTAAATAATTCCGGCCCTGTTTTGATCAATTTCCCTGCCCGGCACTTTCATCCCCGCCACTCCCAATCGGCAAACCATGCAACAGCTATAGCTTATTACTTCCAGGGAAAATGAGCAAGGGGGAAAAAGGCAAACCTGGCTGTCGTCTAAAAAGGAATTTGTATTCCAACTCCACTGATTTAAATCATTTGAGAAATATTTTTATTATAAAGCAGGAATTTAGAACACTAATGTCTAAAGTAACTAAGCAGTAACACACTATATAGTTTTTGTAACACTTAATCTATTTAAAATAATTTTTTTTAAATAAATCGTGTTACTAATTTTAGTTTACGTATTAATGGTAAAATTTAGCTGATAACCCAATGACCTTAACAGGGCTGATTGAATAGCCTGTTTTTTATCAGGAGATTCGCAAATAAGAAATTAAAAGGAGTTTCAGATAATATGATTGTGGAATTATTATGATAAAGCTTAATAAAACAAGCCCTGCCGGGTCAATTTCAGGTTCGGAAAGCTACCAAAAATACACAGGCCGAAAAAAAGCTGTGCTGCTGATCCTATCCCTGTTAATTATCATCTTTGTACTATTGTCCATAAACGCAGGTGCAGCATCGCTTGACCCCGGGGCGGTTTTTGATGCAATGCTCAGAAGAGGTGACAGCACTGCCGAAGTGGTTATTTGGAATATCCGTTTACCACGGATTGTTGCCGGAATAGTAGCCGGAACCGGCTTGGCCATAGCCGGCTGTGTAATGCAGAATACTTTACGAAATCCGCTTGCATCTCCAATTACCCTCGGGACCGCCAATGCTGCTGCATTCGGAGCAAATGTTGCGATTATTCTCCTCGGGGCCGGAAGCATCCAGAGTACTGCCAGCGATGCTGTTATCATCAATAACCCTTACATGGTAACTATTTCTGCTTTTTTGGGGTCTATGACGGCAGCCATGCTTATTATTATGCTGGCCAGGTTTCGAAACTTTACCCCGGAGGCCATGGTTTTAGCCGGTGTAGCGCTTGGCTCGTTATTCTCAGCTGGAACCATTCTTATCCAATACTTCGCTCAGGATGTACAGGTAGCAGCCGTAATCTTCTGGACTTTCGGTGATTTAGGCCGGGCCTCCTGGAAAGAGGTAGCAATAATGTTTATCCTGACTGCCCTGGCCATGATCTACTTTATGTACCGACGCTGGGACTACAATGCCCTTGATAGCGGGGAAGAGACAGCCAGGGGGCTAGGGGTTAACGTAGAAAGAGTCCGCCTGGAAGGAATGTTCATATCGTCCCTGATTACTGCCGCTGCTGTTTCATTTCTGGGAATTATCGGTTTTGTTGGTTTGGTTGCTCCACAAATGATGCGGCGCGTAATTGGCTCTGATCATCGCTTTCTTATACCTGCAGCGGCTTTAGCCGGGTCGGTGCTGCTTCTGTTTTCCGATACTCTGGCGCGGACAGTAATATCACCAATAGTTTTACCGGTGGGCGCCATTACATCTTTTATGGGAGCGCCGTTATTCATATATCTTTTAGCGAGGGGGTATAGTCGGATATGATTTTAGCAGTTCAGGAACTATCATTTAGCTATCTTCGCCATGATGTGCTTAAAGCTATTGACTTTAATGTCTTCAAAGGTGAATGCCTGGCAGTATTAGGCACAAACGGTGTTGGTAAATCCACACTTTT
>CAZVLE010000006.1:0-12331 GCA_964627855.1 uncultured Syntrophomonadaceae bacterium | reverse complement strand
GGGGGTGGGTTTGAGGTGAGCGAAGAAATGGATTATAAGAAGGCCGGCGTCGATATCGAAGCGGGGGAAGAGGCCGTGGAGAGAATCAAGAAAATGGCCCACTCAACCTTCCGCCCCGAAGTTTTGCAGGGCCTGGGCGGTTTTGGCGGGCTTTTTGCCCCCAATTTGAAAGGCTTAAAGGAACCGGTACTCGTGGCCGGCTGCGACGGCGTTGGTACAAAGCTGAAGATTGCCTTTGCGGCCGAAAAACATGATACGGTTGGGATTGACTGCGTGGCCATGTGTGTTAATGATATTTTGGTTCAGGGCGCTGAGCCGCTTTTCTTTCTCGACTACCTGGCGGTGGGTAAGTTAGAACCGGCTTGGGTTGCTGAAATAGTCAGTGGTGTGGCCGAGGGTTGCCGTCAGGCCGGCTGCGCTTTGCTGGGTGGTGAAACAGCTGAAATGCCCGGGTTTTATCCGCCCGGAGAATATGACCTGGCCGGTTTTGCTGTCGGAATTGTCGATCGGGAAGCAATAATAGACGGTTCATCAATTGTTGAGGGAGATGTTGTAATTGGGCTTGCTGCAAGCGGTCTGCACAGCAACGGTTATTCACTGGCCAGAAAAGTATTACTTGAAGAGGCCGGTCTCTCCCTGGCGGAACTACAGCCTGGCTTTGGTGTCACCCTGGCCGAGGAAATGCTCAGGCCGACTATAATTTATGTTAAGCCGGTGCTCGAAGCGCTAAAGCTTTTTAATATCAGGGGCATGGCCAATATTACCGGCGGTGGCCTGCCCGGCAACCTGCCGCGCATCCTTCCTGCCGGCCTGCAGGCTGAAATAGATCCGGCCGGTTGGCCGGTACCGCCAATATTTGAACTGATCGGCGGGCTTGGCCCGGTCCGTCGCGACGAATTATTCAGGGCCTTTAATATGGGCATCGGTTATTGTCTGATTGTTTCGGCCGGGGAGTCGGAAAAGCTGATTGAACATTTTGCAGCCACTGACCTGTCTGCCTATAAGATTGGGACGATCAAGAAAGGGCAAAAAGGAGTCAGTTTAAAGGGTTTAGAGAGATAAGGGGAGAATTATTTTAGTAAGGTAAACATAAATTTAGCTTTTTTTGCTGCTCAGCACTACGAATTTATGGGCAGCGCGGATACCTTGGAACGGGCAATCATCATTGTCATATTCCAGGCTGAGCAGTTACGCGTTTTGTAATAATTATCTAAACACCGGGCCGGGAGGAACCAGGAGATGAAGCAAATAGCAGTGCTCGCTTCAGGGCGGGGAACTAATCTTGAAGCGATCCTCGAGGCTGCAGAGGTGAAAGAAATCGCTGCAGAAGTGGTCCTGGTTATCAGTGACCAGGCAGAAGCAGAGGCATTAAAAAGGGCTGAAAAACGTGGGATCAGGGCCCTTTTTTTAGATCCTTCACTCTACGGAAGCCGCGAAGAATATGATCGAGCCCTGATAAGGGAATTAAAAGCGGCGGAGGTCGAACTGGTTGTTTTGGCCGGATTTATGCGGCTGTTGTCTTCCAGTTTTGTCGAAGTCTTTCCGCTGCAAATCATGAATATTCATCCTTCCCTGCTACCGGCATTCCCCGGGGTCGACGGGGTTGAGCAGGCTCTGCAATATGGCGTTAAAGTTAGCGGGTGTACCGTTCACTTTGTCGATGAAGGTCTGGATAGCGGCCCTATTATTTTGCAGGAAGCAGTGCCTGTTATTCAGCAGGACACTGCTGCTACTCTACATGAGAGAATTCATGCCTTAGAATATCGCCTTTATCCGACGGCGATTGATCTTTTTTGCCGCGGCTGTTTAAAAGTTGAGGGAAGAAGGTGTTTTATCGTTGACGAGATCCAGGAGAGCGCTGATTAGTGTATCGGATAAGAGTGGTATAGTTGATTTTGCCGCAGCCCTGATTAACCGCGGTTTTGAAATTGTCTCCACCGGTGGGACTGCCCGCACCCTGCGCGAGGCCGGGCTGGCCGTAACAGATGTTTCCACCGTTACCGGTTTTCCGGAAATATTAAGCGGCAGGGTTAAAACCCTCCACCCGCTGATTCACGCCGCCATCCTGGCCCGCCAGGATCTTCCCGAGCAGCGTAAAACCCTTGAAGAGTACGCGATCGTTCCCTTTGAACTGGTTGTAGTAAATTTATACCCCTTCGAAGAAGCCATCACCCGCCTTGATATCAACCATGATACCGCCCTGGAAAATATCGATATTGGTGGACCGACCATGGTGCGCGCTGCTGCGAAAAATCACAGTTATGTAGCCGTGGTTGTCAACCCCCATCGTTACGGCGCACTAATCGGGGAACTCGAAGAGCGGGGAACTGTCAGTAGTGAAACACGTTTTAACCTGGCCGCCGAGGCCTTTAACCACACTGCTGCTTATGATGCCGCTATTGCCTCCTATTTCAAGGCCCTGCCTGAGGCAAATGTGGAAGAATACCCCGGGCGACTGAGCCTCAGCTACAGTAAGCTGCAGGATCTTCGTTACGGGGAAAATCCCCAGCAGAGCGCCGCTTTTTATGCCGTAACAAAGCCTTTACAGGGATTGGCGGCAGCGAAGCAGCTGCAGGGTAAGGAGCTTTCTTTTAACAACCTTAATGATTTGCATGCGGCCTGGGAACTGGTTCTAGAGTTTGAGCAACCTGTGGCCGTGGCGGTAAAACATGCCAACCCCTGCGGTGTAGGCTCTGCCGCCAGTCTTTTAGAGTCCTACCGGCTGGCCTATGAGGGCGATCCGGAGGCTATTTTTGGTGGTGTGGTAGCCCTGAACCGGCCCCTGGACGGAAAAACAGCCTCAGAAATGAGTAAAATATTTTTAGAGGTAATTGCGGCACCTTCATTCGATGAAGAAGCGCTTGCCGTGTTGGGAGCGAAGAAAGATATTCGCCTCCTGGAAATCTCTCCTGAGAGCAGGGAAGTTAAGGGCTATGATCTTAAGAAAGTGGCAGGGGGAGTGTTGCTGCAAAGCATCGACCGGGAAAGAATCGATCTGGCAGCGGGTCGGGTGGTGACCGACCGTGAACCATCGAAAGAGGAGTGGGCCATGCTGACCTTTGCCCAGCGCGTGGTCAAGCATGTGCGTTCCAATGCCATAGTGATAGCCGGCAGGGGGCAGGCTTTCGGGATCGGGGCCGGACAGATGAGCCGAATAGGGGCAGCCCGTCTGGCCATCAGGCAGGCTGCAGGTAAGGCCAGAGGTGCGGTTTTGGGCTCGGACGCATTTTTCCCCTTTTCCGACACGGTAGAGGAGGCAGCTAAAGCCGGAGTTACGGCCATTGTTCAACCGGGCGGTTCATTGAAGGATGACGAATCGATCGAGGCCTGCAACCGTCATAATATGGCCATGATTTTCACCGGTCGACGCTATTTCAAACACTGACGGTTGTCGTGTAAAGAAATTTATCAGAGCCGACCTGCAAGAGAGGTTTAGGCGGGAAGTGTATCGCTGAAAGAAAGGGTGATTTGATGCGTGTTTTAATCGTCGGAGGGGGAGGACGAGAGCATTGCCTGGCCTGGAAGCTGGCCCAGAGCCCGCTTCTGGAGCATCTATACTGCGCTCCAGGCAACGCCGGTATCGCAAGGGTGGCTGAATGTATTGACATCGCAGCTGATGATATCGACACTTTAAAGGATTGGGCTTTGAAAGAAAAGATAGACTTGACTGTGGTCGGACCGGAAGCGCCCCTGGTGCTGGGCCTGGCCGACAGTTTCCGTCAGTCCGGCCTGGCCGTATTTGGTCCCGGCAGGGACGGGGCAATGCTGGAGGGCAGCAAGGTCTGGTCGAAGCGTAAGATGAAGCAGTGGGGTATACCGACGGCTGATTTTACCGTTTTTGATGATTTCGACGATGCCCGTCGCCATTTGGCCCGTTTCTATGGCGGATCTGTTGTAATCAAGGCTGAGGGTCTTGCCGCAGGCAAGGGTGTAACGGTCGCTTCCGGACCGGCGGAAGCGGAGCAGGCCCTTTACGATATCATGATCGAAAGAGCTTTTGGCGATGCCGGTAACAGGGTGATTATCGAGAACTGTCTCAGCGGTGAAGAAGTATCTGTGCTGGCGGTATCCGACGGTAAAAACCTGGTTGTCTTGCCCTCTTCACAGGATCACAAGGCCATCGGTGAAGGCGACAGGGGTCGCAATACGGGTGGCATGGGAGCATACTCCCCGGCCCCGGTTTACACCCCTGCACTGGCCAAGCGCACTGAGGAGGAAGTATTTCGACCTTTGCTAACCGGTTTTAGAGATGAGGGCATTGAATTTCGCGGAGTAATCTACGCCGGTCTGATGGTTTCCAAAGAAGAATTTAACGTGCTCGAGTTCAATGTGCGTTTCGGTGATCCTGAAACTCAGGCCATTCTGCCACGCATGCAGTCCGATCTTTTACCGCTTTTAGAAAAGGCGGCAATGAGTGATCTGAGCGGGTTTGAACCGCAATGGAAAGAAGATCCCGCCGTTTGTGTGGTCCTTGCTTCGGGTGGTTACCCGGGAAGTTATCATAATGGTTATGCCATAGAAGGGATCGACCTGGCCGAAGAAGCAGGAAACGGAAAGGTAGCTGTATTCCATGCCGGAACTACCTTTAAAGAAGAGCAGATTGTAACCGCCGGTGGGAGGGTTCTCGGTGTAACAGCCTGGGACAGTGACTTGCCTGGTGCCCTGAAGAGAGTTTACGACGCTGTCGGAAAAATATCATTTAAAGATTGCTATTATCGTCGCGATATAGCGCATAGGGCTTTATAAAAAACTTTTTTATTCACGGGGATGGTAAATCAATGAATAAGACGGTGATTGTCGGTTACGCACGGACTCCTTTTGGCCGCTACCTGGGCTCATTACAGAATGTGCCTGCCGTAGAACTGGGCGCGATTGCCCTGAAGGAAGCCCTGACAAGGGCCAGGATACCCAACGAAAAAGTTGATAACGTTCTCATGGGCATGGTTGTTCAGGCCGGCGCAGGCCAGATTCCTTCCAGGCAGGTTACCGTTAAGGCCGGGCTGCCTTTCACAGTGCCTTCGGAAACTGTTAACAAGGTTTGTGCATCGGGTTTGCGCGCTGTAAATGTGGGTGATCTATTAATTCGCTGCGGAGAGGCTGCCATTGTCGCTGCCGGAGGTATGGAAAACATGAGTTCTGTGCCCTATTTTGCCCAGGGCCTGCGGGGTGGAATCAGAATGGGCGACGGCAAAATAATTGACGGCATGATTCACGACGGGTTATGGTGCCCCTTTCACAATGTACACATGGGTGTTCACGGCAGCGCTGTGCCGGCTGAGCATGGTATAACCAGGGATGCAATGGACCGCTGGGCCCTGCGCAGCCACCAGTTGGCAGTAAAGGCGACGGAAAACGGAACTTTATCTGAAGAAATAGTTCCGGTTTCTGTGCCACAGCGCAAGGGAGAACCTGTTGTTGTTGAGATAGATGAACTGCCCCGTCCCGATACTAGCCTTGAAAAGCTTTCTTCTCTGCCGCCTGCATTCGAGCCAGATGGATTGATAACGGCCGGTAATGCTCCGGCGATTAGCGATGGGGCGGCGGCGCTGGTGCTTACATCAAGTGAAATTTGCAGCGAATTGGGTCTTCAGCCGCTGGCTCAAATAGTGGCGCAGGGCACAGCTTCGCTAGAACCGCGTTATATCGCCACCGTTCCCTACGAGGCAGCAAACAAAGCTCTTGATAAGGCTGGGCTGAAGATCGATGATATTGCCCTGATCGAAGTAAATGAAGCCTTTGCCTCTGTAGCATTAACCAGTATGAAACTTGGCGGATGGCCAGAAAAGATTGTTAATGTCAACGGGGGCGCCGTGGCCATTGGTCACCCTATCGGAGCCAGCGGGGCCAGAATTTTGATGACCCTGATCGCCGAACTGCGGCGGCGTGGAGGCGGATATGGATTGGCCACAATCTGCAGTGGAGCAGCCCAGGGTGAAGCAATAATTGTCAGGGTTGATTAATCTTTATCCAGGTATAATATTTACAGGATAAGGCAGGTAGATCCAGAGAACATGTCTTTTACGCTTTCGGATAAGCAGAGAATAAAAAAGGAAGAATTTGCCCTTTTTGCCAAAGAGAGCCTTGATCTGGGCGATCACTTTCCAGCCGAGAATCTTGAGAAAGCGGCTGAACGAGGTTACATGGGCTTGCCCATTCCGATCGAATGGGGAGGCAGGGGCGAAGATTTTTTAACCTATATCCTGATGATCGAGGAAGTTTCCAGGGTCTGCGCTTCCACCGGAGTTATTTTAGCGGTCCATACATCTGTAGGCAGCTTTCCCCTGCTCTATTTTGGCAGTGAACCGCAAAAACAAAAGTATCTGCCCGGCCTGGCCGGGGGGGAAATGCTGGGCGCCTTTGCCCTGACTGAAGCAGGCGCCGGTTCAGATGCGGCCTCCCTGGCAACAACAGCCAGAAAAGTTGACGGTGGCTATCTCCTTAATGGCAACAAACTATTTATCACCAGTGGTGGGAAAGCCGACCTTTACACGGTATTTGCAACCATCGATCCGGCCCTTGGCACAAGGGGAATCACTGCTTTCATCGTTGAGAGGGGAATGGCGGGCCTGACAGCCGGACCACCGGAAAAAAAGATGGGCCTGAACCGTTCCCACACCACTGAATTGCAGATGGAGGATCTTTTTGTGCCCATGTCGAACAGAATGGGGGAAGAGGGGGAAGGTTTCAGGATTGCCATGTCTTTACTTGACGGTGGCAGAATCGGCATTGCTGCCCAGGGGCTGGGTATTGCCAGGGCCTGTCTGGATTATACTGTCTCTTTCTTTAAAACAAGGGAAGCAGGGAGAGAGAGAACGGGGCAGGCTGTGCTTTTTAGCCTGGCTGACCTTGCTGCCCGCCTCGAGGCCGCTTCACTGCTGACTTACCGGGCTGCCGCCTATAAAGAGGTTGGCAGGCGCTGTTCTAAAGAGGCATCCATGGCCAAGTTATTCTGCACCGATCTGGCCATGGAAACGGCAACCCGCTGCCTTGACTTGCTGGGTAAAGAAGCAGGCGTCAGCGATTGTCCGCTGTGCCGCTATTTTTGTGATGCCAAGGCGCCGCAAATATATGAAGGGTCTAATCAGATCCAGCGTATCGTGGTGGCCAGGGAAATCTTAAGATCATAATAAAAGAACTAGATCTGCGGGAGGTTGAAGAAATGAATTTTGTATTAACAGAAGAACAGGAAATGACAAAGCAGATGGTCCGTGATTTTGCAGAAAAGGAGCTTAAACCGGGCGCAGAAGAACGTGATGACCGAGAAGAGTTTTCCAGGGATATTTTTGATAAAATGGCCCGGCTCGGCCTGACCGGTATACCCTGGCCGGAAGAGTACGGTGGTGGCGGCTGCGATTTTATCAGTTATGTTATCGCCGTCGAGGAACTGTCAAGGGTCGATGCCTCAACGGGAACAACTCTTTCAGCCCATACTTCGCTGGCCGGCTGGCCGGTCTATAAATACGGCAACGAAGAGCAGAAAAAGAAATATTTAGAACCGATGGCCCTGGGCGAAAAAATGGGTGCCTATGCTCTAACCGAGGCTACGGCCGGCACCGATGCAGCGGCCCAGAGTACCACGGCTGTCCTCGACGGTGACAGCTACGTCTTAAACGGCAACAAAATCTTTATTACCAACGGTGGTGAAGCGGAGGTTAATATTGTTTTTGCCGTTACCGACAAGGAGAAGAAAGCGAAGGGTGTCAGCGCCTTTATCGTGGAAAAGGGAACACCGGGTTTTTCATTCGGTAAAAAGGAACGCAAGATGGGCTTGCGCTCATCGCCGACTCTTGAACTGATCTTTGACAACTGCCGGGTAGCGAAAGAAAACCTGCTTGGTAATGAAGGAGAAGGCTTTAAAATTGCCATGAGCACTCTCGATGGCGGTCGTAACGGTATTGCTGCCCAGGCTGTCGGTATTGCCCAGGGGGCGATGGAAGAGGCGATAGCCTATGCCAAGAGCAGGGAGCAGTTTGGTCAGCCCATAGCCAATTTCCAGGCTATCTCTTTCATGCTGGCCGATATGGGCACAAAAATTGAAGCAGCCAGACTTTTAACCTATCAGGCCGCTTACCTGGAAAGTGCCGGACTACCCTATGGCAAAGCCTCGGCCATGGCCAAGCTTTATGCTTCTGAAATGGCCATGGAGGTAACCACCAACGCCGTGCAGATTTTCGGAGGTTATGGTTATACCCGTGATTACCCGGTGGAACGCTTCATGCGTGATGCTAAAATAACCCAGATCTACGAGGGCACCAGTGAAGTACAGCGCCTGGTTATCTCCCGCTACCTGCTTACTTAAGGCAGGTAGTATGGGGTAATAGGTTAATTAGTTATCAGTCAGACTTGCTTTGGGAGGGTAAATCTGCATGAATAAAGCAGAAAATAAACCGGGATTGATCATGGTTTATACCGGAAACGGCAAGGGAAAGACGACTGCCGCTGTCGGACAGGCTGTGCGAGCCCTGGGGCATGGATACCGGGTTTGCATGATCTTTTTCATGAAAGGTCGTGATTACGGCGAGTTCCTGGCCCTGGAAAAGTTGCCTAACCTGACTATTATCCGCGCCGGCCGCGATGATTTTGTCAATCGTGAAGATCCGGATCCTATCGATATTGAACTGGCCGGAGGAGGGATGGCCAAGGCTCGGGAGGCAATTAGCAGCGGTGAGTATGACATGGTCGTCCTTGATGAAATTAATGTGGCAGTAGATTACGGCTTAATCCCCGAAAAGGATTTGCTTGACCTGCTGGAGAAAAAACCGGCCAATGTCAGTTTAGTCCTGACTGGCCGCAGCGCCTCAGTTGAAGTGGTTAAGCGTGCCGATATGGTCAGTGAATTGCTGGCTATCAAGCACCACTACGAGCAGGGAGCAGATTGTTGCCGGGGGATAGAATATTGAGGGGTTGACCGGATGCAGCAACTGGTAGCAGAACTGCTGGAAGGTAACAGGCGTGCGGCTGCACGCCTGATTTCACTAATTGAAAACGATGCGCCGGAAAAACTGGAGTTACTGAAGGAGCTTTATCCCCATACCGGTAAGGCCTACGTGATTGGAATCACCGGGTCGCCTGGTTCGGGAAAAAGCTCGCTGGTCGACTGCCTGATGCAGCAGATCAGGAATGAGGGAATGAGCATCGGTGTTATTGCTGTTGACCCGACCAGCCCTTTTAGCGGCGGGGCGATCCTGGGTGACCGGATACGGATGCAGGATCATGCCCTGGACCGGGATATTTTTATCCGCAGCATGGGAACAAGGGGCAGTCTTGGTGGCCTGTCGCGATCGACCAGGGAAGCGATCCATGTTCTGGATGCTTTTGGCAAAGATATTATCCTGGTTGAAACAGTCGGTGTGGGGCAATCGGAAGTGGATATTGTTAAAACGGCCGATTCCACCCTGGTTATTTTGACCCCTGCCGGAGGAGACAGTGTGCAGACTATCAAGGCCGGCATCATGGAGATTGCCGATCTTTTTGTTGTCAACAAGACCGACCTACCCGGTGCGGAGCGAACAATAACCGAAATAAACGTGATGCTCGATATGCAAAAAGAAAAAAAGTGGCGGCCGCCGGTTATTGCCACCGTTTCAACCCGTAATGAGGGCATCACGGAGCTCTGGTCTGCGCTGCTGGAACATCGAATTTACATGGAAAATAGTGGACAGTTAACGGAGATGCGCCATTTACGTGTCGGCCGTGAACTGACAGAGCAGGTCGAGTACCTGGTTAAAAAAGAAATCTGGGATCAGGTTAAAGATAGGATTGCCCTTGACGATCTGATTGAAAGGATAACTAACCGTGAGCAGGATCCATACAGTGCAGCTTTCAACCTGCTCCGTAAGATTAGCTTTATCAACGGCAGTGGTAGGGAGGGTGCTTGAATGAGTGAGATTAAAGGGGAAAAAGACTTGCCGGCAGCCTGCCGGAAGTGGCAGGAAAAGGCTGCTACCATGGAAGAGCGCGAAGGTCCTTTTACAACGGTATCCGGTCGGGAAATCAAGGCGCTTTACACGCCCGATGACCTGGAAGGGTTCAACTACACAGAAGAGCTTGGTTTTCCAGGCAGTTACCCTTATACCCGGGGTGTTCAGCCAAACATGTACCGGGGGCGAATCTGGACTATGCGCCAGTTTTCCGGGTTTGGAGACGCCTTCGATTCTAACCGGCGTTACCGCTACCTGCTCGAACAGGGGCAGACAGGCCTGAGTGTGGCTTTTGACATGCCGACAATCATGGGTTATGACTCCGATCACGAGCGGGCCCTGGGTGAAGTAGGCCGCTGCGGCGTAGCCATTGATTCGCTGGAAGATATGGAGGTTTTATTTGATCAGATTCCCCTTGACAGGGTTACTACCTCGATGACCATCAATGGACCCGCCTCTATTCTCTGGTGTATGTACCTGGCCAATGCCGAAAAGCAGGGAGTCAGTCTGGACCGGGTCGGCGGAACAATTCAGAATGATATCCTGAAAGAATACATTGCCCAGAAATCCTGGATCTTTCCTCCGGAACCATCGATGCGCCTGATTACAGATATTTTTACCTTTGCCGCAGATCATGTACCGCAATGGAACACCATCAGCATCAGTGGATACCATATTCGGGAAGCAGGTTCGACGGCTGCCCAGGAACTGGCCTTCACCCTGGCCGACGGTTTTGCCTACGTAGAAGCGGGAATGGCGGCAGGGCTTGATGTAGACCGTTTTGCCCCGCGTCTTTCTTTCTTTTTTAATGCCCATATCGATTTTTTTGAAGAAATATGCAAATACCGGGCCGCCAGGCGAATCTGGTCCAGGCGGATGAAGGAAAAATACGGAGCTAAAGATGTCCGATCACTGAAGTTACGTTTTCATACCCAGACGGCCGGTTGCAGCCTGACAGCCCAGGAACCGGAAAACAATATTGTTCGGACCGCTATAGAAGCGCTTGCAGCAGTTTTAGGGGGAACCCAGTCACTGCATACCAATTCGATGGATGAAGTTCTGGCCTTACCGACTGAAAAGGCAGTCAAAATTGCCCTGCGCACCCAGCAGGTTATTGCCAGTGAAAGCGGGGTGGCCAATACAATTGACCCGCTGGCCGGTTCTTATTTTGTGGAAGAGTTGACTAACCGCCTGGAACAAGAAGCAGAAGCCTATTTTGAAAAAATTGATCAACTTGGCGGAGTCCTTGCGGCCATAGATTGCGGATTTTTCCAGCAGGAGATCGCCGATGCCGCTTATATTTACCAGCGGGCTGTTGATAGTGGTGAGAGGGTTGTAGTCGGGGTAAACCGCTATAACAGCGGAGAACAGCAGCAGGTAGAGTTACTGAAGATTGATCCTGCCGTTGAAGAGAAGCAGGTTGAAAGGCTTAGCTGGTTGAAGAGCCGGCGCGATAACGAGGCTGTCGCCATCAGTTTGAAAAGACTCAGGGAAAGGGCCGCCGGTCCTGATAATATCATTCCGAAAATTCTCGATGCGGTTAGGGTTTATGCTACGGAAGGAGAAATAGTGGCCACCCTGAAGGAAGTATTCGGCGAGTATAAGGAAAAGCCATTATTTTAGATTAAAGTAAAACCTCAGAGTGTACGGCTGTTCCAAGGTATCCGGTCTGCCCAATACACTAAAGCTGTTCATACGAATTTATGGGCAGCGCGGATACCTTGGAAGGGGCAATCATTATTGTCATATTCCAGACTGAGCAGTTACTAGCAATTATCAAAGACATTCGGGCATGACACGTCATGCCCCTACGAAAACCTTGAACTGCAAAAGAGAGTAGAAAATCATGCACCCGGGAGTATAAATTTTGTTACAGTTGATACCTGAAAGGTATCATTAAAAACGCAGACCTATCATCAGTTAGAAATAAGAACCTGTAGGGGCATGACGTGTCATGCCCGTTAGATCAACACAGGATATATAAGTATGAATTGCCGTTCTTTTATGATCAACCAGGGATGAATTGGTATGATTATCAGTGTCAATATGAAAAGACCAGGATGAATAGACCAGAATGTAGGGGCATAACTTGTCATGCCCGTAAGATCAAATTCGATAGTTGATTATAACTAACTATTACGACCAGATCAGTCTGCAATGACAGGACAGAGACGTCAGCTATTTGGATGAATAGACCAGAATGTAGGGGCATGATGTGTCATGCCCGTTAAATCAGCCCCAGGGAGGGTGATAAGAATGACTGAAAAAAAAATCAGGGTCCTGGTGGCCAAACCGGGCCTTGACGGCCACGATCGCGGGGCAAGGGTGGTTGCCAGGGCTCTACGCGATGCCGGTATGGAAATAATCTACACCGGACTGCACCAGACTCCGGAACAGGTCGTAGAAGCTGC
>CAZVLE010000005.1:0-5078 GCA_964627855.1 uncultured Syntrophomonadaceae bacterium | reverse complement strand
TGCTTTATGCTTACTGCCTATCTTGCTCTTACTTGGCAGTTCCCCGGTCCATGGAGCGGTAAAAGGCTTTGTCGCTAAATGCGACGAAGGATGCTATTTCCAGTATGAATACAATCAGCTGCTCAACTCGTATGTTCTCTATATCATGGGCAAACAGAACGGCCTCTATGAAGATTTTGCCCTGAAAAAGCCGGTCGCTTTTTTAGACAGTGTCAACGGTTATATTGATTACAATGACGTTATTGACCGCTATGCTGTCACTCTGATTGAGAAAAAGAGGTTTAGCCTTAACGGTTACACCGAAAGCGCTGAAGCCAAGAAGGCAAAAATGCCGGCTTCCCTTGAGATGGTTACATTATCGAATAACGAACTGGTATTTTCTACCACAAAGCTTGATCTTGCCAAACCAGCTACAACAGCGAAGCCTTCCTCATCAAATCCCCCGGTTATTCCAGCCGTAGAGTTGACGGTCACGCCGCTTCTTTCAACACCCCGGGTTACTCTCTCCCAGGCCCAGCAATGGGCGGCCTCACGCAGGGCGCATCCACGCTTTATCGACATTGCGCCGCTTTACTGGGATTATGGTGGAAGAACAGGCTTGCGCCCGGAGGTTCTCTATGCCCAGGCCGCTTACGAGACAAATTTTGGCCGTTATACCGGCCAGGTTCCTCACTTTTTCAACAATTGGGCGGGGATCAAGGTGGCTGTATCCGGTGGTGACCGGCCAGAAGATCACCAGGTATTTGCTACGCCCGAAGACGGAGTCAGGGCCCATTTTAATCACATGGCTGCTTACGTGGGCATTAACCCCATCGGCACTCCGCATGACCGCTACCATGTAATAAAACGGCTGCCCTGGGCGGGCACAATAGAGACCCTCGAGCAAACCAGTGGCAGGTGGGCCCCTTCGCTGACTTACCATGTCAGGATTGTTGCCATGATCGAAGAGATGAATAAATAGCTAATGTTCCCGCGGCATGCAGATTATTTCTTTTACCTTTGTATCAAAGAAATTATTTGAGTGGGCGGGCAGAATCACGCAGGCTGCATCAGCTCCCCGGCCGCTTCCCCCCACGGCGATTACTTCTTCACCGTAAGCGATTAAACCGGCATCTAAAGCCATCACGCTGATTTCAACACAAACCTTGACCCCCTGCCCGAACATTCTCAGGGTTGTAGCAGCGATTTCTGCCGGGTAAATCCCCTCGAACTTGGTGCGCAGGGCGCGGTCCACACCGGCTAAAAGGTGTGTGGTGGTTAACAATTTGACTCCTTCTTTATCGAGATCTCTGCGTACCTGAGGCTCCATTTCATCTAAACCAGGACTGCTGAAACCGACATGATGAGTTACGCAGATCACTTCCAACCCCTGGCCGATCAATAGCCTGGCTGTTGATCCACTGTTTGATGCTACAACCACCTGTTTTACTGAGAGCTCTTTTGCTCTTTCCAGGGCTGCCTTCACTGTTGCACTGGTATTAACAGAACCTTTATCAGGCCAATAAACCATTAAGAACCCACCTTTCAATAAGCTAATATTGTCTTTTATTCAACATTAACCCTTATTTTCCCTATAAAATGTTAACAAAAAGTTGACAAATTAAAACAGCCCTGATAATATTATTATGAAAAATTAGAAATATTTGTCGTGTCCCGACATGCGGCAGAGTAGTTTAATTTTAACCTGGACGAAAAAGGCAAATCTGCTGAAAGGCAGAAACGCAAAGCCAAGGACCTAAGGCCTTGAAGAAAATAGATATATTCAAGGTTATGGTGGCCTGGCTGACGAAACAGGTTTATTTTAATAGATACAGACATACTGCAAGCTTTCTTTTCTTTGAGATCAGGGAGGAACTCAAGATGAGCAGAGCCGCCAGGAGGCAAATTGAAGAGCAGGATAAGACCGGTATTTTCCCCATTATCATCGGTGCGATCCTGGTTCTTTTTGTTTCGGCCTTACTTCTTCTGATAACTGATAGCTTTGGTTTTGCCTCTGCCCTCAGAAATATTATTGCCGGCAGCAATAATGAGGCAGTCGATGAAGACGGTTTGCGCATTATCGAAGGTGATTTTACTATTCACATCCCCGGTGAACGGCTCGAAGATGCCCATATCTATGGTAACCTTTATCTTTCCCCCAATATAGGCGGTGGCAGTGTTGACCTCGCTAACGTAATTGTCGATGGTTCTGTTTTGATCCAGGGGGGTGGGTTGAACACTATCTATATGTTCAACTGTACTTTTGGCGAGGTTAAAGTCAACCGCCCCGAGGGGCGGGTCAGGCTGGTCGCATCCGGTACTACCCAGGTTGAAAATGTTACCCTGGAAACGGGATCAAGGCTGGTTGAAAATATAGCTGAAGGCGCCTATGGGTACCAGTCCATCGTTGTTGCTACTGACGAAGAGGTAGAATTATCCGGGTCTTTCGAAACCATTCAGGTTTCAGTTAAAGAGGCCAACATTGAATTGAACAGCGATGCTTTGGATGAACTTGTCATCAGCAGCGCTGCCTCGGGAACAGTTCTCAGGTATGCCGACGGGATGGTTATCGAGAATCTCTACCTTAACGGGTCAGCCTTCATTATTGGCGATGGCGAAATAAGGCAAACCTTTGTCTCTGCCTCAGGCAGCAGCAGTCTAACCGGCAAGTATAAAAATATTGAAGTCAAAGCCGAAGCTGCTCAGGTAATTCTGGAAAATGATACGAACTGTGAAGAGCTTATAGTAGCCAAAGAGTCTTTTAACAACTACCTTGTTCTCGAAGAAGATGCCTTGCTGGCTTACCTGGAACTCAACGAAGCGGTTGAAGTGACCGGTGAAGGAGAGATCGAAAAAGTATTAATCAATGCCCCCGGGTCAACCCTGGAGCAGATCCCCCTGGCAATCGAGTTTGCCATGGAAGTAAGTGTTACTATCAATGGATTTGAAATCAGCAGTCAGGAAATGCTTGCCAATTTAAGGGAACATGGAGATCCTGATTATGTGGCAGATGTGACTCCTGCCCCTACTCCGGCACCGGCACCGGCACCTGCACCGACTCCTCCGCCTGCTCCTGAACCAGAGCCCGAACCGGAGCCAGAGCCTGAACCCGAACCGGAGCCAGAACCAGAGCCTGAACCCGAACCGGAGCCAGAACCCCAACCTGATCTGATCAAGGATTTTATTGTTGAAGAGGGCCTGACGCCGGGTAAAAAGATGGTCATAGTTACATTAGGCGTGCCCGAACCGCAGGAACATACTGTTAAAGTTGGTGATACCAAATTGAACTACAGCCCGGAAGCGAAAAGTTTCTGGGGTGAAGTGGATCATGAAGATGCCGACCGTGACAAGGTCGTGGTTAGCAGGTAGTTTTTTCATCAGGGAGAACTGTGGAGGTGGACCGGTGCCTGGAAAGAAAAATAATTACACCCGGTTACTGTTCGTGACTTTATTTATAATATTTATTTTAAGTTCACCGGTCTCGGCAGCGGTAGTAGGCTTTGTGACTCAAGATAGTGATGGAAATCTTTTCAAATACAATTATGAAGAACTGCTTGATTCCTATGCCCTGAAAATTCTCGGCCTTTCAAACGGCCTTTATGAAGATTTTGTGACCAGGAAAAACTATGCCCTTCTTAATAGCTCCGGTGTTCATCTAGATTACAACGCCCTCATGGAACGCTATGTTGCCGCTGTGTTGCTCGAAGAGAGCTTTGATTTAAAGAAGTATCTTCAAAGCAGCGAGACAAAAAAAGCTTCCATGCCAGAAAGCATCGTCCTCGTTACCATTGATGACGGCAAGATTAAGCATGAAACCAGAAAAACCTCTTCCAGCACTATTCAATCCGACCAGATGGATCAACCTGTCAAAAGGCAAACAGTAATAATTGGGCCATCCCGGGTAACCCTTGAAAAGGCGCAAGCGTGGGCTCTTGAGAAACAAGCCGACCAAAGCTTCATTGACATTGCTTCCACTTACTGGACTTATGGAGAAAAAACAGAAATAAGGCCTGAGGTCCTTTACGTGCAGGCAGCCGTGGAGACCGATTTTGGTAAATTTAGCGGTCGCTTGCCCCGGGATCATAACAACTGGGGCGGTATAAAACTAATAGATGCCCCTGGTGACGGTGCAGATTCTTATGAACAATTTCCCACCTCAGATGATGGAGTGCGTGCTCATTTTAACCATATCGCTGCTTTCATCGGCTTGCAGGCTCTAGGTGAACCTCACCAGGGATACAACCAGGTGCAGGAGCATTTTTGGGCCGGTTCAGTCTTACATGTCGAAGATCTCAGTGGCAAGTGGACAACCGATGCTGCTTATCATGAAAAGATACTGCTCTTGTTGAACCAGCTTGTAAAAAGTGCCGGTGTGGAAGAAGTGACAGAAGAAATGGTTCCGGAAGAGGAACCCGCTCCCCCGCCTGACAGTGATTATGACGATCAAAACGATTCCGACAAAGAGCATGCTACTGTTAACGTTAATCTGCTGCGTCTGCGTAGTGGGCCCGGCACTGACTTTGAAATACTCGATCTGCTGCCTATGGGTACGGTCTTAGAAATTACCGGCAGGGAAAAGGAATGGCTGCAGGTAATTACGCCAAAGGCCAAACAGGGCTGGGTGTATGGTGATTATGTAAAAAAGGTAGACATGTCCGTCAGTCCCTTCAATAATAAAACTGTTGTAGTCGATCCCGGTCATGGCGGCTCAGATCCCGGGGCTATCGGTGTTACCGGCCTCAGGGAAAAGGTGCTCAACCTTGCCGTAGCCTGGCTGCTGGCTGAAAAGCTTGAAGAAGCCGGGGCTAGGGTTGTCATGACCCGCAAAGGCGACTATGCAGTCAGCAACGCTATCCGGGTCAAGGTTGCCAATGATTCTAAAGGCGATGCTTATGTTAGCATTCATGCCAATTCCTTCTCCAACCCTGAATCAAACGGTACGGAAACTTACTTTAGTCCCCAGAAAAACAACAGCGCCGATCGCTTTTTAGCCCAGCAATTGCAAAGAGAGCTGGTCACAGCTTTGGGTTTCAGAAATCGCGGGGTTAAGGAGCATAACTTTTACATTTTGAGGAATACCAAAATGCCGGCAGCCCTGG
>CAZVLE010000004.1:0-6264 GCA_964627855.1 uncultured Syntrophomonadaceae bacterium | reverse complement strand
TATCTGTGGACTCTTTTTAGCCTCTTTCGTTGCCTTAGTCTTCACCGAATTCCCAGAAGCGGTTATAGGGGCGATGCTGCTTTTAGTCGGTTTTGAGTTAATTCGTTTTGTGAAAGATGTAAAGTGGGGGCTTGACCTGATACCGCTTGTGCTAACAATTACGGTATCGGTCCTTATGAACATGGCTTACGGCTTTGTTGCCGGTATTTTTATACATTTCCTGATGAAAATATTTACGGAGGAAAGAGCTAAAACCAAGGAGTAAAACTCTATAAATAATTTAATCTGTTAGTAAGACATGTAGCAAATCGGTTGGACAGGCTAAAATAGTCGGCAACTGTAAATATTAACTGCATAAGTTAATCCACCTAATTTGCGGAGCCTTAGCTCCGCACTTTTTTTATTTTAATAATATCCAACAGTGAAGAGGTTTCTTGTTGGCGAATCGGTGGTTCCTGGGCCACATTGATAACCTCAATCTATTTGCCGTCAAATTCCTGAATATATTTATACAGCGTCGGTCTACTAACCCCAATTAGCCTGGCAAAATCGGTGGCCGTGATCTCCCCGTCCTTCCACATGGGGTAAAACTTCTTGAAGCTGGCCGGCACCTTGCGCGGTGGCCGGCCGATGGGCCGGCCGGACCTGGTTCCGTACTTTTTGGCCTTGGCGATGCCTTCGCGGATTCGCTCGACGGTCAGTTCTCGCTCCATCTCGGCCACGGCGCCCAGGATCGTTACCATGAACTTGAACATATTATTGCCGTTGCCTGTGTTAAAGCCTTCCTTGATGAAGTGAATAGTTATCCCTTTGTCTTTAAACTCCTGCACGACCTGCCGCAGATCATCGACATTACGGCCCAGGCGGGAGATGCTCTCCACGTAGATATGATCTCCCTCGCGGGCCTCGAGTCTCAGTTTGTTCAGCTGCGGCCGATCGGCGCTGCTGCCGGAGAGCTTGTCGCAGTATTCCCTGTCAATCGGCAGGCCCTTAAAAGCTTCTTCCTGGCGGCGCAGGTCCTGCTTTTGGGTACTTACTCTTTTATAGGCAAAATTCACAGGTATTCACCTCACTCTGAACTTTTTTAAGATCCCTTAGTGGTCTTAGCATTGCCCGCTACCGGAAACAGTTGGGTTTGGCGGCATGATTATTTCCAAGAAAACGTCCGCACCCCCGTCTGGCTAACTCTATTGTGCAATCTATTTTTTCGCTTTAATCGAATACTATCCGGCTGGTTTGCCCGTATATTTATTTTTCGGTTCCGGTGGTAGGGGTATTGAGTTATCCTGTAGATGTTTTGCCCTGACCAGCGGCCATAGACAGGCAACCCCCAAAAAGGCTAACGAACATAGCAACGGTTTTAGCCCGATCTGAACCAAGAGCAGCATTAAACCGGCAATTCCGATGTATTGCAGCCAGGGATAAAAAGGGGCCCGAAAAGTAGGCCTGTAGTTGGGCTCATCTTTCTTGTGAAGCCAGAGCTGGGCCGCGTTAGTTAAAATATAGCCAATGATTAGCAGCGAGGAGGCATTCTCAACCAGGGTTTCCAAGGGCAAACTGACAATAGCAAGCAGCATTAGCAAACCGGTGCATAAAATAGAAACTGAGGGCAGATCATTATTGAAGAGACACCTGCCCATAATTTTGGGGATCAGGCCATCCCGGCTCATTGCCAAAGGATAACGGGAAGCCGCGGCTATTCCTGCATTGGCAGTTGTGATAAAAGCGGTAAATGCAGCCAGCGAGGCAACAATGAAACCGACCTGGCCCAGGGTTAGAGTTATTTGCCGCTTTCGGGCCATGGTTTTTGCTTGTAACATTTATCTTATTATTTTTTAACACCAATGTTTTACAGATTGAGAGTGCTGTTATGGAATTATCTGCAGTATTAACACCTGCACCCGAAGGCGGCTACATAGCTTATAACCCTGAAACTGGAACCACAACACAGGGCGAACCATTGGAAGAAGCTTTAGCTAACTTGCAGGAAGCAACTGAGCTTTATTTAGAAGAATTCCCTTATTGCAGTGGAGCGGTACATTTTTACTGAAAACAAATGACGTTAAAGTTGGGAAAGGTTCCAAAGCCGGCCCGGCGCCCTAACCACCTGCCGACGGGTGAAAGATCGTCACAACAGATCCGTCTTTCAGCAGTGTTTCGCCGCCCTGCAGCTGCTTGATGTTGCGACCATCAATTAATATTGTTAGGCCCACGGGGTTGTTATCTTCAAAAAAAACTACCCTGCCGTAGTCTGATTGATAATGATCCGGAAAACCGCAGCGAGACCTCAGGACTGCAAGCAGCGCAGACAGATCGCTTCCTGGGGGCATCTCAAGGGATATTTCTTTACAGCCAAGGATTTCTCTCAAAAAAAGGTAAGGTCTGACGACGATTTGCAAGCTGAAACACTCCTGAATTCAAGTAGAAAAGTAAAAGGGGGAAGCGTGATTAAAGCACCTTTCAGATCTCGCCTCCCCCTTTTATTTATTGATCAGTTTTACTGATTTCTTCCTCGCGCAACAGGCGTTTGAAGATTTTTTCGGTAACGGTCAGGGGCAGACTGTCCCGAAACTCGATCTGGCGCGGTACTGCATAGGAAGCACATTTCTCGCGGCATAGCTCGATCAGTTCTTCTTCTGTAACCTTGCCGCGAAATTCTTCCTTGATCACGACAAAGGCCTTGATTCTCTCACTGCCCGGACGTTCCGGGTCGGGCACCCCTATCGCCGCCGCCATCATGACTGCCGGATGCTGGTGCAAAATATCATCAATTGTGCTGGTATAGACCTTGTAACCGGAAACATTGGCCATATCTTTGATCCGGTCAACAAGGTAAAAATAACCATCCTCATCCATGCGGGCAACATCGCCGGTGGGCAGCCAGCCATCGACCAATCCACTGCCGGCTTCAGGCCAGTAACCTTTCATGATCTGCGGACCCTTGATATACATGTGCCCGGGTTCTCCGGGCGGGCATTCCTTTCCGGTTTCGTCATCCACCAGCTTAACATCGGTATCGGGAATCGGTATGCCGATGCTGTATTTCTGCTTGGCAGCAAAGCCAGTCATCTTTGAAAAGCCGGTCAGGTCCATGTGAGTCATAGGGCCGCTTTCAGTAAGACCGTAACCTTCCGAAACAGGCATCTTGATTTTTTCCGAAATGCTTTCCCGCACTTCCAGGGGCAGGTGCGAAGCTCCGGACATGATCTGAATCGGCATACGCGGCAGATCCATGTCTCGCAGCTTCATCAACTGGGTCGGTACAACAGCAGCCAGAAAAGGCCTGTTCTCTACCAATATCTTGAATATGTACTCAGTGTCACGGGGATCCTGGATCAGGATCATCCGTAAGCCCCAGTAAATGGAGAACATAGCGCAGGCATCGCCATAGGAATGAAAAAGTGGCACGGTTATGCAGGTTGATGCTTTACCGCGGATTGACTTTTCCAGCTTGGCCATGGCCCAGGGCATACCCTGCAGGGTATTGACATACCTGTTATAGTGGGTCAGCATTACTCCCTTGGGTACGCCGGTCGCCCCGCCGGTAAAGGCAAGGTAGGCCAGATCTTCTTTCGGGTTTATCTCCACCACGGGGGGAACAGGATCATGAGTTTCAATCAGGGCTTTAAAACCGTAAGTACCATCAGGTAACTCCTTCCTCTCCTGCTCTTCGGGTGTGTATTCCTTAATGGAGGTAACAATGATGTTTTTCAGCTTTGTTTTCGGCTGGATCTTTTTGACCCGGTGCAGCTGCTCCTCGAGACAAATTATCGTTTCGGTTCCCGACTCGCCAATTTCATACTCAAGTTCAGCTTCCCTGTGCAGCACGGAACAGGGCACATGGGCAGCACCGGTTTTAATAATACCAAAGCCGGATATTATATGCTGCGGACAGGTCGGCAGAATGGTCGCGACCTTGTCGCCCTTTTTCACGCCGAAGCCGACCAGGGCATTAGCCAGGCTGTCGGCATAGCTTTTCAACTCGCTGTAACTGATGCGCAAGCCAAAATAATCGATCGCTGTTGCGCGCGGATTCCTCTCAGCCGACTGATCAAGAAAGGAGAACAGCGGTTCTTCCGGGTATGGTTCCAGGCTCTCTTCCAGTTTAAATGGACCCAGCTTGTAACTTTTCAGCCAGGGACGCTTCTCTTGCAGATCAGTCAAGTGCTTCTCCCCCCTTATGAAGGCCAGAGTTTGGCCGCAACATCATCAAGGCCAAGCTCTTTTAATTTTTCGGGCCGGGGCTTACCACTGTCACTATCCCAGCCGCGCAGTTCATAGTATTTTTCCAGCAGGATGGGTAGTTCATTAACATGGCCTTCCGCCGGACCATCCGGAAGGGGATCCTCCAGGAGCCTTCCGGGGAGGGTGTCACCGGCTGCAGTCAATCCTTCCCTGTTGCTGAAGGCGCGAGCCAGGTTATAATACCTTTCACCGGCCTTCTTATATTCCGCAGTGCTCAAGTCCCAGCCAGTCACCAGGTTAACCAGCCTGACCCAGTCATCATCATCAAGGCAAAGACCCATAAATTTACAGGCACCGACACAATCAAAGGTTCCAAGCATATCCTCAAGGTCGCGGGCAATAAAGACCTCATCAGGATCGGCGACAAAGGGATCTTTTATTTCACTATCATCAACCATCAAAAAGGGAGCGTCAATGAAAGTGGGTCCCTGGACATAGCCGGTCATGTGATCACCGCCGCGATTGGCGGTAGCATAGGTCAAACCGGTCATCTGCACGGCCCGGCTGTCATAGGCCGGCAGTTCAAGACCCTTGACATGCATGGCAAAATGCTCACTGCCCTGGCCCAGTTTTTCGGCCATACGTTTCGAGCCTTCGGCCAGTAAGTCACCGACTCCTTCTCTATTGGCAATCATGGGAACCAGATCCACGATTAGATCGGCATCGCCGAAGTTTAACTCCAGTCCACCGGTATCCTCCTTGGTAAGAATGCCTTTTTCGAAACATTCCATGGCAAAGGCAATGGTGCTTCCGGCAGAGATGGTATCGAGGCCGTAATCATTACAAAGATAGCCGGCCATGGTTATTGCTTCCAGATCGTTGACGAAACACATGCCGCCAAAGGTGCCCACGGTTTCATATTCAGGCCCCTCTCCCTCTTTACCGGCATACTTGCCTTCTTTGAGCTCAGTGCCACGCCCGCATTCGATGGGGCAGGCAAAGCAGGTAATGTTCTTTTTCAAAATTTTGTCAGAAATAGCGGGGCCGTTAATATCATCGGAAAGATCAAAAACACCTTTTTGCCAGTTGCGGGTCGGGAAACCGCCACGAACCGAAACCAGGTCAAGCACAGCATTGGTGCCAAAGGCCTGCAGGGTAATCTTCAGCATCGATTCATCCATTAATTCGTACTGCTTTTTGGCATGTTCCTTAAACTCTTCCGGTTTGTTTAAAGGAACTTTATTTGTGCCTTTAACCGCTATGGCTTTCAGGTTTTTCGAACCCATCACAGCACCCAGCCCGCAGCGGCCGGCACAGCGACCGTAATCATTCATAATCGCCGCATATTTGACCAGGTTTTCACCAGCCGGACCAATACAGGCCACATTAAACTTTTTGCCAAGTTCATCTTTAAGGGTATCGGTTGTTTCAGGTGCATTCTTGCCCCAGAGATGTTCTGCGCTTCTCAGTTCAACCTTATCATCTTCAATGAACAGGTAAACAGGAGTCGGGGAAGCACCTTCGAAAATAATACCATCATACCCGCACTTCTTAAAATCAACTCCCCAGCGTCCTCCAGAATTAGCCTGTCCCCAGATACCGGTCTGGGGAGACTTGGCCACTACGCTGAAGCGCCCGGTACTGGGGGCAATAACCCCGGTTAAACTACCGGCCATAAAAATAAGGCGATTCTCCGGGCCTAAAGGATCTGCTCCCTGCGGTACTTCATCCCAGAGATACCTTGTAGCCAACCCTGCTCCACCCAGGTAGTCTTTGTGCATACCATCAGGAATTGCTTCTTCAGAAATACTGCCATCAGAAAGATTGACCCTCAACAATTTACCATGGTAACCAGACATACTTCCACCTCCATTTTATTTATATTTCAGGCTAACCCCAATTAATTAAGTAAGCTTAGCCATGATGCATAATGATAACTTCCGGCATTCAGATGAATTTTTTGAAAAAAAAGAGCTTGCTCAATAGAGCTATAATTTCTTTTAATATACATTGTCCGACCATATAATTCAACACCTTTCCTGCCCGGGCCTGCCCAATTTAGATATGTTGTTAAAATTA
>CAZVLE010000003.1:0-23706 GCA_964627855.1 uncultured Syntrophomonadaceae bacterium | reverse complement strand
AATTCCCCACAATCAGTTAACCAGGTTGCGATACGGATGTATGGCCCGGGTGGAGTTGGACTGCTTTTTGAAGTAGTAAAAGATGTCGATTACACTTTTGAATAGATTACGGCTAGATGTGTCTAAAAGATAAGCTTTTTAACAACTGCTTTCATTTTAGAGTAAGCCTTTTTTACTATCCTGATCTGATTCGCTTACGACGCTCATTTATCCATTCGGGGCTAATCGGAGCTGAAATTCCTTTCCGTCTGCGACTCAGACCATATTTTGATATGTGGGAAAGCAATGTATAAGGAACATAGCGATGGCCTTTAATGGGGTGATTTTTCGATCCGGCACAGGCAGTCGTAGTATGCTGCCTGGTCGCCGAGGTCGGTTAGACGATCGGGGGTAAGGTTATTTACCGCCGCTCCTGAAGAGTGCCACCAGCCCTGGTAAACCAGGACCGTATCGGGGGACACGTTGTCGTTGATTGCCACTTTTACCCTTATTGCCCCCCTCTTTGAGGCAACGGTTACTATTTCTCCTCCAACCAGGTTTTCTCTATCTGCAGTTTGCCGGCAGATGTAAGCGACCGGCTTTGCCTTGTCACCCGGCAGACGGTGGGTCGAATGAATCGAACCAGCTGCATGGGGGGTGGCTAGCCAGTAGATGTAGCCCTGATCGCGCAGGACCTGATCGCTTAGTTCTCTTGGGGTCCTGTAAAGGGGCAAACCATCGCCACCATCCCTCTCCGCCTCTACGGAATAGAAATTGAATTTGCCGCCGGCTGTGGCAAAAAGGCCATCTTCCCAGGGAATGCTATGCGCATCGGGAAACAGATAGGGTGTTTTTGCTTTGAGCTCTTCAATTGTTAACCCATAAGTGTCGGTCAGGGGCTTTATGGCCCTGGCAATCAATTGAGGCGGACTCAAGCGGGGGTAACCATCAGCAGAAAGGAGCCCGGCTAGATCGGCCAGATATTCATACTCGGGACGACACTCCCCGGGTGGTTCGATCACCTTTGCGCCGTAAACCAGGTACTGGTGGCTCATGGAATTAAAGTAGAGATCTTCTGCTTCCAAAAAATTACTACAGGGCAAAACCAGGTCAGAAAGCTGGGCCGTATCGGTCATAAAATGCTCGGCGGTTACAATAAAAGGCACTTTAGCCATTGCGCGACGTAAGGTGTTGCTGTCGCCAACCTGAACAAGGGGGTTCGCCCTGCTGATGTAGAGGAACTCTACCGGCGGGTCAACTAAGCCGCTCAAAGCAGCAGCCAGTTGCGGTTTGGCATAAAAACGTCGCTGCGGATTGAGATCATCCCCGCTGAGAAAGCTATGATCGATATGAGGACTGATGCGAAAATTAGCATAGCCGGCACCACCACCGGCAACGCCAACATTACCACTGAGTGCAGCCAGGGCATCAATAGCCCGCACTGTGTTGCAGCCATTACTGTGCCTTTGCAGGCCTATGCCGATCAAAATAGCGGCAGGCCTGCTTTCACCATAAGCGAGAGCCAGATTAACAATCTCGGCAGAAGATAGGCCGGTATATTCAGCCACAACTTCAGGATTATACTCCCGGCACATGGCCGCAAACCGTTCGAACCCGCTGCTGCGCTTTTCTACAAAGTGTTGGTCGATCATGTTTCTCTCAATCAGGACATGGGCCATGCCAAGGGCTAAGGCGCCGTCGCTGCCTGGTCTGACCCTGATATATTGATCGGCCAGGGCGGCGGAAGCGGTGCGCAAAGGGTCAATGACTATGAGGCGAGCTCCCTTTTCCTGAGCTCTGCGTAAAAATGGCAGCAGGTGAATCGAAGTATAGGCCGGATTTCGCCCCCAGATCAAGATCAGGTTGGCATTCAACAAATCTTCATGCTGGTGAGAAAGAACGGCTCCAAAATCGTACTTCTGCGCGGCCAGACCAGCACCCCAGCAAAGACTGCCCCGGTGGGCGGTGCATCCGCCGAGGGCGCTAAAAAAGCGTGCTTCAATGTTTTTCAGCAAACCGCCGTAACCGCCATCATAAAAATGAAGTAGTGATAAGGGCCCGTGATTTTTTATAGCCGTGCTAATTTTAGTCGCCATCAACTGCAGGGCTTCAGGCCAGCCGATTCGCTCAAAGGTGCCATTTCTTTTCAGCAGTGGATAGAGCAATCGGTCAGGATGGTTAAGGCGCTCAAGGTGCCGCCTTCCTTTCTGACAAATGCTCTTACCTGTAATCGGCTGAGTACTATCGGGTTCAATAGACAAGACCCTTCCACATTCTTCGGTAACCAACAGGGCGCACTGATCCCAGCAGTCCAGGGGGCAGGCTGTGCGGTAAATATTCACTTAACCTTCTCCTTTGAGCCCGAAATCCATAAACGTTTCCGGTTTATGGCCAAGCCTTTTATTCTTCATTTCAGTGGCAATTACCTTTTTTACAGGTCAGCCAGGCTATATTGTTAGTTTCAAGCAGGGAATCTGAGTGAAAAAAGCGAATGGTTTATACAATATTAAGGCAGGAGGGAATAATGAATTATGCAAAAGATCCTCGTTACAGGCGCCCTGGGACAAATAGGCACCGAACTGGTTCCCTACCTGAGAAATCGCTACGGTAAAGACAATGTTATCGCTTCAGCCAGGAGAATTAAAGAAGGGACAAACCCGGCCGAAGAGGGCATCTTTGAACTGCTTGATATTACCAAAACCGAACAGCTGGAGAATGTCATAAAAAAACATGACATTAAAACCATTTACCACCTCGCCTCCCTCTTGTCCGGCACCGGGGAGAAAGATCCACTGGGCTTATGGGAAATCAACTTAAACGGCCTGATTAATATTCTTGAGGCCGCAAAAACTCATGGTTGTTCACTTTTTTTCCCCAGTTCTATCGCCGTTTTCGGACCGGACTCGCCCCAGGATAAAACTCCCCAGGACACCGTCACCCGGCCGACATCAATCTACGGCATCTCAAAGGTAAGCGGCGAGCTGCTCTGTGACTATTATCACCAAAAGTATGGTCTGGATATCCGCGGACTGAGATATCCGGGAGTTATCTCCAACGCTGCCCTGCCGGGGGGTGGCACTACTGATTACGCCGTACATGTTTTTTATGATGCAATCAGGCAGGGCAGTTACACCTGTTTCCTGAAGGAAGACAGTTCCATCGACATGATCTATATGCCGGATGTGCTGGAAGGGGCGATCAAACTAATGGAGGCTGACCCGGCCAAACTGATCCACCGTAACGCTTTTAATGTATCGGCCATCACGGTTACCCCAAGAGAACTCTTTGCAGAAATCAAAAAACATATTCCCGATCTGAAGATTAGCTATGACATTGACCCGGTCAGGCAGGCCATTGCCGACAGCTGGCCGAACTCGCTGGATGATTCCGCTGCCAGGGCCGAGTGGGGCTGGAATCCTCGCTATGATCTTCAAACCATGACCGAAGATATGATTAAAACTCTTTCTGCTAAATTGAAGCAGGAATAGATACCGGAGGAAGAAAATGTCGAGAAAGATTATTACAGATCTACAAAAAGAGTTTGCCGAACTGAAGCAAAATGGATTGTTTAAGAAGGAAAGAGTCATCACCACACCCCAGCAGGCAGAAATCAGAGTTTCCGGCGGCGAAGAGGTCCTGAACTTTTGCGCCAACAATTATCTTGGCCTTTCCAATCATCCTGCCGTCATTGAAGCCGCCCAAAAATCCATGGCAGAATGGGGCTATGGCCTCTCCTCGGTCCGTTTCATCTGCGGAACCCAGCAAATTCACAAAGATCTGGAACAAAAGATGTCTGCATTTTTAAAGACCGAAGACACCATTCTCTATGCAGCATGCTTTGATGCCAACGGGGGTATTTTTGAACCGCTGCTGGGAGCCGATAGCGCCATTATTTCCGATGAGTTGAATCATGCCTCTATCATAGACGGTATCAGGCTCTGTAAGGCAGAACGCTATCGCTATCGCCATTCGGACATGGATGAATTGCGTCAATGCCTGCAGGAGGCCCAGTCAGCCAGGTACCGCCTGATTGCCACTGACGGTGTTTTTTCAATGGATGGAGACATAGCGAAACTGCCCCAAATATGCGAACTGGCCGACGAATTTGACGCCCTGGTAATGGTCGACGACAGTCATGCTACCGGTTACCTGGGGAAAAACGGTCGCGGCACCTTTGAGTATTTTGGCCTAGAAGGAAAAGTAGATCTGATCACGACAACTTTTGGCAAAGCCCTGGGTGGTGCAATGGGTGGCTGCACTTCCGGTCGCAGGGAATTGATCGAAATGCTGCGCCAAAAATCACGTCCTTACCTCTTTTCCAATTCCCTGGCACCCGCCATTGCGGGTGGCACCATTAAAGTGCTGGAGCTGCTGGGGGAATCGACCCGGCTGCAGGAAAAAGTAATGTTTAATGCTACCTATTTTCACTCTAAAATGCTGGAGGCAGGTTTTACCATTGTTCCCGGGGAAACGGCAATTGTGCCTGTTATGCTGTATGACGAACCCCTGGCTTTGCAGATGGCCGAGCTGATGCTCAGGGAAGGTATTTATGTGATCGGTTTTGCTTACCCGGTAGTGCCCAGGGGTAAAGCCCGGATCAGAGTCCAGCTTTCGGCGGCCCATCAAAGAGAAGAAATCGACAGGGCTATTGCTGCTTTTAATAAGACAGGCAAAGAGCTGGCGGTCATCTGATTTTCTGAACCACTGCCCTGATGTGGTCCAGGGTGGTTCCGCAACAACCGCCAATCAGGGAGGCCCCACTATCCAGACACTGCATGATCCCTTCGGCATATTTTTCAGGCGGCATGTCGTAAATTGTTTCTCCCTGAATAAGCCTCGGTTTGCCGGCATTGGGCTGGATTAAGATTGGCAAAGTTGTTTTTTCCCTGTATAGAGCGGCAATTTCGGCCATTTCTGCAGGAGCAAGGTCACCGCAGTTGGCCCCGACGGCATCAGCCCCGTTTTCTTCCAGCAATTTGGCCACTTCGGCCACACTGCTGCCCATGATTGTCCGCCCGCCCTTTTCAGTCGTGGCAAAGGAAAGCGTTACGATTACCGGCAGATCGGTAGCATCTTTAGAGGCCTTAAGAGCGCAGAGAGCTTCGCGCAGGTCTGTCATTGTTTCAATGATCAGGCCGTCGGATCCTCCTTCTGCCAGGATCCGGGCCTGTTCTTTAAAGTTATCGTAAAACTGCTCTTCGCTGAAGCTGCCATAGGGTTCAAGCAATTTACCGGTTGGTCCGATATCACCAAAGACATAGGCTTTGCCGGCAGCAGCCTCCCTGCCCAACCTCACCCCGGCGAGGTTGACTTCGACCAGGTTGCCAGTCAGACCGTGAGACTGACAGCTGATCCGGTTTAGCGTAAAGGTATTGGTGGTAATTATATCAACCCCGGTTTCCAGGTAGGCCCGGTGCAATTCGATAATATCTTCAGCATGATCAAGGTTAATCGAGCCGCCCGGTTTAAGCCCGCGCCTGACCAGCTCGGTTCCCATCGCCCCATCGAAAATCAGAATCTCTTTTTCTGCTAATACTTTTGCTAAATCCACAGCTTCACCCCTGGCAGTTGTTATTGATAAATCCCACCTTAATTATACCAGCTATTGGACCAGCTGTTAAAAAGGTTTTCGCGAAGAAAAGGTGAATTATAGAGCAGTGATTGTCAAAAAAGCATACTACCAAAACCGGGGAGGCAGGACGTTGATCGGGGACAAATTAATCATTAACGAATACCACCGCAAGGCAGCCGCTGCAATTTATGAAAAAATGTTAGCAATCCTGCCATGTGCGCAAAAACCAGTTGTTATAACAGTAGCTGGAGAATCGGGCTGCGGAAAATCTGAAACGGCGGCAGTGCTGGCCGAAACCTGCGAAGGGGCAGGGGAAAAAAGTCTTCTACTACAACAGGATGACTATTTCATTTATCCACCCAAAACCAACCACAAAAAGAGGCTGGAAGATATCAGCTGGGTTGGCACACAGGAAGTTAAACTTGACCTGATTGAAAAAAATATCGCTGCCATAAAACAAAAACATCACCAGAAAATCACGAAGCCACTGGTCAACTACGAGGCTGATTCGATAAGTGAAGAAAATATATCAATCAAAGGACTTAAAGTAGTCATCGTCGAAGGAACATATACCACCCTTCTCAAAGGGGCAGATTTAAGGGCTTTTATCGATCTTGATTATCGTCAGACCAGGGCGGCAAGAATGAAACGTTCGCGTGATCCGGCCACAGATTTCCTGGAAAAAGTGCTAGCCATAGAACATGAAATTATATCAGCTCACAAGCAGTTAGCTGACCTCATTATCCCCCCGCCGGACAAACTTTAGACTCCGGGTAGAATAATAATTTCTATCTTATCACGGCATCTTTTTAAGGAGCTCTCATGAAAAACATTGCTAACAGTAAAGATAGCCTTCCCCTGCCGGGTGGGGTAATGCTAAATGCCTACCCGGACAGCATGGGTGGTAATCTTGCCGCTACAGTCAATCTGCTCAGACATCCGCTCATTAAGGATGCCTTCTCGCATTTTTATATTCTGCCAACCTTTTTCAACAGCGACTTAGACCGCGGTTTCTCAGTTATCGACTACAATCTTAATGAAGAGCTTGTAACCGCTACTGACCTGGAAGAACTTCACAACCTGGGCATTACTCTAAAACTCGACCTCGTTCTTAACCACCTGTCGGTCAACTCCCCCCAATTCAGAGACCTTTTGGAAAGGGGCGATAAATCACCGTACAGGGATTTTTTTATTGACTGGAACCGGTTCTGGCAGGGACACGGAGCTATGGGGTCCGGGGGCTATGTTATTCCCCAGCCCGCAAACCTGGATAAATTATTCATGCGCAAACCTGAATTGCCGGTTATGAAAATCACTTTTCCCGATGGCACAGACCGTTTTTACTGGAACACCTTTTACAGAGAAGTCAGTTATAAAAAAGGTGAGATCAAATACCAGGGGCAGGTAGACCTCAATGCCGACTCTGAAATGGTATGGCGTTTTTACGAGGAAACCCTCAGGAAACTAGGCAGCTACGGGGCAAAAATTGTCCGCCTTGATGCTTTTGCCTACCTGCATAAAAAACCGGGCCTGGCCAATTTTTTTAACCAGCCTGAAACGTGGAAATACCTGGAACGTCTGAAAAGCATTGCCAAACACTTAGACCTGGTCTTGCTGCCTGAGATTCATACCAGCTACGGCAGCAGACTGCATGAAGATATCGCTGTAAAAGGCTATCCCATTTATGACTTCTTCTTTCCGGGGCTGATCATAGATGCCCTGGAACGCGGCACGTCCGAAGCCCTGCTGCGATGGATTGATGACATCAAGGCTAAAAAGCTAAAAACTATCAATATGCTCGGATGCCATGATGGGATACCCCTGCTTGACCTCAGGGGGAACGATCAAAGCGGTACCAGTCAACCGGGCCTCCTGGAGGATGCACAAATAGAAGCCCTTGTTGAAACCATCACCACAAGGGGAGGACTGCTCAAAAACCTTTATGGACCTGATGGCAAAAAAATTGCCTACTACCAGGTTAATGCAACTTATTATAGTGCTCTTGGCGAAGATGAACAAAAGTTGCTGCTGGCCAGGGCTGTTCAGCTATTCATGCCCGGCCTGCCCCAGGTCTGGTACCTTGATCTTTTTGCCGGTAAAAATGATTACGCTGCCGTTAAACAGGGCGGACCAGCAGGCCACAAAGAAATCAACCGTACCAACCTCACCCTACAGGAAATTGAAAAAGGTCTTAACCGCTCAACTGTTATCGATCAGCTGGCATTAATACGCCTGCGTAATACTTCGGAGGCATTCGGCGGGGTACCCTCAGTATCGAATAATGGCAAAGATCATAAACTGCAGATCACCTGGCAGCATGGCGATTGCCGGGCTGATCTTGTGGCCGATTTTAAAGACTATAGTTTCATCGTTAGGCACCGGGATAAAAAAGGGAAACTAGAGATTATCACTTCAAATTGAAGGCATTACCGGAGATGGCTGAACTTATTGTGTCAGCCAACTGTCTCAATGATAGAGGGAGAAAAACAGATAACTTTAACCTGAATGGAACCAAAGGGGGAAATACAATGTTCAGGAATCTATTGTTAATAACCATGTTCATGGCCTTGATTATCTTCATACCTGCCTGCGGCATCAACTCCGCACCAGATAATGCTTTAAGCCCCGAAGAGCCTGTAGGAGACGATGCGGAGCTTGAAGATCCGGAGGAAACGCCGGGGGAGGATCGAGAAGAACAGCCAGACAATGATGAATTGATCGATCCAACGGATCCGGATCAATTGCCTGCCGACATTCAGGCCTGGATCGAGGTATCGCGGGAAAAATTTCAGGCCCAAACCAGGAAAGATAACGGCCTGCTTTACATCCTGATCACCTATGGCGAAAAACCTACCGGCGGATACGCTGTAGAAATTACAGGTGTTGAAGAAAAAGCCGACAGATTAGTCGTAACCGTAAAGTTTACCGAACCAGGCCCGGATGACATGGTTACCCAGGCCCTGACATATCCATACGACCTGATGGTAATTGACGACCCGGACCTACCTACAGTCGAATTTGTCGCTACCGAAGCTGAAAGCAGCATTCCTATTTTGAAGTAAAAGAAGCATGTGGCCACCTAACTGTTAACTTTAACAGCTATTTGTGCAAAGTAAAAACCAAGCATTCATTGGCTTTCTAAAGAATAGTATCCATGTTAATCGAATATCTTGTAGAAGCTTAAAAAGAGCCGATTACTCAATTATTGAACATCCGGAAAATCAGTAAGGGAAAACAACGGGCAACAGGAGTATGCTGACGATTAGGACAATAAGCGAAATAGGCAGCCCATTTTTCAGGTAGTCAGAAAAACGGTAACCTCCGGGGCTCATGATCAGGATGTTAACCGGGTGAGACACGGGAGTCATGAAGCTCGCTGCAACAGCATAGGCTATCGCCATAACAAGGGGATATGGAGATACACCCATGTTGACAGCTGCAGCAATAGCAATCGGCGCCATTACGACAGCATTTACAGCACTCGGTATAAACTGATTGAGGATAATGGTCATTATCATTAAGCCGGCCAAAACTGCCGTCGGGCCATAAGGACCGGCAAGATCGATCACGTGGTCGGCTATCAACATAGCCGCGCCTGTTTTTTGCATGGCCAGACCGAGCGGCAACATGGCGGCGATGAGAAATACTGCTTTCCACTCGATGGCACGGTAGGCCTCTTCAATGGTCAGGCAACGGGAAATAACCATTAAAATAACCCCGGCAATAGCTGCTATATAGATCGGCAGCCAATTCAGCATTACCGTCGCCAGGACAGCAGCCATGATCAGACCTGCCAGAGGGGCCTTTTTTTCCAGAGGCTTTTCCTGGTAGTCAAGGTTAAGAATGACAAAATCCCGCTCCCGGGAAAGAAGAGCAAATCTATCCCGACTACCGTAACATAGCAGGGCATCTCCAAATTGAAGCGGCATATCATTAAGCCTGGTTCGATAGGCACGATCACCACGCCAGATGGCCAGAACGGAAACACCAAATTTTTCCCTGAAATTCAGCTGCCTCAGTGTTTTACCGGTCAGGTTGCTATGTGGTGAAAGCATAATTTCGACTACAGTAAGTGAATCTGTCTCCAGTTCTGCCAGATTTATTGCGGGGTTTCGATCTACCAGCAATGTTTGATGACCGCGCAGTACTTCAATATCGAAGGGTCGTCCTTCAATAACCAGGAGATCGCCACTCCTTAACTCGGTATCCGGACCTGGCATGAGGATTTCCTTGTCATCACGGATAATATTTAGCACAATAATATCGTAGGCATCGGACAGGCGAACATTTTTAAGGGTGCTTCCTGCCAGGGAAGAACTTTCAGGGATTCTCACATAGAGAAGATGATCATCCAGTTGAAATTCTTCAGCTTCACAGGGTTCGAAAGATAATTTTTGCCCCTCTTCAGGCATTTGTGTATATTGTTCGCGCAAGGATCGAAATAGAAGGCGATCTCCGGGCTGAAAAACAATATTAGCGAGGTTGTGATGGTAAACTTGCTCACCCCGCTTAACAGCAAGTAAATTAACTCCAAAACGCTGCCGGGCTTTTAGATCGACAAGCGTTTTTCCATTGAAGATTGACTTCTCGGTAACTTCCAACTGCACTAAGCCAATACTTTCGGTTGTCAGACATGATGATTCCGGAACCTGATCGTCCACCATTATTAGTGGGCTTCCCGCTAATTCATCGATCATATCGAGCCGTCCCAGGACAATCAGGCGATCTTCGCCTTTTAGTTCGAGGTTGGGCTCAGGTATCAGGTGGACATTGTCACCTCGCCTGACGCTAAGGACGTTCAAACCAAGGGCCTGCCCAAAGCGGCTCTCTTCCAGGGTTTTTCCGGCCAGAGTACTGTCAGGTGGTATAGTAATTTCTGCCAGGCGCTCTTCGATTTCATAGTGATCCCGAAAATCGCTGTCCGGCTCAACTCTTTCTACCGAAGGAGATTGTCGCTCCGGAAGCAAACGACGCCCGATAAGCAGCATATATACAATTGTAAATAGCAAGATAACCACACCGACAGGTGTAAATGAAAAGAGGCCGGGTGTGCGCAAGCCCGCTTCACGCAAAAAATCGACTACCACCAGGTTTGAAGCAGTACCGATTAAGACCAGCATGCCGCCAACTGTTGTGCCGTAGACCATTGGCAGCAGCAGACGCGATGGTGAAAGTTTTGTTTTTCTGGCCAGATCGAGGGTGACGGGCAGGAACATGGCAGCCACGCCAACGTTAATGACAAAAGCTGAAACTGCGGCAGTACTGCTCATCAGCACAGCCAGCAAACGGCTTTCCCCCTTGCCAGCCAGACGAAGAACCTGTCCGGCAAGTTTACCGGCGACCCCTGTACGGGACAGCCCGGCTGAAAGAATGAATACTGCCCAGGTGGTAATCACGGCCGGGTTGGAAAAACCGGATATGCTTTCTTCAGGAGTTACAAGGCCAACCAGAACCAACAGTACTAAAACCAAAAGGGCAACCAGGTCTGCCCTGAGAATTTCGGTAACAAATAATACAATGGCAAAAAGCAGAATGCCAAGGGTAAGTAGAATATCTATGGTCATGACTGGTCATACTCCCTGCCTGTGATTGTAATTATGATTTACAACAAACCATTTATTTAACCGTTAATACAGAACAACTTTTAGCCTCCTGGATAACTGCGTTACTGACACTGCCCAAAAACAGTTTCTGCAAACCGCCCAGACCCCTGCTGCCTATTACGATCATTTCAAAATTCTCTTCTTCGGCCACTTCAACAATCGTTGCAGCCGGATGGCCCTGCAAAAGAATTTTTCGGACTTTAATACCCCTGTTTGCAAAAATAGCAGCGGCATCATCTAAAATTTTCTCGCGGGTGGCATCCTGCTCTGCCTTAATTTTCTTGAAACGCTCAACCTCTTCCTGTGTTACGCTATCCTTGGTCACAGTACCCACCTCGAATAGGGGCAGGTAAGAAAAATCAAGCTTTTCTTCATAAACATGAATAACAGCAACATCGTCTGACTGACAGCCTTCAGCAATAATCGCCGCTTTTTCGAGGGCTTTCTTACTCTGTTCAGAACCATCCGTGCAGGCTAAAATTTTCATCTGAAGCATCTCCTTTTTAGAATCTTGCCGAAATAAAATATCCAACCGTTTTAGCGAGCCAAGCCGGCAACTGTAACAACCACCTTCCTGACATTTCTGGGTCCATCAAATTCGCAGAGAAAAATGTTCTGCCAGGTAGAAAGGCCGAGGTTGCCATCAACCAGGGGAATTACTTCACCCGGCCCAACCAACCCCGCTTTCAGGTGAGCGTCACCATTACCATCCTGGCGATCATGCTCCCAAATACCGGGCGGTATCAACTTCCTCAGCAGATTTATCACATCCCTTTGCACACTGTCGTCCCAGTTTTCCTGGATCATAATGGCGGCTGTTGCACCCTGGGCATAAACAGAAACCAACCCCTGCTTGACTTGACTTTCAGCAACGATGAGCCTGACCTGCTCAGTAATATCATAAAGGCCTTCCCGGGCTATAGTCTCAAACTTAATTGTCTTTTGCATCACAATGATCCTCCCGGCTCAGCATTTGCCTGGCAGGCAAAGTTTTATAAAACTTTGCAGTAACCGAGTTTACCTATTAATTTCTACATTCAGGCAAACATACCTTTCTGAAGTTATAGCCCTTATTTAGTAATCGCCATTTGACTGGTTACCGTTTATAAAGTTTAATGAGAACATAGTAATTGGGGGAGATGGTGAGATGAAGAAAGTCGTTGTAATCGGTGGCAATGCAGCCGGTATGAGCGCAGCAAGCCAGGTAAAAAGGCAACATCCTGATTGGGTCGTAAGCGTTCTGGAAAAAGGCCCCTATATATCTTACGGAGCCTGCGGCATACCTTATCATGTTGGCGGGCTTGTTGGCAGCCTGGATGATTTGATTACCATTACACCGGAAGAAGCGATCGGCAAAAGAAAACTCGACCTGAGAATCAACCATGCAGCAACAGCTATTAATCCAGAAGCTAAACTGGTGACAAGCGAAACGCAGGAAGGCAGGGAAACAGAGGGTTATGATTTCCTTGTCATTGCCACGGGTGCAAAACCGCAACAAGCCGGCATAGAATACAACCCTTCTGATCGGATCTACACGGCCCATACCCTGGCAGACTCAGAAAAAATGCGTCAATTCATCGTCGACGAAAAACCGCGCCGCTGTGCAGTGATCGGTGGAGGCTATATTGCCATTGAAATGCTTGAAGCTTTTCTGGAAAGGGGTCTTGAGACACACCTGATCCATCGCCGGGATGAACTTGTCCGCAGCTTCGAAAAGGAAATCTCTGATCTGACCCTGGCTGAGATGAAAAAAGAAGGCATTGTCCTTAACCTGAATCGTTCAGTGTCAAAGCTGGTTGAAAAGAACAATGTTGTAGAAGTTCATAGCGGAGAAGAAATTCTCAATTATGACCTGGTAGTCGTAGCGGCAGGTGTAGTACCAAACAGTGACCTGGCTCGTAAAAGCGGTATCGCAACAGGCATAAAAGAGTCTATCAGGGTAAACCAATACCTGCAAACAAATTACCCTGAAATCTATGCGGCCGGCGACTGTGCTGAAACCAGAAATCTTCTTACCGGCAAACCAACATATGTGCCCCTGGCCCTTAAAGCTAATAAAGAAGGAGTAGCTGCGGGCATTAATATTAGCGGCGGGCGTGAAGCATTTCCGGGAGTACTCGGTACTGCCATTACCAAGTTTTGCAGTCTTGGCCTGGCCCGCACCGGTCTAACCCTTGACGAAGCAGAACAAAACGGCCTGAAAGCTTTCAAATACTCCCTGACTGCAAACAGCAAAGCCCATTATTACCCGGGAAATGGCAACTTGACTGCTGTGCTGGTTGCTGAAAAAAGCAGCGGCCGCCTGCTGGGTGCTCAACTTGCCGGTCCGGCAGATGCCGTAAAAAGAATCGATGTTTATGCAACAGCACTGACGGCAGGGATGAACTTAAACGACATCTTTCAACTCGATCTTTCTTATGCCCCGCCCTTCTCCCCTGTTTACGACCCCGTAGTCCTGACAGGCAGGGTTGGCCGCAAAAAGATCGAACCTTAAACCTGCTACTGAAACTGGCGCCCGAAGGGAGTAAGAGCCATGGCAGCCAACTTCATGTGCTGCCTGGCAAAGGGAATCCCGATAATGGTAATAGCCAGGAGCAATGCCAGCAGAGCATGGGTTAGGGCAATAGTCAGACCAAAAGTAATAATCCAGAGAATGTTAAAAATGACCGATACAGTACCGGTAGCTGATGGACCAGTTACAATAACCTTGCCAAAGGGCACCAGCCCAAGCAGTGACAACCTGAAGCATTGCACACCAAAAGGTATCCCAATGATGGTCAGGCATAGCAGTAATCCGCCAACAAGGTAGAGTAAAAATATGATCCAACCGCCGAGGAGAATCCAGAGGATATTGCCGATAATACTCAAAGCTTCGCACCACCTTAATAGTATCGCCTTATCTATGATCTGGCAAAAAAAGCAGTCACCGGGTACCAACCGTTAATGTTCCGTTGCTATTCTCTCACCTGGCCGGGTTGAGCTCCTCAGCTGAGAAAATCAAACCTTATGGAACAGAACAATGCGGTTGGTATTGGTGCCATAACTGTTATTGCTGACACCCCATATATTAGATGTCTTAGTAAAATTTTGCTGATTGATCAGCACGCCAGGGCATTTAAACCCGGCTTCCAAGCCGAGTGGTATAACATAATCTTCCAAATTAATCCGACCTCTTTTCACTTCCCCAACTTCGAAAGCTACCCAGCCACCTTTTTTGGTCACACGGAACAATTCATTAAAAACCCCGCCCATTACTGCGCTCCATTCAATCACCGACCTGGCCATGGTTATCTGCTTATCAACCTTGGCTGAATCAATAGCGTTAAACCAGCAGCGCAACCAGTTGTCCACGGAATACTGGACAACATCAAGAAAGGGAGGTGAAGTTACCGTCAAGCTGACCTGTTCGCTCTCAATCTCCGGAGTTGACCGGGCATCATTGACCAGAAAAAGAGCAGATTTTGAGGCTGCCTTTAAATTAATAATTTCCTCAGGACTTAGTTTCTTGAGCAAGCTTTTAGTTTTCTTGGTAATAATTTTTTTAACGTCACGGTATTCCGGTCTTTGATTTCTCTTGAGGTTAATCTTAACCTGCCTCTGAGCTGAAACAGCCTGGTTGGGCGGAAGGGTATAGACAGAAAAAAAGCCGGGCGAATGTCCGGTAAGGCGATTGGTAGCTACCATCCTGATCCAGCGGTCGGCGTCATCTTCTTCCCTGTTAGCTTTCCTCTTCTGCAGGTAATTTTTTAACGAAACTATCTCCGCTTCAGTAGCCGGATGATAAAACATGGAAAGATCAAGATCAGCTTTCTGCGAACAGTCGGTACATATTTGTTCAAGCCTGGCCTCAACATCGGCCGGTGCTGGAATTGCCAATCGCGGCCTGGTTAATATCTCGCTGAGAGGACTGATATCATTGGCGACCGTTCTTCTTCCCAAAAGGCCTGCCTCAATAAGCGTTGTTCCCCTGCCACTGAAGGGATCATAAACCAGGTCTCCCGGAGAAGTTAAGAGCATGATAAAAAAACGGGGTAACTGCGCTTTAAAACAGGCCCGGTAAGATATCTCATGAATAGAAGATGATTGCCTTTGTCGTGAAGTCCAGTATTCATTAATGAATTTATTAATTTTACGGTTACCTATTGCAAAGGTTTCAGTAAGTGTTGAGCCCCGGGCATTGTTGCTTCCGGCATTGCTGCAATCCTTCAGGGTAAAATTAAGCAGGTGTGAAATCAGATTTTCCTCTTGGTACGACAACTAGGCAAAATACCCCTTTCAATAATCATCAAGATAGGTTCAAATACTAAGCCTCCAGGCTCAGACCTGGAGGCTGTTGTTGGCCGTATATACAGCAGTTGAGAACTCTATTCATTGAGAACAATGGCATTATAGCTTACCCTTAATATAGCTCAAGCCAGTTATAGTCTCTTAAGGCGCTGATCATGGCCAGATATGCAGAGATAATAGGGTCTTTGCTTTCACTGCCCGGGCTACTCTCGCCACTTCCCTCTGCGGATTGAGAGCTGACTGCTGCTGAAGAAACAGCTTCACTACTCTCTGCCGCTAAAGGGGGATTATTATCTGGTAATGGGTTCAGATCTTGACCTGCTTCAAAAAAAGGGCTATTGGCAGAGTTTGAGCCGGGCATGTCATTTGTTCCAAATCCAGAGTACCAGTCGTCACTAAAATTACTGCCACTCTTTCCACTACTTCCAACATTATTCATACCAAACGATTCCTTTATTTCAACAAAGCCAACCATTACAGAGCTTTCAGAGAAATAAGCCCCCGAATGCTGACTGCTGATATCAATATGTCGCTTGTTTGTTCCACCCTTATTACCGCTGCTCTGTTCAATGTTGAAACTGCTGGCGTAACAGGTGTTACCAGAAAGCCCGGCATAAAAACCAAAGCCCAGGGGGCTAAATGCGAAGATAAATAACACTAAAAATAAGAGAGTTTTACTGAATAGATTCATGCTTTACCAACCTCCCCTCGAAACTGGTCCAATTTATCTTCATTAAGCTTTCTTCACTATTCTACATGAATTGGCCAGGAAAAGAAAGATGCTAAACTTTAAGTGATAACTGAATCCGTACTATCAAAGCCATTCACGAAAATAAAGCCAACTCATACTGCCAGCGGAATCTATATTATTGCCGCTTACTCACATTCAACTATTGCTTCAATCTCAACCGGGGTATTGAAGGGTAAGCTATTCGACCCAATTGCCGAGCGGGCGTGGCGTCCTTTTTCTGCAAATAGCTCAATTAAGAGCTCTGATGCACCGTTTATAACAAAGGGCTGTTCAAAAAAATTATCAGTGCTGTTGACAAAACCGAGAATTTTTACAAAACGCTTCACTTTGTTTAAATCACCTAATTGGTCCTGCAGGACAGCAAGAACATTTACCATGCACTGTCGGGCTGCTTCATAGCCCTCTTCAACGGTTAGATCACTGCCAACCTTGCCTTCGTGAATCAATACACCATCTTTCCTGCAATCCTGGCCTGATACATAAATATAGTTTCCAGTTCTCACTGCCGGAATATATGCGGCAACAGGCTTAGGCACTACGGGTACGACAATACCAAGTTCTTCAAGTTTTTTATTTACGTCAATCATAAATAATTAGACCTCCTTATGATCAAAGCCAATCCATAGTCGGCTTCATAGCAATAATAGAATTAATCTATACTATCAGTGTGCCCTGTCACGCATGATTAATACTAAATATAACATATCTGTATTGCCTTATAAACTGACAGCCAGATTATTTGCCATTATCGTGATTGCCAGTCTGATTAACCTGCCATTTTTTGAAATTAAAATCCTTTGCAAAACTTCTTAAGATAATGTAAGATACAGACAAAGGAGGTGCGCAAAATGCTCTTGTTTGCAAAGATTTTACTGGTTATATCAGGCTTCTTTCTGATCCTTGACGGAATATTTATTATTGCCGGAGTGCCAAACTTCATTAATCCGGAGTGGGGATTACCCTGCCCAATTGTCCTGATAATCCTGGGTCTGGGTCTGATTCTCTATATTATTTCCGGAGGTCATCAAAAGCAGTAATTGATCGCTTAATTGAGTCGCTTTCTTAAAGCAAAAAACTTCTTGCTGGAGGTATTAACAGTGGCTGTCGTTGAGATTTCCATCGTCCCTCTCGGTACAGGCAGTACCAGTCTGAGTCCATACGTGGCAGCCTGCGAAAGCGAGTTGCGCAAACACAGTGAAGGACTTAAATACGAGCTTACAGCGATGGGTACTATTATCGAGGGAGACCTGGATCTTATTTTAACCCTGATCCGGCGACTGCACGAAGTTCCCTTTGAAAAAGGCGCCCTGCGGGTCAGCACCAGCATCAAAATAGATGACCGCAGGGATAAACCGGGCACTATTGAACAAAAAGTCAGGTCGGTAGAAGATAAACTCTAATCTTTACCGGAATATTCATAGAAGTAGTTTCCGACGAGAGGATTAGAAAAACATTTTTTTCTCTAGCCATCTTATCCCCTCCTCTTTATAATAGGGAAGCCTAAATTACATCAACCCTTTCCTCCACCCTGCTGATCAATTCCAGGCATTTTTGGAAATAATCGTTGTCGTGAAAAGAAAGCTCTATCGCTTCCTGGTTACAGTTAATTACACAGCGCCCGCAACCGCGACAAAGCTTATCATCAATAGAAGCTTTATGATCAATTAATGAAATTGCCCCGGTAAAACAAAGCTCAAGGCAATTGCCACAACCATCACAACCTTCATTAACAAAAACCTCTACCCCTTCCATTTTATGAACCATTTCGGTTATTGAGCCGGACAACACATTGATCAGCTTCCAGAGGCAGCAACACTCGCAACAATGGCACACTGTCAGCAACCGCTCTATCGGATCCACACCGAGCCAGATCTTGTCAAGTCGGTTTTTGCCGACCAGGTTAATCAGGCCTGCCTTTTCGGAGCGACGCTGAATAGCCTTGGCTTCCTCGATACTGACAGCTCTTCCCAGGGTAGGGTTGATCTGGCGGGCAGCATCGCCAAGGAAAAGACAGCCTATTTCAACCGGATAATTCTTGCAGTTATTAGCATCGCGACAAATACAGGCATTCATAAAAAAACGGTAGCCGGCTTTTTCGATAAAGTGATCCAACACTACACCTGGCAAGGCTATTTTGACTTTTTTTTGGAGGGCCTCTTCATTGGGCAAAAAGGTAAGATAGTCACCTTCAAAAAGAATCTTCTTCATCAGCCGCCCGAGTAGAGGCCATTTTGTCATGGCTGCAAAGTAGCGGCGGGCAGGCCATAATTTTAAGATCAGTTTCCTCTGCCGTAGCGATCTGCTAAAGAGATTCACTTCCCCTTTTTAAAAGCTATTAATGTGGGAAATAATCTATACCACTATCCTCTGGATCTACCTTCAGAAATTATCTGTCAGAGCCAGGGTCATTATGCTCACAGTAATGCTCTCTCAAGGTCGAGCGGCTCCAGGCGTTTTCCATCCCTGTAAGCTCTCATGTTGCCACCGGATATCTCGTCAATCAAGACCACTCGGTCATTTTCTTCTACCCGGCCAAATTCCAGTTTGATGTCATAAAGCTCTATACCTTCTGTTGCCAATTTAGCCCTGATTAAGGCACAGATCTTCCTTGTTAACTCCTTGATCATCGCTGAATCCTCAAGGGTAAGCAGGTTCAGGAAAGCCAGACCATCCTCTGTTATGAGAGGATCACCACGGTCATCGTCCTTCAAAGTAAATTCAACATAAGCATCAAGCGGCTGCCCTTCTTCCACATACATACCATAGCGACGAATGAAACTGCCAACGGCCCGGTAGCGGCAGATTACTTCAACGCCATTGCCGAAAGCAGCAGCCGGTTTGACGGTCATAGTCGCTTTTTCCAGGTCGACGCCAAGATAATGGGTCGGCACACCTTCCCTTTCCAGCAGTTCAAAAAACATCTTGGAAAGACGCAAGCCAGCCCTTCCGGCACCTTCGATCGAAAGGCCAACCTGGTTGGCACCGGGATCAAAAACTCCGTCTGCACCGGTCACATCATCCTTAAATTGTAGTAAATAATTACCATCATCCAGGGCATAGACATCCTTCGTTTTTCCCGTATAAACTAACTTCATTAATCTCGGCTCCCTCTTGGTATCTTAAACAAATGATGCTAAAATGATAATTCCTTTTTTATGATGAACAATCCTGCATACCTGAGAAAAGAAAACAATTTTATACAACCTTATCGACGGGCAAGCTCTTTTAATAATTTCCTGGCTTCTTCTGAAGAGGCAACAAAATAGTTCGCCCTGGTGAAGGGCTTGAAACCAATGCTGATGCTATAGCTTTCCGGGGGCATTTTTGCAAAAACATCTTCATCAGTCCAGTCATCACCCATGCCAAGGACAAAATCCCAGGATGCTTTCATGCCGAGCCAGTGTTGAACTGCCTTTCCCTTATTAACGCCTGCCGGCTTGATTTCTACCACTTTACTTCCCAGCAAAACCTGCAGGGCAGTACCGGATAGCATGTCATGCAGGGCATCCATTAACTCCTTCGCTCTCAGTCTGCCAAGCTCTGGCTCTGCCTTACGGTAATGCCAGACAAGGGCATAAGTCTTCTCTTCAACAAAAGAACCGGGGGTTCTCTCGCTGAACATTTCCAGGATGGGGTAAAAGTAATCCTTCCAATCTTCGCTTAATCCTTCTTCATTAACCCTCCAATCATCCCATCCTTTCTCACGAAACCAGGTGCCATGCTCAGCCACCAGGTCCAACCCAATATCGCTGAACCAATCGGCGAGGCAATTCCTGTCCCTACCGCTTACAATGACCACCCTGTTGCCAGGATCTTTTCTCAGATCAGTCAGAATTGCCAGCAGTTCATCATCCGGTTGGGCCTGTTCCGGTTTTTGTTTAAGGGAAACTAAGGTGCCATCATAATCGAGTAGGAATAGCCTTTTGCCTGATTCTTGATAATCAGCTACCAGCTTCGATTGCAGATCTTCATTTAACAAGCGCTGTCGACTGTGGACCTGCCGCCCAATGGTGTGATCCAGTTGCTCAATAAAGTCTTCTGCCCAACGGAATATATTGTATTTTTCAATTCTGTTGGCCATGTATTTTATACCGGCTTTTTTATCACTATCAGGCATCTCAAGGCCTTCAGCTATGGCAGCAGCAATCATTTCAATGTCATTGGGATTGACAATAATTGCTTCACCGAGCTCTGCAGCGGCACCGGCAGTTTCGCTTAAAACCAAAACCCCTTTTCCAACCCGACTCTGACAGGCCAGGTATTCTTTGGCAACAAGATTCATCCCATCCCTCAAAGGAGTGACCAGGACCAGGTCTGCTTCACTGTAGAGGGCAATTAGTTCTTCAAAGGGAATAGAGCGATACATATAGAGAACCGGCAGCCAACCAGGCCTTCCATAGCGACCATTTATGCTGCCAACCAGCTCATCAATTTCACTTTTCAATATCCGATACTCTTCAACTTTTGTCCTTGAGGGCACACATAACATTAAGAAGGTAATACGATTATGCCACTCAGGATTATTTTCCAGGAACAATGCAAAAGCCTTCAATCTCTCGGGAATGCCCTTGGAGAAATCAAGCCGGTCGACCGAGAGAACTATTTTTTCTGACCTCATTTTGTCCAGTAAGCGTTTACGTTCTTTTATAACAGCAGGTTCAGTTACCGCCGAGGAGTATTTAGCCGCATCGATACCCATCGGAAACGAATCAGCCTTGACGAGCCTGTTTCCTGCTACAACCTGTCCGTATTCCTGATCACGGCCAAGGATGCGCAAAACAGAGCTGAGAAAGTGCCTGGTATAATCATAAGTATGAAAACCGATTAGATCAGCCCCTAGCATGCCCAGCAAAATCTCTTCTCTCCAGGGCAGGTAACGGAAAATCTCCATCGAGGGGAAAGGAATGTGCAGAAATAGACCGATAGCAGCATCAGGCTTCTCCCTGCGAATGAGTTCCGGTAACAGGAGCAGGTGATAATCATGAATCCAGACCAGATCATCCGGTTGTAGTACTTCCAGAATCCGGCGGCAAAAGATCCGGTTAACATTTTCATAGGCTTTCCATTCTGAACGATCATAAGTACAGTAGGTGGTAAAGTAATGGAAAAGCGGCCAGATAGTTCGGTTGCTAAAACCATTATAATACTTCTTCAAATTGGAAGCGGTAAGAAATACTGGCAAGCAGTTAAAATCTTTATGCAAAATATCTTCCATGGCTTGCTTTTCTTCCTTGTTTCCTGTAACCAGGCCGGGCCAGCCGATCCAAAGTCCGTTGCTATCACGGTGAAAAGAAGATAAACCGGTAGCCAGGCCACCTACACTAGCTGTGATCTTCAGGCTGCCATTACGCCTTGATACACTCACAGGTAACCGGTTTGACACTATTATTGCCCTTTTATTCTGCCCTTCAAGCATTTTTTTTGTCATCGGGGACACCTCTTTACCACTTTGTTACCCAATCTTAACACAGCAGGGATTGCATGTAAAAAGTGCTGGCCCGCCGCTCGAAATAATGTTATAATCTTGGGGATTTTGATCAGAATAAAACCAAAAAGAGGTTATTTATGCTCGGTAATTATGTCAATACTGCAGTCATTGTCATCGGCAGCCTGCTGGGGGTATTGCTACATAAAGGGTTGAAAGAAGAATACAAGACGATCATAATGCAGGCTATCGGTCTTTCTGTTCTTTTTATCGGTGCAACTACGGCCCTCAGTGGTTTACTTAACCCGGACAGCGAGCCGATCCTTTTCATCATCAGCCTGGTCATTGGAGGCGCTGTCGGTGAGCTCCTGAGATTGGAAAAGGCACTAAACAAGCTGGGGTTAATGTTACAGGAAAAAGTAGGGTCCGGCGAAGGGAATATCGCCCGTGGATTTGTAACGGCCAGCTTAATATTTTGCGTCGGGACCATGGCTATTATTGGTTCCCTTGAAAGCGGGCTAAAAGGCAATCACAATATGCTTTTTGCCAAATCAGTTTTGGACGGCATAACCTCGATGATTCTGGCTTCTACTCTCGGTATTGGCGTAATTTTTTCAGCGGCTGCTGTATTCATATACCAGGGCTCAATCATAGTCTTTGCCGGAATGCTGGAACCTATTTTAACCGTTCATGTTATCCGCGAAATATCAATCATCGGTGGCATCCTGATTTTCGCCATTGGCCTGACCATGCTCGAAATAAAAGTGATCAGAACTATAAACCTGCTGCCGGCAATTTTCGTCCCGGTCATCTATTACCTTTTAATCTTACCCCTGTTCCAGAGTTTCAACTAACTTTTCCTGTTCCAATCCAAGGGGTTCAATGGGGTTCAATTCAATTTGAGGGTTCATTTCACAGCTTTAATCCTGCTAACCCTCCTGCTTTTTAAAACCTTTAGTTTATGATTCAATCATCATTTTAAGGATCTCCGGTTCTGTGGTCTTCATTACTTCCCTAACCACTTTGCAGATACTTTTTATGGCCTCTTCGACATCATCTTTAACGAACCCTTCCCCGGCCTTAAAAGCCTGCCCTGATGCTACCATGTGATAAGCCAGGACCATCGCATCAGGTGTAATTGTAAAATCCGCGACCTGCCTTGCGCCCCAACCAGCCGGCTGCAACATATTTTTTCAGCAGGGGACAGGGGCGATACTTCGAATCACCGAGCCCATCATGCAATACTTCCATGATCGAAAGACAGGTATCCAGCCCAATCAGGTCGGCCAGGGCCAGTGGACCCATCGGGTGGTTCATGCCAAGTTTCAACACTTCGTCAATTGCTTCAACTTCAGCCACACCCTCCATCAGGCAGTAAACTGCCTCGTTGATCATGGGCATTAAAACCCGGTTGGAAACAAAACCGGGGAAGTCGTTTACTTCGACAGGCACTTTCTTAAGCTCATGGGTTAAAGCCTCTACCATGAGGTAAGTTTCGTCAGAAGTGGCTAACCCTCTGATAATCTCGACCAGTTTCATAACCGGGACAGGGTTCATGAAGTGCATACCGATTACTTTTTCAGGTCTTGAGGTTACTGCTGCAATAGTGGTAATTGGCAATGAGGAAGTATTGCTGGCCAGCACAGTATTAGAGGGACAAATCTGGTCCAATTCACGAAATAGTTCTTTTTTGATCTCGATTTTTTCGATGATCGCCTCAATCACAATATCGGCATCTGCGCCAAACTTCAGATCGAGGGCACCTTTAATTCTGCCTGTAATGGCAACCTTCTCTTCTTCGGAGATCTTTCCTTTGTCAACACTTCTTTGCAGGTTCCCGGCAATCACTGCCAGGCCCTTTTCCACCAGTGATTCTTCAATATCTCTTAAGACTACTTCAAAACCCGCCTGGGCACAGACCTGGGCAATCCCTCCGCCCATCTGACCTGCGCCAACAACCATGATCTTCTGAACAGGCATCGCTTATAGCCTCCTCTCTAAGATAGGCTTGCTTAATTTAACAATCATTTAATTCAACCTCCTCACCTGAAAAACCTGCCTGCATTAAAAAACCAGCAGCACCACTTCT
>CAZVLE010000002.1:0-8423 GCA_964627855.1 uncultured Syntrophomonadaceae bacterium | reverse complement strand
TTTCCTTAAGCAGGGTCTTCAGGATATGCTCGAAATAAGGAGTATGCCTGTATCTAAGGGAAGAACGTCTGAACAGAAGGATTTCAACTTTTGCGTACTCCCTCCATTTTGAGCCGATCATTTCCTTGAAACCCGATAAATGAGAATATATAAAAGTTAATATATTAAAACCGGCTGGAACTGTTTTCGCATAGTCCAGCAACTCTGGTGTGATCATCAGCAGCTTAAAAAGGCTGCTGTTCGCAGCTACCATGTCAGCGTAAACATCAATAATAAAAGCAGGAGTTATCAGTTTTTCAAGAATTTGCAACAGTTCATCAAACTTTTCCTGCGGTTTTTCCTGTTGGTGGTTTATTTCATCCGGTATGCCAAGAGCCGCGAGATAAAACTCATCTTTTTCAAGGGCAGTCAGGTTAAAAGCATTTGCCAGAAGATCCAGCGTCTCGCTCTCCAGGTATTTTCTATCTCCCCTCTCCAGGCGTCCCAATTGGTGGGGGGTTAAGTGTATTGATTCACTTAAACGCTCACGGCTTAATGTGTTGCCGTTTTCGTCAATACTATTCTGTCGTAAAGCCCGAACAATCTTACCAAACTCAATAAAATCCATAGACAGCCTCCGCTTCGCTAACCTAAAAAGGGTAATGTATGAAAATTCGTAACTTCCCTTTCGGAAAAACGCAACTTACCAAATATACAATCTCTTTAATATTGATTAAGATGATATCATGTTGCAAGAAATTTTCCGTTTCGTTGAATTTTTTGCATTAAGATTTAAATAATAAAAGTTTTCAAACACATTAATTATAGCAAATAATTTTACTGTTTACAACTAGATAAAGAGGATTTAAATATATCAAGCAAAGGCGGGGTTGTCTTGGAAATCACCGATGTCCGCATCAGGAGGATTACACCATTAGGTAAAATGAGAGCGATAGCTTCAGTGACCTTTAACGATCAATTTGTTATTCATGACCTGAGAATCATTGAGGGCAGTGAAGGGTTGTTTTTGGCCATGCCCAGCAAACGAACACCTGGTGGTCAGTTCAGAGATATTGCCCACCCGATTAAACCTGAAATGAGGGCCTATATTCAGAGGGTAATACTTGATTGCTATGCAAGGGAAATAGAAACTCTGGAATTGGTATCTGTCTAAATCGCTTTTTCTTTTGCCTATCTCCCCTTAACTGCAGTATAATGGCATCAGTAGTTGTTCGGAGGGGTTTTTGGTGAATAACTTGCATGCCCTGGTTATGGCTGCTGGAGAAGGCAAGAGAATGCATTCCCACCTGCCAAAGGTTATACACAAGGTTTGTGGCAGGCCAATGATTGGCTATATCCTCGACAGCGCCCTGTCGCTTACTGATCAGGTTTTGATTATAATTGGTCACGGTGCTGAGCAGGTCAAGACGGCACTCGGGTCAGAGTGGAGTTATGTCTTTCAGGAGAAACAGCTTGGCACCGGTCATGCTGTTATGCAGGCAATGGGGCATTTGCCCCTGCAGGGGACTCTGTTTGTTCTATGTGGCGATACCCCGCTGCTGGAAGCCAAATACCTGCATAAACTGCTTGAGCATCATCATAAACAGGCTGCTACTATCGCCACAGTCTTTTTGCCGGAACCGGCCGGTTATGGCAGGATCGTCCGGGGGACAGGTAACTCTGTCAGGGCTATAATAGAAGATAAAGATGCTTCCGAAACAGAAAAAGCCATCTGCGAAATTAACAGCGGTACTTATTGTTTTGACTTAAAAATCCTCAGAGAATACCTACCACAGCTTACTACTGATAACCAGCAAAGTGAATATTACCTGACCGATGTTATTGCCATGATGAACAGGGATGGTCATCAAGTAAGCGCTTATCAAATTGATGATTACCGGGTTGGCCTGGGTATCAATAACAGGGTTCAGCTGGCTGAGGCGGCATCTTTGCTAAGAAAAAGAATAAATTATGACCTGATGTCCGCAGGCGTCACCATGATTGATCCTGATTCCACTTATATTGATTACAATGTAAAGATTGGCCCAGATACTGAAATTGGGCCAAACTGCATTATTGAGGGAAACTCAGTGATCGGCTCTCAATGCAGGATTGGCCCCGGGGTTCATCTGCGCCAGGCAGTTTTAGGGGATCAGGTAAGTATAGAACATGCTATTATTGATGGAGTTGCAATAGAAAAGGGGCGGCAAATTGCACCGTTTACCGTAATAAAATCCCGTGCTGGCATTAATAATAATTGAGCAGCATTTATTGTTTCAAGCAATAGGGATAACCGGCAGGAAAAGCAGAGTTCGAAAGCGAAGAAAGCATTGCCTGCGGTTTTCTTTGATGGATGTGGTTATTAATCATTAAAATGGCTTCACGGGAGGGTGTTAGTTGGTTAACGGCGAAGAATTGAAAATATTTTGTGGCAGTGCAAACAGGGGCCTGGCCGAAGAGATAGTTGATTTTGTCGGTGTGCCTCTCGGTGATTGTGAAGTTAATCGTTTCAGTGACGGAGAAATAGCAATCAGTATTCGCGAAAGCGTTCGTGGGACAAATTCATTTTTAATCCAGCCTCTATGCGGGCCCATTAACGAGAGTATCATGGAATTACTCATTATCATTGATGCGCTGAGACGTGCTTCAGTTAAATCCGTTAATGCGGTTATTCCCTATTACGCCTATGCCAGGCAGGACCGGAAGGCCAGGGCCAGAGATCCTATTACAGCGAAGTTGCTCGCCGATCTCATCACTGCAGCAGGTGCCAACAGGGTTGTTGCAATGGATTTACACGCCGGGCAGATCCAGGGTTTCTTCAACATTCCCCTGGACCATCTAACCGCTTTACCGATATTATCAAAATATATAAAGCAAAAAAACATTGAAAATGGCGTTGTTGTTTCGCCGGATTTGGGTGGAGTGACCCGTGCCCGTGACCTGGCCAACCGCCTGGTGATGCCAATTGCGATCATCGATAAAAAGAGGCCTGCTCCTAATAAAGCTGAAATCATGAATATTATTGGTGATGTAAAAGGAAAAACGGCTATTTTTATCGATGATATGATCGATACAGCTGGTACCATAGCACTGGGTGCTGAAGCTTTGGTTAAGCAGGGAGCCAAAGAGGTTTATGCCTGCTGCACACACCCGGTTTTTTCAGGCTCGGCCTTAAAGCGTCTCAGCGATTCTATGCTGACGGAAGTGATTTACACTAACACTATCCCTGTTGACAAAGGCCTGTTAAAAGGATTGCGTGACTGTTTTACCGCTTTATCAGTGGCGCCGTTAATTGGCGAAGCGATCATGCGGATTCAGAATAAAATATCTGTCAGTGAGCTTTTTGATTAAGTTGATCTTATCCGCTTCCTGCAGTATACTATTGCAGAAGGAGGCTGGAATGAATGGAGCGAATGGTTTTGGAAGCTCAGGCACGCCCGGATATGACCAAGGGTGAGCGTAATAAGCTGCGCAGTGATAATAAAGTACCGGCTGTCATATACGGCAGGGGTGAAGATACTTTACCTCTCGCTGTTGACGGACGTATCCTGAGACAGGTTTTAACAACCGGGGGCAGCAATGTCCTGGTTGATCTTGCCGTAAAGGCAAGAGGGAAAAAAACACGGCAGGAAACGGTAATGTTTAAAGATATTCAGCGCGATATCCTTTACCAGGACCGTATCTTGCATGTTGATTTTATCCGTATTTCAATGACTGATAAGATCGAGGTAGCAGTTCACCTGAACTTTATTGGCGAACCTGCCGGTGCTGCAGAAGGCGGTGTCCTTTCCATGGTGAGCCGTGAAGTTTATGTCAAGTGCTTACCAGGCGATATTCCCGAACAGTTTGATGTTGATATTTCAGAGCTTAATATCGGGGACAGCATCACTGCAGAAGGGCTTATCTTGGTAGGAGACATTGAGTTAATCACTCCCCCTGAAACAACTCTCGTTCAGGTGCTGGCTCCTATGGCCGAAGAAGAACTTGAGCCTGCGGTTGAAGAGCTTGAAGAGGGCGAAGAGGTCGCTGAAGCTGCTGCTGATGAGGCTGCTTCAGAAGAAGGGACAACCCCTGCAGAAGAAGAAAGTGACTCCTAAGATTATCTTTTAAAAAATTAATCAAACATGCCCCTTTACGGAGGGGCATGTTTATTTTAAAGCTGGGGTGATGATATGCATCTCATTGTTGGCCTTGGCAACCCCGGTAAAGAGTATGCCGGTAGCAGGCACAACCTCGGCTTTCAGGTAATTGAGGCCATGGCGGTACGCCTGAAGGCCCCTGAACCGGTCCAGAAGCACTGGTCCCTGGTTTCTGTCACTGAATACAAGCGCAAGCAGGTTGTCCTGGCTCAACCACTGACATTTATGAATCGCAGTGGCAGGGCTGTCTTGGAATTAATGCGAAATCTAACTATTGATCTTTCAGCATTACTGGTTATTTATGATGATCTTGACCTGCCACCGGGCCTAATACGCCTGCGCAGGAAAGGAGGCAGCGCCGGTCATCGCGGTATCCAGTCGATTATTGATCAGCTTGGCACAAATGAATTCCCGCGGTTAAGAATTGGCATTGGAAAAGCGCCGGAAGATCTAAACGAAGCAGATTACGTCCTGACCAGGATCAATCAATCTGATACTATCCTGATCAGCAATGCTCTCTCCCAGGCTCAGGATGCATCCCTGCTATTTATTGAAGAAGGCTTAGAGGCGGCAATGAATCATTATAACCGTTCGACATCTTAAGCCAATTATCAGCGCCCGTCTTTGTCCTGCTGTCCTTTTTGCAGATGATAGCGCAGGGCACGGGGAGTGATGCCGAGCAGTTTGGCTGCTTTTGACTGATTGCCGTAGGTATCATCCACAGCGCTTTCGATGATTCTGGCAAGCAACCCATCACGCCAGCTTGTGATTTCACTGTTAAAGAGCTCAAAATCAAATCCTTCCCTGAAATTGATGGCCTCGAAGATATTTTTTTCAAAGCTTTCAAGCAGTGCGGCTGCTTTGCTTTCCTTCCCGGGGAGGGAAGAGATAAGCGTATGCCCTGGCAAGGGCTGGACTGACTGTTCATCTTCTTCCTCTGCCCTGCAAGGGGTGATTTCTTTAATAATTCTGTCCGGTAAATCCTCCAGATCAATTTGTGTTCCCTTACTCAGAAGCAACGTCTGGGCAACGGTATTTGATAGTTCTCTGATATTACCAGGCCAATCATGTTTTTTTAAGATATTCATAGCCCGCTCAGTAAATCTTTTCAGGGGGACCTGCTTCGCTGCGGATTCTTTTTCAAGGAAGTAATCGATGAAAAGCTCAATATCTTCAGGGCGCTCTCTTAATGGTGGTATATGCAGAGACGCCACGTCGAGGCGGTAGAAAAGATCCTCCCTGAAGATATTGCTGGCCACTTTCTCGGCCAGGTTAGCATTGGTAGCCGTGATGATCCGGACATCGACCTTACACATTTCTTCGCCGCCTACCCGCAGGAATTCACCTGTTTCCAGGACCCTGAGCAACTTGATCTGGATAGCCGGGCTTGCTGAATCAATTTCATCGAGGAACAATGTTGCCTTGTTGGCCAGTTCAAAAATCCCCTTCTTTTTGTGAGTTGCACCGGTAAAAGAACCCTTTTCATGGCCAAATAGTTCGCTTTCAAGTAGTGTTTCTGTAAATGCACCGCAATTGAAAGCCAGGAAGGGACGATCGCTGCGATGACTAACAGAGTGTATATAGCGGGCCAGGACTTCTTTTCCGGTTCCAGTTTCACCCTGGATTAAAACTGTTATATTCTTCGTGGCTATTTTTTGAGCGGCAGCAACCAGGCTCTTCATTTTCTGGCTTTCGCCGATAATAAAGCCAAGTTCTTTTTGAGCCTGTGACAGTCTATCCCTTTCTGCCCTGGCATTAAGAGATCGCTCCAAAAGGTTTTCCATTTCTTCAATATCGGCAAAGGGCTTTTCCACATAATCAAAGGCGCCGTACTGAATAGCTTCAACGGCTGTTTTAATGGTGGAATAACCGGTGATGATAATAACTTCACAGCCCGGTTGTTCTTTTTTTATCTGCCTGAGGATATCAATGCCATTGGCATCAGGTAGCTTAAGATCAACCAGGGCAGTGTCGAAGCTGTGCTGCCTGAGCATTTGAGAGGCCTCAGCGCCTGAATTGGCTGTTATGGCAGTATAGCCTTTTTGCTTTAACAGGTAGCTGAAAAAATTACAGACTTCCTGTTCGTCGTCGACGATTAAAAAAAACGCTTCTTTAGGCATGATGATACCTCCTATCCTTATAGATATCAGGAGTTGTTTGATTGCTCAGGCGTTGGAATGTTTCCATTTAAGGGCAGGACTAGCCTGAAAGTACTTCCCTTGCCTTCAGTAGTATCAAGATCAATTAAACCGCCATGGGCCTGGGCAATACCGAGACTGACAGAGAGGCCGAGCCCTGTTCCTTTACCGCTTTGCTTGGTAGTATAAAAGGGGTTGAAGATTTGAGGAACATGCTCCTGCTTGATACCACAGCCATTATCGCTTATCTCTAAGAGCACATGGGTCTCGTCGGGATGCAGCCTGGTTTCGATTGCTATCAGCCCTTTTTCTTCGCCCCCTTCTTTATGCATTCTATCTTCAATAGCGTCTTTAGCGTTTAAGAGGAGGTTAACGATGATTTGCTCTATACCATTAGTGCTGCCTGATAATGTGGGAATTCCGGGCTCAAGCTTTACCACCAGTTCAATTTTGCTCTTTTCGATCTGGTAACCGGCCAGGGCAATGGCGCTTTCAACCACTTCATTTATATTAACCTTTTCAAATGAAAGCTCCTCCTGGCGGGAGAAGGTTAAAAGGTTTTTGATGATCCGCTGGCAGCGTATTCCACTGCTTTGAATGTCTTTAATTAATTGATACTGCGGGTCTTCAGGATCTGTCTCTCTTAGTAATAACTGTGAATTGCCGACGATCGCAGTCAAGGGGCTGTTTAATTCATGGGCCACCCCGGCAGACATTTCCCCCATCGAAACCAGCTTAATGGAATCGACCAGCCTGGTTACATCTTTGGCATAATATGTCACGCCATAGGGTTCTTTTTGCTCGGTGAATGCCGGGTAGGCAAAGATGTCAAGAACCCGGTTGTAGCGTGTTCGGGTCTGCAGGTAAGAAGTCTTTTCCGACTGAAGGACCTGATCGCCAATGCAGGGAGTGCATTTTGTGTCTCTTCCATAAAAAAGATGGTAGCATTTTGAACCTAAAAGCTCTTTTTCCGGTATGGTAAAAAAGTCTACAGCAGCCTGATTTACTCTCTGGATCTCGTAATCACGGTTAATAAAAACAAGCAGGTCTGTAACCGCGGAAAAGGTAACCTCCCATTCGCGCTTAATCTTAAGCAATTCGTCAATTTTTTCTTTTAAAGCGACGTAGTAGGATTTCTTCGAACTATGTACCCCGGTCAACTTTTCGATCAATCGCTTTTTACTTTGCAGGACCATTAAGATCCACCTCCCGGCTGGTTCAAAGCAGATTGAAAGATACCAATGATATCGTCTACATCAGCATCCCTTGGGTTAGTAATAAAACAGGCGTCTTTAATGGCGTTTCTACTTAATGCGGGGATGGAGTCTTCCGGTAAGCCTAATTCTGCCAGCCCGGCAGGGATGCCGACATCCTCTGCCAGTTCCCTAACCATATCGATTGCCTTTTCTGCAGCTTCCCGCTTGGAACAATAATCAACCTGGGCTCCCATAGCTTGGGCAATCGAGGCATACTTATCGACGCAGGCAATTAAATTATAATGCATCACATAGGGGAGTAAAACAGCGCTGATCGTTCCTATCGGCAGGTCCAGCAGACCGCCAACCTGATGGGTCATGGCATGAGCCAGCCCGAGGACTGCATTGGAAAAAGCAATACCCGCGTGCAGGCTGGCCCCGGCCATGGCAATTTTTGCCGATTCATCCACCTGGCTGGCTACGGAAGATCTTAAATGGGCAGCAATCAGCCTTATAGCCTGCAGGGCATGGATATCTGTTATATCAGTGGCGGCCAGAGATAGATAGGCTTCTATCGCATGGCTGAGTGCTTCCATACCGGTGTGGGCAGTCACTTTTCCCGGAACTGTCGATAGAATAAAGGGATCTGATATGGCTATATCAGGTACCAGTGATTTAGATATAATGGTCATCTTAATTTTACGGCTGCTGTCAGAGATAATGGCGAACTGAGAAACTTCAGCACCGGAACCAGCGGTTGAGGGAACTACGATTATGGGCGGCAAAGGCTTGGTAATCATGTCAATACCTTCGTAGTTGCGAATTATGCCTTCATTAGTTGAGAGCGTGGCAACAGCTTTGGCGGCATCTATCGCGCTCCCTCCCCCGATTGCCAGGACGGCGTCACATTTGACATCATTATAAATTTTAGCCCCTTCTTCGACTTCGTAATCGCGCGGGTTTGCCGAAAA
>CAZVLE010000001.1:0-5924 GCA_964627855.1 uncultured Syntrophomonadaceae bacterium | reverse complement strand
ACATTGACGGTAATAGGTCCATTGATTATGATCAGGTTGCAAACCTTCCCCATGTCGAGATGGCTAAGTGCTCTGACCTTCTCGGCAATAATAAGCATTTGAACACAGGAGGAACAAGATGGCTCTTTTAAACAGCACCCCGGCAAAAGACGGCTTCAGAATGCCCGGTGAATTTGAAGCTCACGACGGCTGCTGGATGATCTGGCCGGAACGCACCGATAACTGGCGCATGGGAGCTAAACCGGCTGAGAAAGCCTTTATTGAGGTTGCCACGGCAATCAGCAAGTTCGAAAAAGTAACCATGTGTGTTTCAGCCAGGCAGTTCGTCAATGCCCGCAATAAGCTGCCTGCTAATATCAGGGTAGTGGAGATGTCCAACAACGATTCCTGGATGCGAGACAGCGGCCCCACTTTTGTCATCAATGACCAGGGTGATTTGAGACTGGTTGACTGGGACTTCAATGCCTGGGGCGGCCTTACAGGGGGGCTCTACTTCCCCTGGGATCAGGATGATCTGATTCCCCAAAAAATTGCCGAATTAACCGGGGTTGACCGCTACAAGGCTCCCCTGGTAATGGAGGGAGGTTCCATACACAGCGACGGTGAAGGAACCCTGCTTACCACTGAAGAGTGCCTTCTCAACCCCAACCGCAATCCTGACTTGTCAAAATCTGAAATTGAACAGTACCTGAAGGAATATCTGAACATAGAAAAAATTATCTGGTTGCCGCGGGGCTGCTATAATGACGAAACCGATGGTCACGTGGACAACCTTTGCTGCTTCATAAAACCCGGAGTGGTAGCCTTAAACTGGACAGACAACCAAGACGATCCCCAGTATCCAATATCGCTAAAAGCTTATGAGCTACTCAGTAAAGCAACAGACGCCCGGGGACGAACACTTGAGGTTCACAAGCTGCATCAACCTGACCCGGTGTTGGTTACCGCCGCTGAATCAGATGGTGTTGACAGCGTGGACGGGAGCATTCCCCGGCAAGAGGGTGATCGCATGGCGGCCAGCTACGTCAACTTTTACATCGCCGCTGGCGGCGTGATTGTACCCCTTTTTGACGATCCGGCCGACAAGGCGGCCCTGGAAAAACTGCAGAAGCTTTTTCCGGAGCGGGAAGTGATCGGTGTTTATGCCCGGGAAATTATCCTGGGGGGTGGAAACATTCACTGCATTACCCAGCAACAGCCAAAACCCTGATGGGCCTCTCTTAACAAGGTCACTAGATTTGTTATTGATCTAAAAAAACCGGCTTCAGTGACAGTTGTTCTGCTATTGAAGCCGGTTTTTATCTATGATGCCAATAAAAGGGAACAAACTCAGGGTAAAGCTGTATACTGACCAGATAGCTATTTTTCTACCTGCAAGGTCATGACCAGGTCATCAAGTACATTTAAAGCCGGGGTAAACATTTCATCATCTGACTGGTCAAGTATTACTATCCCCTCTTCCAGAAATTGATGATAGTTGTCGTAAAAAGCTTCGTAATCATCGTCAATTGAACTGAAAAACACTTCCAGATCGGCCGGCAGGTCAGGGTGATTTACGGGCATGACCAGCGATATATAATAACGCCCGTCATCGGTCAAGCCCTGATAAGTATAGAGCAGACCATCGTTAATTATCGGTACAGCATCCTGGGCAAACATGGTCAGGTAGCGCAGTCCGCTTCCCCCTTGAAAGTCGATCAGTTTTAAGTTGGATTGAAATATCTGCGCTGCATTGTAGATGGGTAGGAAAGGCAGTTCAAAGGAAGTGTCAAAGGCGCTGAAATCAGCCAATCCATCTTCGAGAAGGTCTATAGTTTGCCCCGCATAATCGGTAACAGCCCGGTATTCTTCGGCTTCGAAAATGTAGATAACCGGACTCATAAAGGTATCGGAAAGAATATAATCTGCAAATGAAATGGTAATAAAATCAGGAGTTGGCGACAATTCGTCATCGGGAAAACCCTCATGCTCTTCAAGAATAGCATCACCGGCCAGAAAAGCCGGGTAAGCAAAAGAAATCCCTTCCCCGCTAAACTTTATTACACCTTCCTCGCCATTACCTTCTCTCTCAACCGCCTCTACATCTTCAGCACTTTCCGGTGGCAAGTCGGTTACGGTATCAATATCCGGGCGATCCGGGTCATCATTTAAACCGCTACAGGCTGGGGTTAGAGCAATCAGCAAAACCAGCACGCAAAGAATAACCATTTTTTTCAAAACAAACCGCCTCCTTTTTTAACTATTTTCGACAGGATCAATTCTGTTCCTGCGAATTCCGGGAGGGCCAATAAAATGTTTCCGAAAATTATTAAAGGCAATTATATTTATTCCAAATTTACTGTATACTTTACCATAAGCAAAAAGAGCACCAATAGGATCTCGACGGATAAAATTATAAAACAAAATAGCACTCTTTCAGGCCTGTTAATAAAACTAGTTGAGGAGATGATTTAATGAACACCCCTTTTCCCTTTGAACCAGTGCTGCTGTTCGGTTATATGGCTGTCATGCTCCTTCTCGGGATGGTGCTCAGGGCATCAGTAAAATTTTTTCAGCTTTACCTTATTCCCAGCTGTTTTATCGGCGGTACCATCGGACTTATTTTAACCAGTACGGGAGTTATAAATGTTTCAACTGATCTGCTTGAAACTTTTGCTTACCATCTATTTACAATCTCTTTTATTTCGCTGGGCCTTACTTCCGGCGCCTCCAAAAATGCCAATGCTGCTGTGAAAAGATCCGTAAAAGGGCCTCTCTGGATAGGCTGTGTAAGCGGTGTCGTGATGTCAATGCAAGCAATAGTGGGCGCTCTGATTGTTTTTTTATTCAACTCGATAGGTTACAGACTTAATCCCCTCTTTGGTTTTCTGGCCCCACTTGGCTTCACCCAGGGGCCGGGACAGGCCTTATCTGTGGGAAAAGTGTGGGAAGAGTTTGGCTTTACCAATGCCGCAACCCTCGGGCTTTCCTTCGCCGTATTTGGCTTTGCCTTTGCTTTCTTTGTCGGTGTTCCCCTGGTAAACTGGGGTATTCGCAAGGGTTTTTCAAGCGAGTCGCCACAAAGTCTTTCCCCGGAAATATTAAAAGGCCTCATCCGCAAAGACTCGCCGAAGGAAACTGCCGGTGAACTGACAACCCATTCAGGCAATATCGACACACTGGCCTTTCATGCAGCGCTGGTCGGGTTAGTCTACATCATTACATATCTGCTCATGTTCGTGATCGGAAAGTTTATTTCTGAGGATGTCGCCATGACTCTTTTTGGCTTTTTCTTCTTTTTCGGGGTAATAATCGCACTGATCATAAAGTTCATCATCAACAGGATCGGCCTTGGTTATCTTTTAGATTCGGGTGTACAGCGAAGGATTACAGGATGGGCTATTGACTTCCTGATCATTGCTACAATTATGGCCATCCAGGTGGTAATCGTCTGGGAATACATAGTTCCGATTATGGTAATTTCCCTGATCAGTGGGATCCTGACCACCCTTGTTGTGGTTAGCCTGGGCAGGAGAACCTGGTCGCATAGCCTTGAAAGAACTGTTGGAGTTTACGGAATTACCACCGGTACGGCCACCATCGGCCTGCTTCTTTTAAGAATTGCCGATCCCGAATTTAAAACACCGGTTGCCCTGGAGCTTGGCGTGCAAGTGATTTTCTCGGCTCCCTTCGTATTCGGCTACATGATGCTGATGCATGCCCCCTTGTGGTGGGGCTGGAGTGTTGAAACGGTAGTATTAATCTATGTCGGTGCTATGCTTTTCTCATTAATGCTCTTAAAAGTATTTAAATTCTTAGGCCCCCGCAGTTTTTAAAAGGCCCGTTAAAAATTGCAGGCCCAGGGATAATCGAGGATCTGGAATTAAATCTTTTTACAAACTAGCCGTCAACAACCGGAGCACTGACCGGCCTGACATTGCTGATGCAATAAAGCAGAAGGTCCGATAATGCAGTAAACATTCCATTACCTTGCTGCATAGGGCACATTAAACTGATTGTGCAAATTTAGATAAAGCTTGAACTCAAGCAAGTTCCCGATACGAAAAAATGGTTAGAAAATAATATCCTGACCATTGATTTGATCTGCTAAATATAAGCATTATTTCACCCTGTCCTTTAATGCTTTCCCGGCCTTGAAAGCCGGTGCCTTCGGGGGTAAGGATCTTATCGCTCATGCTGTCATCATCCTTTCACGAACTGCTTCTGGTCTACAATGATTTCCAATCTGCCGCACTAAGTCTTGATAATTCACGCAATATTATTTGACAATATTTATAATTCAGTTTACAATATGTAAACATATTGCTTATAAAAGGAGCAAGCGATGAGACAGAAAACGCATTTAATACGTCAATTTATTCTCGATCATGTTGCCGGGCATCCCGCAGATATTACCACCCATACAGCTGAACATTTTGGAATATCGCGACAGGCTGCTCACCGGCATATTGTCGCGCTGGTTAAAGATGGTTTGCTGGTTGCGAAAGGGTCGACGAGGAACAGGCGCTATAGGCTTAATTATTTTGTTGAGTTTACCACTACTTTACCAGTTGTAGACTTGGAAGAAGACAAGGTTTGGCGGCAGTATATTAAACCACATTTGGAAGAGGTGCCTTCGAATGTAAAAGATATCTGTCAGTATGGCTTTACAGAGATGGTTAACAATGTTATAGACCATTCGGTAGGTACCGAACTAATGATTGCTTTAAACCAGAATTACAAAAACATTGAGATGATTGTCAAAGACGACGGCGTAGGTATTTTTACTAAAATTCAGAAGGAGTTTGACTTAGACGATCCCCTGCATGCCATTCTGGAACTGACGAAGGGCAAGCTGACTACTGACCCGCAAAGGCATTCAGGCGAAGGTATTTTCTTTACTTCGCGCATGTTTGACAGTTTTGTCATTCAGTCGGGTCATCTATCCTTTGCCCACTGGGAAGAAGATGACTTCTTGCTTGAGCACAGGGAGTTATTCTTAGAAGGGACAACTATAATAATGACAATTGCTACCTCATCAGAGCGGCGGATGCAGCAGGCCTTTGATCTATACTCGACTGCGGAAGGCGGTTTCAAGAAAACCATTGTGCCGGTTTCGCTGGCCGGTTATGGCGAAGATAATTTAATTTCGCGTTCGCAGGCCAAGCGCTTGTTGAAACGTTTTGAAGTATTCGAAGAGATAATTTTAAACTTTACCGGGGTTGAAACTATCGGCCAGGCTTTTGCAGACGAGATCTTCAGGGTTTTTCAGCAGGCACACCCTGCCATACGCCTCCGGGTTATGAAAGCAAATGAACAAATTGAAAAAATGATTAGCCATGTCACGGCGAACTGAGTAAATGATGAAAGATAGCTGTCCTTCTGTTGTGCAACAATAGTTTTCAAGACAAAACCGGGGCCCCATTACAGGCCCCGGCTATTATACCTGGCTCGCGCTTCTTGTTGTCTGCGCCAGTTGTTGTGAGAGGCCGGCATAATCACATCTTGTGCGGACCCTGCCGCTGCTGTCAAGGGTGCAGCTTGCTGCACTGACAGGCTTGCCCTTTACTGCAGTGGCGCGGTCCGCTTATACTGGCGTTTTTCAGCCGCGTCAGAAACGGATACTATTATTTCACCCTGTCTTTTAATACCTTCCCGGCCTTGAAAGCCGACCCCTTATTTTTTTGTCAGGGGTTAAAAAGGTTTATTTGAGGTCAGTTGAGAATAATTAATAAAGCAATGATTGCGCAGGAATATGCATTAACTGCACCTGACCGCACAATTGAATAACCGTATTAAATTTATGTGATTTAAACCCTATGTTATACCGGAGGCTGCAGCCATATGTTAAAAGTTGCTACTGTTTTTAGTGGTATTGGTGCAATTGAACATGCACTGAGAAGGATGAACATACCCTATAGGATTATCTTCGCCTGTGAAAACGG